>NZ_JBYOLA010000008.1:0-162184 GCF_057799055.1 Stenotrophomonas sp. 14P6.2.3
GTCCGTCGTAAACCACGGTAGTGCCGGCCGCTGGCCGGCAACCACGTGCAGGTGCTTGAGGTTCATGGGTTGCCGGCCAGCGGCCGGCACCACCGGGGGCCAGCATCACGCAGATGGTCGGCAGACGCGCATGAAAAAGCGGCGCCCAAGGGGCGCCGCTTTTTGTACAGCTCAACGGCAGGCGGACTTACTTCGCCGCAGCGGCCGGTGCCTCGGCCTTCATCATCGTGTGCTGGGCAGCCTTGAATGGACTGCCTTCGTACCCGTTGAGCCGACGAACGCTGCCGCGAACCGCGCCCAACAAAAAGGCGGCGCCCTGCGGGCGCCGCCTTCCATGGTGGAGCATGGTGCAGGGTCGACTCAGTCGATCAACGCGGCCTCGCGCTGCCGGAACACCGATACCGCCTGGTTCAGTGCGCCTGCCTGCGACTGCAGTTCCCGTGCCGCTGCAGTCGCTTCTTCCACCAGGGCCGCGTTCTGCTGCGTGGCCTGGTCCATCTGCACCACCGTCTGGTTGATCTGCTCGATACCGGAGGACTGCTCCTGCGATGCCGCCGAGATCTCGCGCATCAGGTGGCTTACGTTCTCCACGCCGCCGACGATGCCCTGCATGCGTTGTCCGGCATCGGCGACCAACTGGGCGCCCTCGCCGACCTGACGACCTGCCTCGTCGATGAGGACCTTGATCTCCTGGGCGGCTGCCGCCGATCGCTGCGCCAGCACACGGACCTCGCTGGCGACGACCGCGAACCCGCGCCCCTGCTCGCCAGCGCGTGCCGCTTCAACCGCTGCGTTGAGCGCGAGGATGTTGGTCTGGAAGGCAATGCCGTCGATCACGCCGGTAATGTCGCCGATCCGCTTCGACGCGCCTTCGATGGCCTGCATGGTGTCGACCACCCGCTGCATGGCGTGGTTGCCATCACTTGCCGCGCCCTGGGTGGTAGCGGCCAGCTCACTGGCCTGACGCGCGTGCGCTGCATTCTGGCGCACGGTGGCGGTCAGCTCTTCCATCGAAGCGGCCGTTTCCTGCAGGTGTGCGGCCTGTCGCTCGCTGCGCTCGGACAGTGCGCCGTTGCCGGCGGCAATTTCGCTGGCGGCGGTGCTGATGGTGGTGGCGCAGTGCTGGATGTGCCCGACCATGCGTGCCAGCTGGCTGGCAGTGGCGTTGGCATCGCGCTGGATGGCGGCGAACGCGCCGTGATACTCGCCCTGCATGCGGCGGTCGAGATCGCCGTTGGCCATCGCCGAGAGCATCTGCCGCACTTCGTCGACCGTGCTGCCCAGGGTGTCCAGCAACTGGTTGATGCCCCCTGTCAGGCCGTCGAGGAAGCTGGCGCCTTCGCTGGCCTGCAGGCGCTGTTCGAGATCACCGTGCGCGGCGGCATCGACAATCCCGGCAACGGCATTCTCCAGCGTCAGTTCATGGGTGCGGTCATGCCATTCCACCGCAAAGCCCAGGCGCGCGCCTTGTGCATCGAACACCGGGGTGACCACCTGCGCGAAATGCACCGGCCCGATCCGCACCTTGCCGTTGTGCGTCGCCTGCAGCCCGTTGAGGATGCCGCGGATGCGGTCAGGGTTGGCATGGAAACGATGGATGCTGCTGCCGACCAGCCGCTCTGCGTCGAAATCGGGGAACGCCTGGCGCAGCGTGGCCTGCTGGTTGCGCAGCAGTGCCACCACCGAGCGGTTGACGTAGCGGATGACGTGATCGTTGTCGGCGATCATCATCGCCGTGCGCGAGGCATCAAGGGCCTGGCGGATCTGCGCGTTCTCGGCGTGCGCCTCGGCCTCGCGGCCACGCTGCGCCTGCACGTGGCGTGCGGTATCGGCCAATGCATGGGCCAGTGAACCGGGTGCGTAGCTGCGTGCATCGCTGTGTGCACCGAGGTCGGCGCCCGTGGCGATGTCGCGTGCCAGTGCGGCCAGGCGGTGCGGTCCGTGGCCCAGCGCTTCGCTCTGTTGACGCAGGCGCGTGGCTGTCTGGCCCAGCACCAGCGTCAGCACCGCCAGCGCAGTGGCATTCAACAGCGGTGGCAGCACGGCCGCCCCATCAAGCAACGGCCCCAGCACTGCAATGACGCCGATGGCGCCGGCCAGCCACAACGGCAGGCGGTCACGTTGGGTGAGCAGCACGCCCAGCAGCAGCGCGATCGGCAATGCAGCATTCAACCCGGCGATATGGCAGAGCAGGCTCAACTGCAATGACAGCAGTACCGCCAGGCCGTTACGGGCGATGGCTTGGCCGGCCTGGCGCAAGCCCAGCCAGGCGGCTGGCAGCACCGCAGCGGCAACGGCGCTCGCGGCGGGCAGCGACGTACCGCGCATGGCCAGTACAAGGCCGATCGCTGCCAATATGACGCTGCCCAGCAGCAGGCGACGATCGCCTCGCTGTGCCAGCTGTTGCAGATAAGGGACACGGCCCTGGTCGGGCGGGCGGGAGGACGCAATGGACATCGGCAACTCCTGGATCAACGGACGGCAGCGGCCATGCAACGCGATGCACGGACGAGCGCAACGACGGCAGGGTCGGGAAATTCGGGGAATGCGGCGCAGGCTGCGACGCGGAGGACAGACACCGTGACCACATCCTGTGGATGACGGTGCAGCAGACGGGACATGCGGTCTTCCTTGCAGAACCAGGAACGAGCCGCAGGCACAAAGGGCCTGCGTGCTGTGGGCGCAGGGGCCCACTACCGTTCTATCGGCCGCACTGGCGCAGAGTGAAGTGCGCGCAGCCGACGATGGTCAGCGTGCGTTGGCGTTTCCGCTCAGGAATGCATCGATGACCGCGGCAATCTGTGCAGGGTGTTCCATGTGCAGATGATGGTTGCCGGGGAATACCGCCAGGCGGCCATCACGCAGGTGCTGCAGGCGCTCACTACGCATCGGCTCGGGATAGTACGACTGCGCAGGCGTGGCGTAGATCACCTGGGTCGGGCAGCTGATGGCCTGCAGCAGGTTGTCGATCTGGCCTTCGCTGAGACGGATCGCAGTGGGCAGCATCAGGCGCGGATCGCTGCACCAGCGATAGCCGCCTTCGACCGGCTCGACACCGCGTTCGACCAGCAGGCGCGCGCAGCCTTCGCTGAGCTGGTTGGTCATCATCCGCGCCCGGATTGGTGCGGCCAGATCGGGGAACACGCGCAGCTGCTTGCGCGCGAGTGCACGGGTGGCATCGACGTGTTCGCGCAGACGGCTGGCGGTGTCTTCTTCCGGTCCGCGCAGGCCGCCGAGCGCCTCGATGGCGACCAGGCGTTCGACGCGATCACTGACCGCCGCGGTGAGGCTGGCGATGCCGGCACCCATCGAATGGCCCATGAGGGTGAACCGGTCCCAGCCCAGCGCGTCGGCGACATCGAGTACATGGGTGATCGCCGCCGGCGTCGTGTACACCGCACCGGTGGGCAGATGTGCGCTGTGGCCGTGTCCGGGCAGGTCGATCGCCACCAGGTCCAGTTGTGGCAGATGCGGCGTCAGCGGTACGAAGCTGGCCGCATTGTCGAGCCAGCCGTGCAGGGCCAGCACGCGCGGCCCGTCGCCCGCACGGCGCAGGCCGGCCACGCGGACGCCTGCGACCTGCAGTTCAAACGGCTGCAGGGTCATGCCAGCGAGGCCACGGCCAGCCGAGCCAATGCGCGGGCGTGTTCCGGTTCGGCGTTGAGGCAGGGGATGTAGCGCATCTGCGCGCCGCGCTCGGCCAGCGTTTCGGTGAAGCCCATGGCGACTTCTTCCAGTGTTTCCAGGCAGTCGGTGGCAAACCCGGGGCAGACTACGTCGATCTGTTTTACGCCCGCTTCGGCCAGCTCCCACAGGCTGGGTTCGGCGTAGGGCTGCAGCCAGCGTTCGCGGCCGAAGCGCGACTGGTAACCCAGCTGCCACTCGTCTGCGCCCAGGCCGAGCGCCGCGGCGATCGCGCGTGCACTGGCCTCGCAGCGCTGCGGATAGGGATCGCCGGCATCGGCAAGGCGCTGCGGAATGCCATGGAAGGAGAACATCAGCTTCTGGCCGCGACCCTGCTGCTGCCAATAGCGCTGGATCGAGCCGGCGACGGCGGCAACCCAGTCGGGATCGATCGAATAGTCCTGCACCAGGCTGACGGTGACCTGCGGGTTCCTGCGCTGCCACGCATCCACGCGGTCTTCGACCGAGGCGGTGGTGGTGGTCGAATACTGCGGATACAGCGGCAAGACCACGATGCGGCGCACGCCCTCGCTGGCCAGCCGATCCAGCTCGGTGGTCAGCGCCGGTTCGCCGTAGCGCATCGCGTGGCGTACGCGCAGCGTCGGCAGCAGCGTCTGCATCGCCTGCGCCAACTGGCGGGTGTGGACCATCAGCGGCGAGCCTTCCGGCAGCCACACCTGGGCGTACTTGGCGGCCGAACGGCCACTGCGCAGCGGCAGGATCAGGCCGCGCAGCAGAGGCTGCCACAGCAGTGCCGGTATCGCGACCACGCGCGGGTCGGACAGGAATTCGGCCAGGTAACGACGAACAGCGGGAGCCGTCGGCGTCTCGGGCGTGCCTAGGTTGACCGCCAGTACGGCGGTATCGGGTGCGTCGAGCATGGGCGGTATTGTCGCCGATTCCATCGTCACGTCGGCATGCAGGGTTCGCATCGGTGTCATTGATGAGCCCAATATGAGCAGGCAACGCTCATTGGGGATTCATCACAACACTACTAATTTCAGTCACTTGCTATATCTTCCTATGGACTGACTTCTGGAGCCTGCCATGCGTCGCCCGATCCAAGCCCTGCTGATCGCCGCCAGCCTGCTGTCCAGCCAGGCCATGGCCGGACCGCAGGAAGACCAGCGCGCCCGCAACGCGGTGCGTGTACTGGCTGAAATCCAGGGAATCCCTGAACAGGGCATTCCGGACAAATTGCTCGACGAAGGCCGCGCGGTCATCGTCATTCCCGACACGATCAAGGCCGGTCTGGTGATCGGCGGACGCCGTGGCCACGGCCTGATGTCGGTGCGCATGCCCAATGGTGCGTGGTCCAACCCGGTATTCATCAAGCTCACCGGCGGCAGCATCGGCTTCCAGGCTGGCGTGCAGTCCTCCGACGTCGTGCTGGTGTTCCGCAACGACCGCAGCCTGGACAATCTCGTCAACGGCAAGTTCACCCTCGGCGCCGATGCCGGCGTGGCCGCCGGTCCGGTGGGCCGTAATGCCGCCGCCGCCACCGATGGCCAGTTGAAGGCCGAAATCTGGTCGTGGTCGCGCGCCCGCGGCCTGTTCGCAGGCGTCGCCCTGGATGGTGCGATCCTGCAGATCGACGATGCCGCCAACCTCGACGCCTACGGCAGCAACACCACACCGCGGATGATCTTCGAGGGCCGCGCTGTAGGCTCGCCGTCGATGGATGTGGTCGCCTTCCGTGATCGCCTGGAAGAGGCCACCTACGCGGCGCGCAACAACCGTAACGGTGGCCATGACGCACCACGTCCGGCCGCCGCTGCAGCGCCCGCCCCGGCGCCTGTTCAGACAGCACCTGCGGCACCGGTTGAAGCGACCACGGCGCCGTTGCAGGCCGTGCCGCAGACCCCGCCGCCGGCCCAGCAGGGTTTCCAGCCGGTCAATGACGGTGAAATCCGCACTGAAACGCTGGGCAACAACTGACTTTCGTCACGCGCGCCGGCTTACAGCCGGTGCGCTATGCTCGGCAATCTGATCACTAACGTAACGAGCGACTTATGGGCAGTTTCAGCATCTGGCATTGGTTGGTCGTGCTCGTCATCGTCCTGCTGGTGTTCGGCACCAAGCGCCTGACCAGTGGTGCCAAGGATCTCGGCTCGGCGGTCAAGGAATTCAAGAAGGGCATGCACGACGAAGACAAGCCGAACGCACAGTTGGGCGATGAGTCGCGCAGCCAGGACGCCTCGCGCACCGCGCAGGACGAGCACGACCGCAACGCGCGTTGATCCGGAGCGGTTGCGGTGTTTGATATCGGCTTCAGCGAACTGCTGGTGATCGCGGTTGTCGCCTTGGTGGTGCTCGGACCTGAGCGCCTGCCCAAGGCGGCCCGCTTCGCCGGGCTGTGGGTGCGCCGCGCGCGTAATCAATGGGATTCGGTCAAGCAGGAACTGGAACGCGAACTGCAGGCCGAAGACATCAAGCGGCAGATGCAGGACGTGCGCCAGGGCATGCAGGACACCGAGAACCAGCTGCGTGCCAGCGGTGAAGCCGTGCGCCGCGAGGCCGAGCAGATGCAACAGCACAGCGACACGCTGGCGCAGCAGGTGCGTGCGCCCGCCCCGGCCGAACTGCCCCCCCATCTGGTGGAGGCGACCGAGCCGGTGGTGGCTTCGGCGGAAGGTGCTGCCAATGCGCCCACCACCGTCGAACCCGCAGGCGATGCCGTTGCTGATGCCGCGGCCGAAGCGCCTGCCCGCACGGAGCGCCCGTCATGAGCGAACACGACTTCGGCGAAAGCTCGCTGGTGGAACACCTGGTTGAACTGCGCGCGCGCCTGGTGCGTGCGCTGCTGGGGCTGGGCGTGGTTCTGCTGGGCCTGCTGCCGTTCACCCAGAAGCTCTACAACGCATTGGCCGAGCCGCTGATCTCGCAGTTGCCCAACGGGCAGACGATGATCGCCACCAACCCGGCCGGCGCCTTCTTCGCGCCGTTGAAGCTGACGTTCTTCGTGGCCCTTTTCGTGGCCGTGCCGTGGCTGCTGTACCAGCTGTGGGCCTTCGTCGCGCCGGGCCTGTATGCACGCGAGAAGCGCCTGGCGATGCCGCTGCTGGTCTCGTCGGTGCTGCTGTTCTATACCGGCTGCGCCTTCGCCTATTTCCTGGTGCTGCCGGCGGTCTTCCACTTCCTCACTACCTTCAGCCCGGAAGTGATCGCGATCACGCCGGATGCGAACGCCTACCTGGATTTCGTGCTGGCGATCTTCTTCGCCTTCGGCGGCAGTTTCGAATTGCCGGTGGCGATGGTGATCCTGGTGCTGCTGGGCTGGATCACTCCGCAGCAGTTCAAGGAAGGGCGCGGCTACGCGATCGTCGGCATCTTCGTGCTCGCTGCGATCCTGACTCCGCCCGATGTGGTGTCACAGCTGATGCTGGCGATTCCGATGTGCCTGCTGTACGAACTGGGCATCCACGCCGCGCGCTGGCTGGTACCGTCTTCGGTGGTCAAGAAGCCCGCTGCCTGAAAAACAAAAGGGGACGGAGGGGATTAAGTCGTTTGTGCCACAAACGACTTAATCCCCTCCGTCCCCTTTTTCGATCAAGCGTGGAAGACGTCGTTGGCAGGCGGCGACTGCGGCACCGGCGGTGCGCCGCGGCTGCCGCGATGCACGAACATCTGCTTCCAGGCCGCATAGACCGCGCCGACATACAGCGGCATCAGCACCGTGGTGAACACCAGCTGCGCAATGAATGCCGCCGCCAATGGGCCGCCGATCAGCATGCCGAGCTGGACCACGATCACGAACAGCACGTAGACGCAGAACGCGGCGATCAGGCCGAGCACGGTGAACACGGCGGTGGCGCCGATGTTCTCGATGCAGCCCTGCAGGCTCAGGCGCAGCGCGTGCATGCCGCTCTGGCGGTCGAACACCACCAGTGCCGGCTGGGTGAACATCGCCAGGGTCAGGGCCACGGCGGTGCAGAACACCAGCAGCATCCACAGCGCGATGCGCTGCGCCGGCAGGTTGGCGACCAGTTCGGCGGCGGTTTCCGGGCTGATCTGCTGCCCGCTGCGGCCGAGTTCCTGCATCTTGGTCATGGTGTCGCTGAAGGCGGTGAAGCCCTCGCGGCCGATCATCAGGTACAGCAGCGCGCCGAGCAGAAGCACGGCCAGCACCTGGATCGCCAGCGGCACCAGCAGGTGGCTGACACGGCGGTCGCGGATCGGCTGCAGCAGATGGGTGGCCAGGCCGGGACGGCCCTGGTCGATCTCACCCATGGCGTACAGCATGCCGCCGAACATCACCGGTGAGATCACCAGCGTCATCATCTGCAGGGCCAGGCCGGCGGTGCCGGGCAGCATCGTCCCCAGCAGGGTGACCACCCAGTTCACCAGCAGCCAGGTCAGGCCGATCCGGGCCAGCTGCAGCGGCGCACGCCGATACAGCGAGAACGTATCCAGCAACCACTGGGCGCCCGCCGAGGCTGGCAGCTTGCGAATCTCTTTCATGGACATCCGGGGAGGGACAGGAGGGGCCGGGCGGTGTGCCCGTGCCGCCGATTATCCCTGTTTTGCCATCGGCTGGGCTGAAGACAGCCGGGCCTGGCGGACAAAGCGCCGCAACAGCTGGCGGGCCAGCGGGGCGGCGCTGACTGCGCGCTCGATGCTGCGCGCACAACCACCATGTCGGCCGATGCAGTCGGCGCGCGCGCGCACGTAGCCGCGCATGTGGTGGGTGGCGAATTCCGGATGGAACTGCACGCCCCAGGCCTGGCGGCCCCAGCGGAAGGCGTGGCAGCCATCCAGCGGCGAGCGTGCCAGCACGGCGGCACCTTCAGGCACGCGCAGCACGGTCTGCAGATGGGTGGCGTGGGCCGGGAAGTGGCTCGGCAGGCCCTGGAACAAGGGGTCCTGCGCGGCCTGCGGGTCCAGTGCCAGTTCAATCGTTCCCGATTCGCGCCCGGCGGGGTTGTAGGCCACTTCGCCGCCCAGCGCGTGGGCCAGCAGCTGGTGGCCGTAGCAGATGCCGAACACCGGCACGTCGTCGTGCACGGTCTGTCGCAGCCAGGCGGCACTGCGCTCGCTCCATTCGGCGTGGTCGGTGACGAATGCGGCCGAGCCGGTCACCAGCACGCCGGCGAAGTCGCGCGGATCGGGCAGGTCGGCGCCATGCTCGACGTCGACCACCACGGTCTCGTGTTCTTCCAGGCCGGCGGCCACCCGGATCCAGTGCGGAAAGCGCCCGTAACGGCGCAGCGACGGCACGGGGCGGCCGGTTTCAAGGATCAGGAAGGGCGCTGGATTCATCCGGGGGAGGCAGTACGGACAGGACTTCCTCGATTGTAGTCAGCCCCTGTGCCACCTTTTCAAGCCCGGCCTGGCGCAGGGTTCGCACTCCTTCAGCACGCGCGGCACGGTTGAAACCGGCCAGATCCATGTCCGCACGGATCAGCCCGCGCAGGCGCGAGCCCAATGGCAGCAACTCATACAGGCCGATGCGGCCGAGGAATCCGGTGCGCCGGCACTCCAGGCAACCGACCGGCCGACAGGGCGTGGCGGCATCTGGATATGCAGCTTCGCTATCAGCCAGTACCGCCCAATCGGCCCTGCCGAGGGTGTGCGGCTGCTTGCAGTGCGGGCACAGCGTGCGCACCAGGCGCTGGGCGAGGATGCCGTTGACGGTGGATGACAGCAGGTAATGCGGTACGCCCAGGTCGAGCAGGCGGGTGATGGCCGAGGGCGCATCGTTGGTGTGCAGGGTGGACAGCACCAGGTGGCCGGTCAGCGAGGCCTGCACCGCCATCTGCGCGGTTTCCAGGTCGCGGATCTCGCCGATCATGATGATGTCCGGGTCCTGCCGCAGCAGGGTGCGCACACCGCTGGCGAAGTCCAGGTCGATGTTGGTCTGCACCTGCATCTGGTTGAATTCCGGCGCGATCATCTCGATCGGGTCTTCCACCGTGCACACGTTGACGTCCGGCGTGGCCAGCCGCTTCAGGGTGGAATACAGGGTGGTGGTCTTGCCCGAACCGGTCGGGCCGGTGACCAGCACGATGCCGTGCGGGCGCTCGACCAGGGCGGTCCAGCCGGCCGCTTCCTGCGGGCTGAAGCCGAGCTGGTCGATGCTCTTGAAGGCCGCTTCCGGGTCGAAGATGCGCATCACGCACTTCTCGCCGAAGGCAGTCGGCATGGTCGACAGGCGCATTTCCACTTCCCGGCCGCCGGGCGAGCGCGTCTTGATGCGGCCATCCTGCGGGCGCCGGCGCTCGGCCAGGTCCATGCGCCCCAGCACCTTGATGCGGCTGACCACGGCGGTCATCACCGCCGGCGGCACTTCGAACACCTTGTGCAGCACGCCGTCGATGCGGAAGCGCATGCGGCCCATGTCGCGGCGTGGCTCCAGGTGGATGTCCGACGCACGCTGTTCGTAGGCGTACTGCAGCAGCCAGTCGACGATGTGCACGATGTGCTGGTCGTCGGCATTGACGTCGCCGGTACGGCCCAGTTCGACCAGCTGCTCGAAGCTGGGCAGGGTGGTGTTGGCCTCACCACGCACGTCGCCACGGGCACCGCGCACCGAGCGGGTGACGCCGAAGAATTCCATGGTGTAACGGTGCAGGTCGAGCGGATTGACCACCGCCAGCTCGATGCGCAGCCGGGTCAGGTGCTGCAGGTCGCGCAGCCATTCCTGTGCCAGCGGCTCGCTGGTGGCCACCAGCACGCGTTCGCCATCCACCGCCAGAGGCAGGAAGCGATGGCGGCGGGCATAGGCGTGCGAGGCCACGGCGGTGACCGAAGCGACGTCGACGCGGGTTGGATCGATGCGCAGGTAGCGGCTGCCGGTGCGCTGGGCCAGCCACTCGGTGAGGCGTTCCAGATTGAGGTCGCCGCCGTCGCTTGCGGCCAGCTTGAGGTTGGACAGCAGCACCAGCGGATGTACTTCACTGGCGTTGCGGGCGCCCTGCGCGGAAAAACGGATGCGCTCGCGCTCGTGCGCAGCCACCACGCCGTCGGCCAGCAGGGCCGCCGCAACCTGTTCGAACTGCAGGCGACCGGGCGGCAACGGTGCCGCGCCAGGCTCGCCGGGCGTGCCCGTGGGCAGCCGATGTTCCATCCACCTGCTCCTTCCGGGTACGGAATGCCCCGCAGGTCGGCCGTTATACTAGCGCACCCCTTTGCCGGCCAAGACTCGTCCGCATGTCCGCGACCCCGACCGTTCCGATCACCTTCCAGGGCCTGATCCAGACCCTGAACCAGTTCTGGGCCCAGCAGGGCTGCGTGCTCATCCAGCCGCTCGACCTGGAGGTGGGCGCCGGTACGTTCCACCCGGCCACCTTCCTGCGTGCGATTGGTCCGGAAACCTGGAATGCGGCCTACGTGCAGCCCTCGCGGCGTCCGACCGATGGCCGTTACGGCGAAAACCCGAACCGCCTGCAGCGCTACTACCAGTACCAGGTGGCGATGAAGCCGGCGCCGGACAACATCCAGCAGCTGTACCTGGATTCGCTGAAGGCGGTGGGCATCGATCCGCTGGTGCACGACCTGCGCTTTGTCGAGGACAACTGGGAATCGCCGACGCTGGGCGCCTGGGGCCTGGGCTGGGAAGTCTGGCTCAACGGCATGGAAGTGACCCAGTTCACCTACTTCCAGCAGGCCGGAGGCCTGGAATGCCGGCCGGTGCTGGGCGAGATCACCTACGGTCTCGAGCGCCTGTGCATGTACCTGCAGAACTGCGACAACGTCTACGACCTGGTGTGGACCTACGGCCCGGACGGGCAGCCAGTGACCTACGGCGACGTCTACCACCAGAACGAGGTGGAGCAGAGCACCTACAACTTCGAATACGCCGACGTGGAAGAAATGTTCCACCGCTTCGACGCCTGCGAGCGTGAAGCGCAGAAGCTGGTGGAAGTGAACCTGCCGCTGCCGGCCTACGAGCAGGTGATGAAGGCCAGCCACACCTTCAACCTGCTGGATGCGCGCCGTGCGATCAGCGTGACCGAACGCCAGCGCTACATCCTGCGCGTGCGCGCGCTGGCGCAGGCGGTGGCCAAGGCCTACTACGAGCAGCGCGAGAAGCTGGGCTTCCCGGGCGCGAAGAAGGCCTGACGGCCCGTTCTCCCATCACGCGTTTCACCTACTACCCCAGGGGCGCCGGCCGCGTCGCGCGCTGCGCCCCCACCACAGGATCGAACCGATGAGCCAATTGTCTCCCCTGCTGATTGAACTGGGCACCGAAGAGTTGCCGGTCAAGGCGCTGCCGGGCCTGGCCCAGGCCTTCTTCGACGGTGTTGTCGATGGCCTGCGCAAGCGCGGCGTCGAACTGGAGCTGGGCGATGCACGCCCGCTGTCGACCCCGCGCCGCCTGGCCGTGCTGCTGCCGGGCGTTGGCCTGGAACAGCCGGAACAGCACAGCGAAGTGCTGGGCCCGTACCTGAACATCGCGCTGGACGCCGAAGGCCAGCCGACCAAGGCGCTGCAGGGTTTCGCGGCCAAGGCCGGGATCGACTGGACCGCGCTGGAGAAGACCAGCGACAACAAGGGTGAGCGCTTCGTGCACCGTGCGGTGACCCCGGGTGCGCGCACCGCTGCGCTGCTGCCGGAGATCCTGCGCGAGGCCATTGCCGGCATGCCCATTCCCAAGCCGATGCGCTGGGGCGACCACAGCTGGGGCTTCGCCCGCCCGGTGCACTGGCTGGTGCTGCTGCACGGCGGTGAGGTGGTGGAGGCCGAACTGTTCGGCCTGAAGGCCGACCGCATGAGCCGCGGCCACCGCTTCCTGCACGACAAGACCGTGTGGCTGACCCAGCCGCAGGACTATGTCGAATCGCTGCGCGCCGCCTTCGTGCTGGTCGATCCGGCCGAGCGTCGCCAGCGCATCGTTGCCGAGGTTGAAGCCGCTGCCGCCACCGCCGGTGGCAGCGCGCGGATCACCGAGGACAACCTGGAGCAGGTGGTGAACCTGGTCGAGTGGCCGTCGGCAGTGCTGTGCAGCTTCGAGCGCGCGTTCCTGGCGGTACCGCAGGAAGCGTTGATCGAGACGATGGAGATCAACCAGAAGTTCTTCCCGGTGCTGGATGACGGCGGCAAGCTGACCGAGAAGTTCATCGGCATCGCCAACATCGAGTCCAAGGACGTGGCCGAAGTGGCCAAGGGCTACGAGCGCGTGATCCGCCCGCGCTTCGCCGATGCCAAGTTCTTCTTCGACGAAGACCTGAAGCAGGGCCTGGAGGCGATGGGCGAGGGCCTGAAGACGGTGACCTACCAGGCCAAGCTGGGCAGCGTGGCCGACAAGGTCGCGCGCGTGGCGGCGCTGGCCGAGGTGATCGCCGCGCAGGTGGGGGCTGACCCGGTGCTGGCCAAGCGTGCCGCGCAGCTGGCCAAGAACGACCTGCAGTCGCGCATGGTCAACGAATTCCCGGAACTGCAGGGCATCGCCGGCCGCCACTACGCGGTGGTCGGTGGCGAGTCGCCGGAGGTGGCGCTGGCCATCGACGAGGCCTACCAGCCGCGCTTCGGTGGCGATGACATCGCGCTGTCGCCGCTGGGCAAGGTGCTGGCGATCGCCGAGCGTGTGGACACTCTGGCCGGCGGTTTCGCCGCGGGCCTGAAGCCGACCGGCAACAAGGACCCGTTCGCCCTGCGCCGCAACGCGCTGGGCCTGGCCCGCACGATCATCGAAAGCGGCTTCGAGCTGGACCTGCGCGCGCTGCTGGCCAGCGCCAATGCCGGGCTGGCCGCGCGCAACGTGCAGGCCGACGTGGCTGAGCTGTACGACTTCATCCTCGACCGCCTGAAGGGCTATTACAGCGACAAGGGCATGCCGGCCAGCCACTTCAACGCGGTGGCCGAGCTGAAGCCGGCCTCGCTGTACGACTTCGACCGCCGTCTGGACGCGATCGGGATCTTCGCAGCGCTGCCGGAAGCCGAGGCGCTGGCAGCGGCCAACAAGCGCATCCGCAACATCCTGCGCAAGGCCGAAGGAGATATTCCGGGCCAGATCGACACGGCCCTGCTGCAGGAGGATGCCGAGCGCGCGCTGGCGGAAGCCGTGACTGCAGCCATCGACGACACCGGCGCCAGCCTGCACCAGAAGGACTACGTGGCCGTGCTGGCGCGCCTGGCCCGCCTGCGTCCGCAGGTCGATGCGTTCTTCGACGGGGTGATGGTCAATGCCGAGGATCCGGCATTGCGCGGCAACCGCCTGGCGCTGTTGACGATGCTGGGTGAGCGCCTGGGCAAGGTTGCGGCGATCGAGCACCTGTCGAGCTGATCGGGACCCCGATCCACGCATGGCGTGGATCTACTGGGCACGCTCACGAATGGCGTGGATTTACCGGTAGTGCCGGCCGCTGGCCGGCAACATGGCGATTCACGGCACGAAGGTGGCGTTGCCGGCCAGCGGCCGGCACGACCCGGTGTTGTCCATCGGGATCATCGCCGGCATCGCACACGATGCCGGCATTTCCGCATGCGCTCGCGATGATCGCCACAAAGGCGCGTATTTTGACCGCCACTTAACAACCGATCCCGAAACACGTGATGCATTTCGCATCGTCACCTTCGGTCGGTATGCTGTGCCGCATGCAGCCAACGAAATACGCCCTGCCGCTGATGGTCCTCTCGCTTTGCGCCACTTCCGTGGCCCATGCGCGCGGCACCATCGACAAGGTGGACATCAAGGGATTGGACAAGGGCGACGACGCCGCGATCATCGAGAACATCCAGGAATCGCTGTCGTTGTTCGACACGATCGGCAAGGAGCAGGGCGAGTCGCGCCTGGAATACCTGCTGTCGCAGGCCGAGCGGCAGACCCGCCAGGCACTGGAGCCGTTCGGGTACTACAACCCGGTGATCAAGGTCGAGGCGCCGCGGCAGGACGAGCACGTCACCGTGCTGATCCATGTCGACAAGGGCCCGCCGGTGCTGGTGCGCCGCGAGCATATCGACATCACCGGTCCGGCGATGTACGACCAGTACCTGCAGGACGACCTGACCGCATTCAAGCCCCGCAAGGGCCAGCGCTTCGAGCATACCCAGTACGAAGCCAGCAAGATCACCGTGACCCGGCGCCTGGCCGAGCGTGGCTACTTCGACGCCGACTACACCCAGCGCCAGGTGCAGATCACCCGCGCGGACAACGCTGCCGACATCGACCTGACCTGGGACAGCGGCCGCCGCTACAACATGGGCCCGGTGACCTTCGAGCAGAACTACTTCGACGACAAGCTGTTCGACCCGCTGGTGTACTGGGACCAGGGCAGCTACTTCCACGAAGGCAAGCTGGACCGCCTGCGCGAGTCGCTGACCAAGCTCGATTACTTCAGCGTGATCGACATCCAGCCGCGCCCGGACCAGGCCGATGAAAACGGCGAGGTGCCGGTCGATGTGAAGCTGACGCGGGCCAAGCGCAGCATCTATTCCTACGGTCTTAGCTACGGCAGCGAAAGTGGCGCCGGTGTGCGCGGTGGCCTTGAACGGCGCTTCCTGAACAGCCGTGGCCACAAGATGAACACCCAGCTGGACTATGCGCAGAAGCGCAAGAGCCTGATCACCAGCTACCGCATTCCTGCGTTCAACTGGCTTGATGGCTGGTACACCTTCGCCGCCAGTGCCTACGACGAGCAGACCGACTACATCGATCTGCGCAACTTCAAGCTGATCGCCAGCCGCAGCGGCGAGATCAACGAGAACTGGACCGCCATCGCCTCGATCAACGCGCTGCGCGAGCGCTGGCGCTATGCCTCGGGCACCGAATTCACCGATGCGGTCTACAACACGTCCACGCTGGTCTACCCGCAGATCGTGGCCGATTACGTGAAGGTGGACGACGAGCTGTTCCCGCGCAGCGGCATCAGCGGCACGGCGACGGTGCGTGCCGGCGTCGAAGGCGTCGGTTCGGATACCAGCTTCGTGCAGGCCAATGCGGTGCTGCGCTGGTACATCCCGGTGGGACCGAGTAACCGCCTGATCCTGCGCGGCGAAGGCGGCACCACCTGGACCAGTGATCTGGTGGCGATGCCGCCCAGCCTGCGCTACTTCGCCGGTGGCGACCGCAGCATCCGCGGTTATGCCTATCGTGAGGTCGGCCCACGTACGCCTAGACCCGACAAGTACGCGCTCGGTGCCAAGCACCTGGTGGTCGGTTCGGCCGAATACGAGCATTACTTCAATGGCGGCCCGTGGGGTGCGGCGGTGTTCGTCGATACCGGCAGCGCCTTCGATACCAACATCGATCTGCATACCGGCGTCGGCTTCGGCGTGCGCTGGAAATCGCCGGTGGGCCCGGTGCGGGTGGATATCGCGCACGGCCTGAACAACCCTGATTCGCAGTTCCAGCTGTACCTCAACATCGGAGCGGACCTGTGAGCACGCCCGCACCGACCCCGTCGCCGAACACGTCGCCGAACACGCCGCCGCGGCGCGTGCGCTTCTACCGCCGTCGCCGTTTCTGGGCATGGTCCGGCGCGGGCGTGGTCGGCCTGGTGCTGGTTGCCCTGCTGGCCGTGTACTGGCTGCTGCAGACGGTGGCCGGCCGCGATGTGCTGCTGGCGCAGGTGGTGGCACGCCTGCCGGTGGGTGCCAGCTTCACCTGGGACAAGGTCGATGGCCCGGTGGCCGGGCCGCTGACCCTCTACAACGTCGACTTCCGCTACGACGACATCCATTTCCACGCCGAGCGCGCGCACCTGGAGCCGGACCTGCGTCCCCTGCTGGGCCGCAAGCTGCTGCTGGACAAGCTGGAACTGACCAACGCCACGCTCAACCTGGCCAAGAGCGACGAGCCGTTCAAGCTGCCGTCGTGGCCCGATTCGCTGCCGCAGATCGAAATGCCGCTGGCGATCCAGGCCGATGTGATCGCCATCGACAGTTTCCGCATCAGCCAGGCAAACGAGCCGGTGATCGACATCAGCCGCGTGCGTGGTGGCATCGAGATCGCCAACGGCGAGTTCCAGGCGCGCAAACTGGTCGTGGACAGCGACATGGGCAATTTCACTGCCCAGGGACGCTACATCCCGGCCAAGGATTACGACACCGACGTCACCGTTACTGCAGTGCTGCCGGCACCGCGCGGTCGGACTGCGGCCACGGTCGGCCTGGTCGCGCGCGGTGATCTGGCGCATATGGAAGTGGCGCTGGCCGGTCGCGCGCCGAAGCCGCTGCACGCGATGCTGGTGTTCGATGGCCGCACCGATCCGACCTGGAATGCGACCGTGCGCAGCGACGAGCTGGACCTTGCGCTGTTGTCGCCCGCGCTGGCCAGCTCGGCCATCGCGCCGCTGGCATTGGATTTCACGGCCTCCGGCAAGGGCGGCAATGCCAACCTGCATGGCCGGGTGAAGCAGGGTGAGCAGGAACTGGAGCTGGCGCCGTCGGTGGTGTCGCTGCAGGACCAGGTGCTGAAGGTCTCACCGCTGGTGGTCAAGGGCCTGGGCGGCGAAGCGCGCCTGGAAGGTACCGCTGATTTCAGCGAAGAAGACCAGCAGAAGCTGAATTTCTCGGTGATCGCACAGGACCTGACCTGGGTGCCGGCGCCGGACCCGAACACTGCCGGCAGTTCGCCGGTGCCGGTGACGCTGAAGGAAGCGCGCTTCGGTCTGGCCGGTACGCTGAAGGCGTGGGCGGCGATCGGCCGTGCCGATATCGAACGCGAAAAGCAGAAGGCGCAGCTGCGCTTCGATGTGCGTGGCAACGATCAGGCCGCTGAGATCCGCGAGCTGCAGGCGCAGACCCCGGGTGGTCAGCTGCAGGTGGAAGGCAAGGTGGCATGGGCACCGCAGCTGGACTGGGATGCCAAGGCCACGCTGAAGGATTTCGACCCGGGCTACTTCGCGCCGGGTTGGGATGGTCGCCTGTCCGGCAATCTTGCGTCCAAGGGACGTCAGTTGCCGCCGCCGGCCAACGCGCCGCCGGGCACTGCGGGCACGCTGGAAGCTACGGTGGACCTGCCCTCGCTGAAGGGCACCCTGCGCCAGCGCAACGTGGATGCACAGGGCAAGTTCGCCCTGCAGGGTGAACAGGGCCAGGGTGAATTGAAACTGGCCGTCGGCAGCAGCCGGGTGACCGCCTCGGGCAAGGTCGGCGACCGCCTGGACATCGATGCGCGCTTCGAACCGCTGCAGCTGAGCGATCTGCTGCCCGGCGCCGACGGTGGCCTGCGTGGCCAGGTGCAGGTGAAAGGCCCGCGCGATGCGCCGGACATCACCGCCGATCTGGTCGGCAACAATCTCAACTGGGACGGTTACGGCGCTGAAAACCTGAGCATCAAGGGCCGGCTGCCGTGGCGTGGCGACAGTGGCACGCTGGCGATTCAGGGCCAGCAGGTCAACGCCGGCATGCTGCTGGAGCGCTTGAACATCGATGCGCAGGGCAGTGTCTCCAACCTGCGCCTGGCCGCGCAGACCCGCAACGAGCTGGGCGCGATCGAACTGCAGGGCAGCGTGCGCCAGCAGGGCACGCAATGGCGTGGCGAGCTGGCATCGCTGCGCATCGCACCGGTGAAGGGCGATGCGTGGGCACTGCGTGCGCCTGCGGCATTCGCGATCAACGGCAGCAACTACACGCTGGGCGAAACCTGTCTGGGCGCTGCGACCGGGGGCGCCCTGTGCGCGCACGCCAACTGGCCGCGCGAAGGGCTGGTGGTGCGCGGCGATGCGTTGCCGCTGGCACTGGTGCAGCCGTGGTTGCCCCCGCAGTCCGGCCGGCGCATCTACCTGCGTGGCGAACTCAACCTGGACGCGCAGATCCGTCCGCGTGGCAACGCGTGGGAAGGGCACGTGGAAGTGCGTTCGGCCGAAGGCGGCGTACGCCTGGGCGAGAACCGCAACACCAGCGTGGCCGATGCCAATCGTGGAGAGCTGGTGCGCTATGACCAGTTCTCGCTGAAGCTGGACATGACCCCGGCCAGCATCAAGGGCTACCTGGGCATGGGCTTCCAGGGCAACGGCTTCGTCGATGCCAAGATGCAGACCGGTTGGGAACCGAGTGCGCCGCTCAACGGCGAGCTCTACCTCAACATGTCGCGCCTGTACTGGCTGGAACTGTTCTCGCCGGACGTGGTGCGTCCGACCGGCCTGATCGAAGGCCACGTGAGCCTGCGCGGCACCCGCGGCCAGCCCTCGCTGGGCGGTGATGCGCAGCTGAGCAACTTCAAGGGCGAGTTCCCGGCGCTGGGCCTGACCTTCGACCAGGGCAAGGGCAGCTTCGTTGCTCAGCCTGATGGCTCGGCCAAGATCACCGCGCAGGCCAATTCGGGCAAGGGCACGCTGTATGTCGACGGCGGCCTGTCCTGGTTCGGCGATGCACAGCCGCTGCAGCTGAAGATCCACGGCGAGAATGTGCTGCTGTCCAATACCAGCGAACTGCGCATCGTCGCCAATCCCAACCTGGACTTCACCTTGGCCAAGGCCGCGATGGAGCTGCGCGGAACGGTGCACGTGCCCGAGGCCGACATCGATCTGGAGCGCCTGGACCGTGGCACCTCGGTGTCCGAAGACGTGGTGGTGCTGGACCCGGCCGATCCGGAAGAGTCGCGGACTTCGCCGCTGGACATGGAGCTGACCGTCAGCCTCGGCGACAAGGTGAAAATGACCGGCTTCGGCCTGAAGGGCGCGCTGACCGGCAAGATGCAGGTCTGGGCCAAGCCCGGCCGCGAGATGACCGCCAACGGCGGCCTGGAAGTCAGTGGCCGCTACAAGGCCTATGGCCAGGACCTGACCATCACACGCGGCAACCTCAACTGGAACTACAACGCGGTGTCCGACCCGCGCATCAACATCCGCGCCGAGCGCCGGATCGGTGATGTCACCGCCGGCATTGACGTGACCGGGCGGGCGCAGCAGCCACGTGCCGATGTCTGGTCCGATCCGGCGATGTCGCAGTCCGAAGCACTGGGTTACCTGGTGCTGGGGCGCAGCCTGACCGGTGCCAGCAGCGACCAGACCCAGCAGGTGAACGCCGCATCGGCAGCGCTGTCGGCCGGCAGCGGCCTGCTGGCTTCGCAGCTGGGTGCCAAGCTGGGCCTGGACGATGCCGGCGTCAGCCAGTCGCGCGCGCTGGGCGGTTCGGTCATCGGCGTCGGCAAGTACATTTCGCCCAAGCTGTACGTGGGCTACGGCGTGTCGCTGGTCGGTGCCGGTTCGGTGATCACGCTGAAGTACCTGCTGCGCCGCGGCTTCGACGTTGAAGTGGAATCGAGCACGGTGGAAAACCGCGGTTCGCTGAACTGGCGGCGGGAAAAATAACCCGCCGCGGCATCCCTGTAGAGCCGAGCCATGCTCGGCTTCCGCGCGCAGCGCGGACTGACGGAAGAGCAGCCGAGCATGGGCTCGGCTCTACCTGTCAGGCCCCCAACCATCGGCCGTTGCCCCATCCGCCCCCAGCGGCTATGGTCCCGGGCTGTTCTGTCGTACCGGATTGCCTCATGTCGCCACGCAAAGCCCTCCCCACCGCCCTGGCCCTGGGCCTGACCCTCGCCGCCGGCGCCCACGCCGATGAAGGCATGTGGATGCCGACCCAGCTGCCGGAGCTGGCCAAGCCGCTGCAGGCGGCCGGTTTCAAGGGCAACCCGGCCGATCTGGCCAACGTGACGGCGCCGCCGCTGAGTGCGGTCGTGCGTGCCGGTGGTGGCACCGGCTCGTTCGTCTCGGCCGATGGCCTGCTGCTGACCAACCACCACGTGGCGATGGGCGTGATCCAGTACAACAGCTCGCCCGAGCACAACTTCATCAACGACGGCTTCATCGCCAAGGGCCGCGCCGATGAGCGCCCGGCCAATCCGGACTTCCGCGTGCTGGTCACCGTCGGCTTCGACAAGGTGACCGACCAGGTGCTGGCGCAGGCCCGGGGCAAGACCGGCCGCGCGTACTTCGACGCGGTGGATGCGGCCAGCAAGCAGATCGTGGCCGAGTGCGAGAAGGACGGCAGCGTGCGCTGCTCGGTGGCCAACATGTATTACGGCACCGACTTCTACCGCATCGCCCAGCTGGAACTGAGCGACGTGCGCCTGGTCTATGCGCCGCCGCGCGCGATCGGCAACTACGGCGATGAGATCGACAATTTCATGTGGCCGCGCCACACCGGCGACTTCACCCTGCTGCGCGCCTACGTGGGCAAGGACGGCAAGCCGGCCGCCTACAGCAAGGAAAACGTGCCCTACCAGGCCCCGGCGCACCTGCAGATGTCGGTGGAAGGCCCGAAGGAGGGTGACTACGCGATGCTGGCCGGTTACCCGGGCATCACCTACCGCCATCGCACCGCCGCCGAATTCGCGGGCCAGATCGATACCGTGCTGCCGCGCCGGGTGTCGGTGTTCCAGCAGATGATCGATACCATCGAGGCAGCCAGTGCCAAGGACGCGCAGGCGCGTACCCGCTACGCCTCGCAGCTGCAGTCGCTGAAGAACAACCGCAAGCGTGCCGCCGGTGAGCTGGAAGGCCTGCTGCGAAGTGATGCCAAGGCGCAGCGTGCAACCGACGAGCAGGCAATGCTGGCCGCCACCGACCGCAAGTACCAGGGCGACATCAAGGCATTGCTGACCAACCTGTCGCAGGGTGCGGCGGTGGGCGAGCGCGACCTGCTGCTGGAGCAGATGGCTGGCCAGAGCCAGCTGCTGCGCTCGGCGCTGCTGCTGGAACGCCTGCGCATTGAATCGGCCAAGCCGGACGCGCAGCGCGAGACCGGCTACCAGCAGCGCGACCAGGCGATGATCGAGGGCGTGCTGAAGCAGGTGCAGCGTCGCTATGCACCCGAGGTCGAGAAGGCGCTGCTGTCCACCCTGTTGACCCGCTACCAGCAGCTGCCGGATGCGCAGCGCGTGGCCGAGTTCGATACGGCGTTCGGCCGTACCCCGGCACAGCTGGCGCAGGCACTGGACACGCTGTACGCCGGCACCCAGCTGGGTGATGAAGCGCAGCGTCTGTCCCGTTTCGCCGCTGCCCGCGAAGGCAAGGCGCTGGCCGCCGATCCGCTGATTGCCGTGGCCGGCCCGCTGGTGGCCGCGCAGCTGCGCATCGAAAACGAGAGCAAGACCCGCGAAGGCGAACAGCTGCGCCTGCGCCCGGCCTACATGCAGGCCTTGTTCGCCTGGCGTGCCAAGCAGGGCCGTGCGGTGTACCCGGATGCCAACCGCACGCTGCGCATCAGTTACGGCAAGGTGGAAGCGCTGCACCCGCGTGACGGCGTGACCTATTCGCCGGTGACCACCGTGGCCGGCATCGTCGAGAAGAACACCAACGCCTATCCGTTCGATGCACCCAAGCCGTTGCTGGCCGCGATTGCCAAGGGCGACTTCGGCAGCACCGCCGATCCCGCACTGAAGACCCAGACGGTCAACTTCCTGACCAACCTGGACACCACCGGCGGCAACTCCGGCTCGCCGGTGCTCAACGCCAAGGGCGAACTGATCGGCCTGAACTTCGACAGCAACTGGGAGTCGGTCAGTGCCAGCTGGTGGTTCGACCCGCGCTACAAGCGGGCCGTGCACGTGGACATGCGCTACCTGCGCTGGCTGCTGGCCAAGGTCTACCCGGCGCCCGAGCTGCTGAAGGAAATGGGCGTTCCGGCGGAATAAGGCCGGTACCCGGTAGGTGCCCACCGTTTCCTGGTGGGTGCCCACCCTTGCGGGCTACCGGCGTGACCTACCATCACGACCAACGGTCGTGATCTACTGGCCCCTGCTCTGACGGAAACACGCGCTTGGTCTCCAGCTGGATCCTGCTGCTGGTCTCGGTTGCCTATGCCGCGCTGCTGTTCGGCGTGGCGTGGTGGGGCGACCGTCGGCCGATGTACCCGGACCGGCCGTGGCTGCGACCGGTCGTCTACAGCCTGGCACTGGCCGTGTACTGCTCGTCGTGGACCTTCTACGGCGCAGTCGGTACCGCCGTGCGCAACGGCGTGGGCTACCTGCCGATCTACATCGGTCCGCTGCTGCTGCTGCTGTTCGGCTGGCGCATCATCGAGCGCCTGGCGCTGATCGCGCGCAGCCAGAACGTGGTCTCCATCGCCGACTTCATTTCCTCGCGCTTCGGCCGCTCGCGGCGGCTGGCGGCGCTGGTGGCGATCATCGCGCTGATCGGCATCATTCCCTACCTCGCTCTGCAGTACAAAGCGGTGGCAATGAGCCTGCAGGTACTGACCGGCAACACCGGGCCGACCGGGTTCTTCAGCGACCCGGCCCTGTATGTGGCGTTGCTGATGGCGCTGTTCGCCACCCTGTTCGGCACCCGCCAGGTCGATGCCACCGAACACCACCACGGCATGATGCTGGCGATCGCGCTGGAATCGGTGATCAAGCTGGTGGCGATGGTGGCGGTGGGCGTGTTCGCCTATGTCTGGCTCAGCGACCGTAACGAGGCGGTGGTGGAGTCGGTGCATACGCTGTTCACCGGCCTGCCACCGGTGGGTTTCCTGTCGCAGACGCTGCTCAGCTTCCTCGCCATCATTTGCCTGCCGCGCCAGTTCCACGTGGCAGTGGTCGAGTGCGGCGACGTGCGCGATGTGCGCCGCGCGCGCTGGATGTTCGGTGGCTACCTGGTGCTGATCTCGGCGATGGTGCTGCCGATCGCCACCGCCGGCGTCAGCCTGTTCGGTACCGGAAGCGGCGTGGCCGACGACTCGATGGTGCTGGCTCTGCCGCTTGCCGAGGGCCGCAACGCGTTGGCATTGATCGCCTATATCGGTGGCTTCTCCGCCGCCACCGGCATGGTCATCGTGTCTTCCATCGCGCTGGCGACGATGGTCAGCAACGACCTGGTGATGCCGGTGCTGCTGCGTCGCAGTGGCGATCACCAGGAAGCGGCTGACGTCGCTTCGCGCGTGCTGTGGATCCGCCGCCTGGCGATTCTGCTGCTGGCGCTGATGGCCTACAGCTACTACCGCAGCAGCAGCAACGACAGCACGCTGGCCTCCTATGGATTGATGGCCTTTGCCGCGGTGGCGCAGTTCGCGCCGGGCCTGATCGGTGGCCTGTACTGGCGCGGCGCCAGCCGTCGTGGCGTCGAGACCGGCATGCTGCTCGGCTTCGCTACCTGGCTGTACACCCTGCTGCTGCCGGCGATGACGATGGCCGGCTGGATGGATGCGGGCTGGGTGCAGCATGGTCCGTTCGGCATCGATTGGCTGCGCCCGCAGCAGCTGTTCGGCATGACCGGCTGGGATCCGCTGACCCACGGTACGTTCTGGTCGCTGCTGGTCAACGCGGCGACGATGATGCTGGTATCGGCGCGTTGGCGTCCGGGCGTGGATGAGCGCCTGCGTGCTGCACCCTTCCTCGATCCCTATGCCGAGCGGCCTTCAGTGGCGGGCGGGTGGCCGGGTCACGTGCACGTCGGCGATCTGCTGGCGCTGGCCTCGCGTGTGGTCGGTGAACGCCATGCGCGGCGCTCGTTCTTCGAACAGGCGCAGTCGCTGGGGCGCGAGCTGCAGTCCTCGGCACCGGCTGACCGGCCATGGGTGCAGTTCACCGAACGCCTGCTGGCCGCGTCGATCGGCGCGGCCTCCGCGCGCCTGCTGCTCACCAGCCTGCTGCGCGGTTCGGGCATGGACCTGGGCGAAGTGGTGGCGGTGCTGGACGAAGCGGGACAGGAACTGCGCTTCAATCGCGAAATCCTGTCGACCACGCTGGAAAACATCAGCGCCGGGGTCAGCGTGGTCGACCCGGACATGCGCCTGACCGCCTGGAACCGCCGCTACCAGGACATGTTCGGCTACCCCGACGGCATGCTCTACGTGGGTCGCCCGGTGGCCGATCTGATCCGCTACAACGCCGAGCGTGGTGAGCTGGGCGAGGGCGATATCGAACTGCAGATCAACCGCCGCATCGGCTACATGCGCGCCGGTTCGCCGCATGTGTTCGAGCGCACCCGCAGCGACGGCAAGGTGATCGAAATGCGTGGCCAGGCACTGCCTGGCGGCGGCTATGTCACCAGCTACAACGACATCACCGACTACAAGCACGCCGAACGCGCGCTGCTGGAAGCCAACGAAACGCTGGAGCAGCGCGTGGCCGAGCGCTCGCATGTTGCGGAAGTCGCGCAGCAGTCGAAGACCCGTTTCCTGGCCGCGATCAGCCATGACGTGCTGCAGCCGTTGAACGCTGCGCGGCTGTTCGCATCGGCGTTGCGCGACAGCGATCATGTCAGCGACGAGCAACGGCATCTGGCCGAACGCGTGGATGCGTCGCTGCGCGCGGCCGAGGAGCTGCTGGATGGCCTGCTGGACGTGTCGCGGCTGGATGCCGGCGGCCTGCATCCGGTGATCGGCGAATTCGATGTCAGTGCGCTGATGCGCGAGCTGGCCGCGCAGTACACACCGGTTGCGGCCGGACGTGGGCTGCGCCTGGATCTGTTCGCGCGTACCACCTGGGTGCGCAGCGACCGTCGCCTGCTGCGCCGTGTACTGCAGAACTTCCTTGCCAATGCGCTGCGCTACACGCGGCAGGGCCGCATCGTGCTGGCGGTGCGCCAGCGCGGCGATGAAGTGGAACTGCAGGTGTGGGATACCGGCCCCGGCATTCCCGAGCATCACATGCGGCAGATCTTCGACGAGTTCCATCGCTACCAGCAGCCGTTCGACTGGGGCGAGCAGGGCCTGGGACTGGGCCTGTCGATCTGCCAGCGCATCTCGCGCCTGCTCGATCATCGCTTGAACGCGCGCAGCCGGGTCGGCAGTGGTTCGATGTTCTCGATCATCCTGCCGCGGGTGGCGCCACTGCCGGGATATACCGATGCGGTCACCCTGGCGGCGACGGCACCGCCGGTCCGCAGCGATTCGCTGGCGGGCCTGCGCGTGCTGTGCGTGGACAACGACGAGGAGATCCTCGATGGCATGCGCGCGCTGCTGGGGCGTTGGCAGGTGCAGGTGATCACCGCATCGACGGTGGACCAGGCGCTGCAGAAGATCGCCGAGCGTCCGCAGGTGATGCTGGTGGACTACCACCTGCACGATCGCATGGATGGCCTGGATGCGCTGGTGGCATTGCGTGAGGCGGCGGGCTATCCGTTGCCCGGTGCGCTGCTTACCGCAGATGGCCGCGATGAACTGAAGCGGATGGCGCGCGAGCGAGGCTATCGCCTGTTGACCAAGCCGATCAAGCCGGCGTCGCTGCGCGCGTTCCTGGGCGCACTGCGGGATACCCGGAACGGCGATGCCTGATGGGCAACTGTAGAGCCGAGCCCATGCTCGGCTCCTGCGCGAAGCGCGGCTCATATATAGCCTTCGCTATAAAAACCAGCCCTGCCTGCGCGTTTCGCTGGAAATGCGCCACGCGCAGATCGCGGTGCTAAGCTTCGCGTCCCCTTGGGGAGTAGCCGGATTCCTACGCAGGAATCGTCCACGTCAACATACTCGGCCAGTGCGCCGTGGCGTGGACAACCATGATGGTTGGCGAGACCAGCGGCCCGCGCGCGCAACATCAGGTTGGGCGCGAGCGCAGGCCGTGCGTCCGTCCTTGCCCGACCTCAGCAGCCGCCAATGTCCCCCATTTCGATCCTCCTGATCGGCTTTGCCATGTCCACCGATGCCTTCGCCGCTGCGATCGGCAAGGGTGCAGCCATGCGCAAGCCGGTGTTCCGTGATGCGCTGCGCGCCGGCATCATCTTCGGCGTCATCGAGGCGATCACACCCATCATCGGTTGGCTGCTCGGCCGTGCCGCTCTGCAGTACGTGGAAGCGTTCGACCACTGGATCGCCTTCGGCCTGCTCGGCGCGCTGGGCATCCACATGATCTACAACGGCCTGCGTCCGGATAACGGCGAGGACGATGAAGATCCGGCGCAGCACCATGGCTTCTGGAAGCTGGCACTGACCGGTTTCGCCACCAGCATCGACGCGATGGCAGTCGGCATCGGCCTGGCCTTCATGGACGTGCATATCGGGGTGATGGCCGCAGTCATCGGCCTGTGCACGCTGACCATGGTCACCGCCGGCATCATGCTGGGCCGCGTGCTCGGCAGCATGGTCGGCAAGCGCGCCGAAATCATCGGTGGCGTGATCCTGGTGATCATCGGTGCGACGATCCTGTACGAACACCTGCACGGTGTCGCGTAAGCAGGGATACCTGTAGAGCCGAGCCCATGCTCGGCTGACGTATGAAGCTGCCGAGCATGGGCTCGGCTCTACATTGGGGCAATGGCTGACATGCAGCGCAGCATTTCGCTGATGTAGAGATCCTCTGCTGCGCCGTAGTCTTCCCGTATGGCCAGTCCCGCACTCCGTTATGGTCGCTGGTCGCATACTGGCAATGCCTATGCGCTTACCACGGTGACGCATGCGCGTCGCCCCTGGTTCAGTGGCAAGGCCAACGTTGAGCTGTTGATAGAGGCATTGCGCACCGTTGAGCGGACCGGTCGGACCTTATCCCTCGCCTGGGTGGTCATGCCGGATCATCTGCATTGGCTGTTCGAACTACGTACCGGCACGCTAGCCGGCTGCATGCAGATCCTGAAGTCCAGGAGTGGAAGGTCCGTCGGCAGGCGCGTTGATGCCAACGCGCCGATCTGGCAGCCGGGGTACTACGATCATGCACTGCGCAGTGATGAATGCCTGCGCACGCAGGCGACCTACATTGCGGCCAATCCGGTGCGCGCTGGACTGGCTACGTGCATTGGGGAGTACCCGTATGCCTGGAGTCGATGGCCCTTGCTGGGCTGATTCGGTACTCGGATGAAGAGCAGCCGAGCGTGGGCTCGGCTCTACAAATGCATCATGAAGTCTGTAGAGCCGAGCCCATGCTCGGCTCCAAAGTTCGTCACGATCAGTCTTCTTCCGGCGGCAGCACGATGGCGTCGTCGTCGATCGCCAGCTTGCCGGCCATCAGCACCGCCTGGGTGCGGTTGGTCACGCCCAGCTTGCGCAGGATCGCGGTGACGTGCGCCTTGATCGTTGCTTCGGAGACGTTGAGGTCGTAGGCGATCTGCTTGTTCAAGCGGCCCGCGCCGAGCATCTGCAGCACGCGGAACTGCTGCGGGGTCAGCTCGCGCAGACGCTGGCCGACTTCGCGTTCTTCGCTGCCGGTCGGCGGCACGTTGTGTGCTTCCGGCGGCGCCCAGGTCTCGCCATCGAGGATGGTGCCGAGCGCATGGCCGATCGTGTCCGAATCAGCGGACTTCGGAATGAAGCCCAGTGCGCCGTGGTCGAGTGCGCGACGCATCACCGTGGCTTCTTCGCGTGCGGAGACCACCACCACCGGCAGGTGCGGATGCAGCGAGCGCATGTGCACCAGCGCGTTGAAGCCCTGTGCGCCGGGCATGTTGAGATCCATCAGGACCAGGTCGGCGTCGTTGTGCTGGTCGGCCAGTGCATACAACGCTTCCACGCTGTCGGCCTCGAACAGTTGAACGCCCGGAATGACCCGCTGCACGGCACCCCGCAGGGCTTCGCGGAACAACGGATGGTCATCGGCAATCAGGAGGGTGGTCATGGGTCGAGCTTATCGATCAGGAAAAAGGGCGGTGTGATGGCTGGCACAGGACGGGTTGAACATGGCCGGGTCCCTCCTCCCGGCCACGTTCGTGGCGCGTCCTGTGCCCGCGCTCACGTCATCAACGGACCTTGCGTTCGTCCACCAGCGAGGCCACGACCGACGGATCGGCCAGGGTCGAGGTGTCGCCGAGCTGGTCCGGCGCGTTCTCGGCGATCTTGCGCAGGATGCGGCGCATGATCTTGCCCGAACGGGTCTTCGGCAGGCCCGGCGCCCACTGCAGATGATCTGGCGTAGCGATCGGGCCGATTTCCTTGCGCACCCAGGCGACCAGTTCCTTCTGCAGCTCGTCGCTCGGCGCCTCTTCCGCGACCAGGGTGACGTAGGCATAGATGCCCTGGCCCTTCACGTCGTGCGGGAAGCCGACCACGGCGGCCTCGGCCACCTTCGGATGCGAGACCAGCGCGCTTTCCACTTCGGCGGTGCCGATGCGGTGGCCGGATACGTTGATCACATCGTCCACGCGGCCGGTGATCCAGTAGTAGCCGTCTTCATCGCGGCGGCAGCCGTCACCGGTGAAGTAGCTGCCCGGGTAGGTGCGGAAATAGGTATCGATGAAGCGCTGGTGGTCGCCGTACACCGTGCGCATCTGGCCCGGCCAGGAGTCACGGATGATCAGGTTGCCTTCGGTCGGGCCGTCCTTGATCTCGCCATCGGCGTTGACCAGGGCCGGCTGTACGCCGAAGAAGGGCAGGGTGGCCGAACCCGGCTTCAGATCCATCGCGCCGGCCAGCGGCGAGATCAGGATGCCGCCGGTCTCGGTCTGCCACCAGGTATCGACGATCGGGCAACGGCTGTCGCCGACCACCTCGTAGTACCAGCGCCAGGCTTCCGGATTGATCGGTTCGCCGACGCTGCCAAGCAGGCGCAGCGACGCGCGCGAGGTCTTCTTCACCGGCTCCTCGCCTTCGCGCATCAACGCGCGGATGGCGGTGGGGGCGGTGTAGAAGATCGACACCTTGTGCTTGTCGATCACGTTCCAGAAGCGCGAGGTATCGGGGTAGTTCGGTACGCCCTCGAACATCAGCGAGGTCGCGCCATTGGCCAGCGGGCCGTACACGATGTAGCTGTGGCCGGTGACCCAGCCGACGTCGGCGGTGCACCAGTAGATGTCGTCCTCGCGCAGGTCGAACACCGCTTCATGGGTGTAGGCCGCGTACAGCAGGTAACCGGCGGTGGTATGCAGCACGCCCTTCGGCTTGCCGGTGGAACCGGAGGTGTAGAGGATGAACAGCGGATCCTCGGCGTTCATCGGTTCCGGTTCGCAGCTGGCCGGCTGGCTGTCGACCACGTCATGGAACCAGCGGTCGCGCGGGGCCTGCATGTCTACCGCGCCGCCGGTATGGCGCACCACCAGCACGGTTTCCACGGTATTGGTGCCGGGCAGCTTCAGCGCCGCATCGACGTTGGCCTTCAGCGGAATCTTCCGGCCACCACGCAGGCCTTCGTCGGCGGTGATGATCAGCTTGCTCTGGCAGTCGCTGACACGGTCGGCGATCGAGTTCGGTGCGAAGCCACCGAACACCACCGAGTGGATCGCGCCGATGCGCGCGCAGGCCAGCATGGCCACGGCAGCGTCGACGATCATCGGCAGGTAGATGGTGACCCGGTCGCCCTTCTTGACGCCCAGGTTGCGCAGCGCGTTGCCGAGACGGCAGGTGCGCTCGTACAGCTCGCGATAGGTCACGTGCTGGGCCGGCGCATCCGGGCTGTCCGGCTCGAACAGCAGGGCGGTCTTGTCGCCGCGTTTTTCCAGCTGGCGGTCCAGGCAGTTCACGCTGGCGTTGAGCTCGCCATCTTCGAACCACTTGATGTGGAAGTCGGCCAGGTCGTAGCTGACGTTCTTGATTCTGGTCGGCTTGCGCGACCAGTCCAGCCGCTCGGCGGCCTTGCCCCAGAACGCATCCGGATCGGACACCGAGGCCTGGTACTGCTGTTCATAGGAGTTCTTGTCGATACGCGCCTTGGCGGCGAACTGCGGATCGACGGGGTAGAGATCAGCCATGGCACCCTCACTTGCACGTTGACTTTGTGTGTGCAGCCGCAGCATTGCCGCAGCCGTTCCCCCTCAGTTTGCCCCATCCACCCCCGGTCGCGTCACCACTTCGGTTAGACCTTGGTCGAAAGTCGGGCCCCTGCAGGCCCGGGTTCGACCAATGGCCAATAGCCGGTGCGTGCAAACGCCCCGCAGTCTCGGCTCGACCGTGCCCCACGCGCGGCATCACCTTGCCACTTGGGAGAGAGGGCAACATGAGCCACCGTACGTTGAAAGCCGTGCGCACACCTTTGGCGGCCTGCCTGTTGGTCGCCCTGGTCGCACCGGGCATGGCGTTCGCCGAGACCGCCAAAGAGAAGGCACTGGAGTCACGCGTCGCCGAACTGGAGCGGCAGGTGCAGGCGCTGCTGGCGTCGCAACAGCAGCAACAGACCCAGATCGTGCAGACCCAGCAGGCGGTCACCGACGTCCGCACGCTGCAGGCCGAACAGAAGCCGGCGGTGCCTGCCGGCAAGCAGCCGATCCAGGTCACCACCATTACCCCCGGCGCCGCGCCGGGTACCACGGTCAAGATCGGCGGCTTCATCAAGGCCGATTTCCTGGCCACCCAGACCAGCGATGGCCAGCTGGCCGACGATGCCACCGGCCGCGCGCTGTACCTGCCCGGGCAGACACCGGTGGAAGGTGCCGGCGGCAGCGGCAAGCGCTCGGACGTGGACTACAACGCCCACGCCAAGTTCTCGCGCTTCAACCTGGGCATCGACAACGTCAGCGAGTCGGGCAACAAGGCCGGCGCGTTCTTCGAGATGGATTTCTTCGGCAATTCGCTGGGCAACCAGACTGCCACCAACACCTATGGCGTGACCCTGCGCCATGCGTACATGTACTGGAACAACTGGATGGCCGGCCAGACCTGGTCGAACTTCATGGATGCGGCATCGCTGCCGGAAGCGGTCGACTTCGTCGGTCCGACCGATGGCGTGATCTTCGTGCGCCAGGCCCAGCTGCGTTACACCAAGGGCGGCTTCAGCGTCGCGCTGGAGAATCCGGAAACCACCACCCTCACCGGCACGCGCAATCCGGTCACCGGCGCCTGGACCAACGCCAGCGCCAACTCCGATCGCGGCAGCCTGCCGGACCTGACCCTGCGTTACGGCTGGAAGGGTGACTGGGGCACCTTCGGTGTCGGTGGTGTGGTCCGCCAGCTGAAGGTCGACAACCAGACCACCGGTGCCAAGGCTGACAAGGTGGCCGGTGGCCTGACCCTGGGCGGCAAGTGGGTGATGGGTGACAGCGATTCGCTGCACTACCAGTTCACCGGTGGCGAGGGTATCGCCCGCTACATCGGCCTGGGCATCACCGCCGATTCGGCCTATGACGTGGCACGCGACGAACTCAACCCGACCGGTGTGATCGCCGGCTACGTCGGTTGGCGCCATGCGTTCTCGCCGAAGCTGCGCACCAACCTGATCTACGCGCGCAGCGACTACGACAACGACAGCATCCTCGGCCCGCTGGTGACCAAGAGCGTGCAGAGCATCCGCGGCAACATCTTCTATTCGCCGATGCCCAAGGTCGATGTCGGTGCCGAGCTGATGTACGGCAAGCGCGAGATCGAGAACGGCAACAAGGGCGACATCACCCGTCTGCAGTTCACGACGAAATACAGTTTTTAAATGAGTGCCGACCAACGGTCGGCACCTACCGAGATTGAGTGCCGACCATGGTCGGTATCTACCAAGACTGCGTGCCGACCAAGGTCGGCACCTACAGAGGGGAAGCGTCCCATGTCCACAACACCTGCACCGGCGAAAGCCCAACTTACCCAGGGACACAAGAAGGTCATCTTCGCATCCAGCCTGGGCACCGTTTTCGAGTGGTACGACTTCTTCCTGTATGGCTCGCTTGCGGCGATCATCGCCAAGCAGTTCTTCAGTGGCGTCAATGAAACCACAGGCATGATCTTCGCCCTGCTGGCCTTTGCTGCCGGCTTCTTCGTGCGACCGTTCGGCGCGGCCTTCTTCGGCAGCCTCGGCGATCGCATCGGCCGCAAGTACACCTTCCTGGTCACCATCCTGATCATGGGCATCTCGACCTTCCTGGTCGGTGTGCTGCCCAACTACGCCTCGATCGGCTTCGCCGCACCGGTAATCCTGATCGTGCTGCGTCTGGCCCAGGGCCTGGCGATGGGCGGCGAGTACGGTGGCGCTGCCACCTACGTGGCCGAACACGCACCGGCCGACAAGCGTGGCCTGTACACCAGCTTCATCCAGTGCACCGCCACGCTGGGCCTGTTCATGTCGCTGCTGATCATCCTGGCCTGCCGCTACTTCCTCGGCAACGAGGCCTTCGAGGCGTGGGGCTGGCGCATTCCGTTCCTGGTCTCGATCGTGCTGCTGGGCATCTCGGTGTGGATCCGCCTGCAGCTCAGCGAATCTCCGCTGTTCCAGCAGATGAAGGCCGAAGGCAAGGGTTCCAAGACGCCGTTCCGTGACAGCCTGAAGGGCGGCAACCTGAAGCTGATGCTGCTGGTTCTGCTCGGTGCTGCTGCCGGTCAGGCGGTGGTGTGGTACGGCGGCCAGTTCTACGCGCTGTTCTTCCTCAGCAGCATGCTGAAGGTCGATGCCACCACCTCCTACCTGCTGATCGCCGCCGCGCTTGCACTGGGCGTGCCGTTCTTCATCTTCTTCGGCTGGCTGTCCGACCGTATCGGCCGCAAGAAGATCATTCTCGCCGGCTGCCTGCTGGCCGCCGTCACCTACATCCCGATCTTCAAGGGCCTGACCCACTTCGCCAATCCGGCCATCGAAGAAGCCCGCAGCAGCTCGCCGGCGCTCGTGGTTGCCGATCCGAACACCTGCTCGTTCCAGTTCGATCCGGTTGGCCTGCGCAAGTTCACCAGCTCCTGTGACGTGGCTACCGCTGCGCTGACCAAGGCCGGCGTGCCGTATGACGTGCAGCCCGCCGCCGCCGGCTCGCTGGCGATGGTGAACGTTGGCAGCGCCAGCGTGACCTCGTATGAAGCGGCCGGCCTGAGCAAGGAAGACGGCAAGGCCAAGGCCGATGCGTTCGGCGCGGAGTTGAAGGGCGCACTGGTCACTGCGGGTTACCCGGCCAAGGCTGATGGCTCGCGCATCAACATCGCCGGCACGATCTTCATGCTGTGGCTGCTGGTGCTGTACGTGACCATGGTCTACGGCCCGATCGCCGCCTATCTGGTCGAACTGTTCCCGACCCGCATCCGCTACACCTCGATGTCGCTGCCGTACCACATCGGCAACGGCTGGTTCGGTGGCTTCCTGCCGGCGATCTCGTTCGCGCTGGTGGCCGGTACCGGCAACCTGTACTACGGCCTGTGGTATCCGATCATCATCGCGCTGATGTCGGTGGTGGTGGGTGGCCTGTTCCTGCGCGAGACGAAGAACGTGGATATCACCAAGTAGGAGTGATGTTCATTGGATGAAGGAGAGGCCGTGGTGCAGACCACGGCCTTTTCGTTTCCCTGTAGCGCCGAGCCATGCTCGGCGACCGCGCAACGCGCGGCACAAAACTCCGCAGACGCGAACAGACAGCGCTCAATGCCGTCATCGCGGTTGACAAGCATCCGAAGCCACACGCCCTCTGACCCCATCGAGACCGCCGCCTCACGTGCGCACGCCGTATAGTCGCGGAATGAGCATCTCAGCCGCCGACCTCCCCGCCATCCTGCACACCCTGCGCAGTGCGTGGCAGGCCCAGCGTCCTTCGCTGGACCAGCGCGAAGCCGACCTGCGCCGCCTGCGCGAGGCGTTGAAGGAGCGCATGGACGACATGGCTGCGGCCATTGCCGAGGATTTCGGCCACCGCGCCCACGTTGAATCGAAACTGGCCGATGGCATGAGCGTGCTGTCGGCCATCGATCACCTGCGCCGCCACTTGCGACGCTGGTCGAAGCCGCGTCATGCGTCTGCAGGCTGGAAGCTGTGGCCAGCCCGCGCGCAGCTGCGGCCGACACCGCTGGGTGTGGTCGGGGTGATCTCGCCGTGGAACTACCCGGTCACGCTGGCGCTGGTGCCGTTGGCCACTGCGATTGCCGCCGGCAACCATGTGCTGCTGAAGCCTTCCGAGCACACACCGCGCACCAGTGCGTTCCTGGCCGATCTGCTGGCCGGCGTGTTTCCGCCCGAGCGCGTGGCGGTGGTGCAGGGTGGGGCGGACGTGGCGGCGGCGGTGTCTTCGCTACCGCTGGACCATCTCGTGTTTACCGGTTCCACCGCGGTCGGCCGCAAGGTGATGGCGGCGGCGGCGGAACATCTGGTGCCACTCACGCTGGAGCTGGGCGGGAAGTCGCCCGCCATCGTCTGCCGCGATTTTCCGTTGGATAAAGCCGCGGCGCGGCTGGCCACCGGCAAGTGGTTCAACGCCGGCCAGACCTGCATCGCGCCGGACTACGTGTTGATCGACAGCATGCGCCAGCGCGAATTCGTGCAGGCGCTGCAGCAGCAGGTGCGCGAGCGTTACGGCGATTTCAGCGATGCGGGTGACTACACGCGGATCATCAACGAAGGCCAGTACCGGCGCCTGCAGGGCTATCTGGCGCAGGCACGCGAACGTGGCGTGCCGGTGATTGCGCTGGCGCAGGTGGATGAGGCGCGCGCCGACCGCGAGCGCCTGTTGGTGCCAACGGTAGTGCTGGACCCGCCGGATGACCTGGACCTGATGCGCGAGGAGATCTTCGGCCCGATCCTGCCGGTGCGGGCGTATCCGGACCTGGATGCGGCGCTGGCCGACATCGTGGCCCGCGACCGGCCGCTGGCGTTGTATCCCTTCAGCCACGACCGCGCGACGGTGGAGCGCATCCTCGGCCAGGTGCTGGCGGGCGGGGTGACGGTGAATGACACGCTGCTGCACTTCGCCGCTGATGGTTTGCCGTTCGGGGGAGTTGGCGCCAGCGGCATGGGCGCGTATCACGGGCAGGCGGGGTTCGATGCCATGAGCAAACTGTTGCCGGTGTTGTGGCAGTCGCGCTGGGCGGCCAGTGACCGGCTGCGGCCGCCGTATTCGAAGATTGCCGGGTTGTTGAGGTTGCTGCTGCGGTGAAGCCATTCCGGTGACGCATTCCCGTAGAGCCGAGCCCACGCTCGGCTGCTCTTGGCTGGTCCAGGCAGAAGCAGCCGAGCGTGGGCTCGGCTCTACACGGGAAGCCGGGCCGACCCCCATCCCGGCCACCCGGGTAGAATGCCCCCATGAAGATCGCCTCGTGGAACGTCAATTCGCTCAATGTCCGCCTGCCGCACCTGGAGCAGTGGCTCAAGGACTTCGGCCCGGACATCGTCGGTATCCAGGAAACCAAGCTGGAGGACCACAAGTTCCCGGATTCGGCGCTGGTCGCCGCCGGTTACCGCAGCGTGTTCGCCGGCCAGAAGACCTACAACGGCGTGGCGCTGGTGTCGCGCGAGCCGGCGCAGGACGTGCAGATCGGCATTCCCGGCTTCGAGGACGAGCAGAAGCGGGTCATCGCCGGCACCTTCGGCGACCTGCGGGTGATCAACCTGTATGTGGTCAACGGCCAGGACATCGGCACCGACAAGTACGAGTACAAGCTGCGCTGGCTGGAGGCGGTGCATGCGTGGATCGCCGAAGAACTGCAGCGGCATCCGAAGCTGATCGTGATGGGCGACTTCAACATCGCCCCTGATGCGCGCGACGTGCACGACCCCGAGGTCTGGAACGAGAACCACATCCTGACCTCCACCGCCGAGCGCGGTGCGCTGGCCAAGCTGTTGCAGCTGGGCCTGCACGACGGCTTCCGCCTGCACAACGACGAGGTCGGCACGTTCAGCTGGTGGGATTACCGGGCGGCCGGTTTCCGCCGCAACCTCGGCCTGCGCATCGACCTGAATCTGGTCTCCGATGCACTGAAGAGCAGTGTGGTGGCCTCGGGCATCGACCGCGAGCCGCGCACCTGGGAACGCCCCAGCGACCATGCACCGGCGTGGGTGCAGTTGGGTTGAACGAACGGGGCCCGGCGATTGCCGGGCCCCGTATTCAAGCGGTGTTCCGCGTCAGCGTATGCTCTTGCGGGTGAACAGGTTGACGATCGCCAGCAGGATCACCGCGCCGATCAGCGAGAACAGGAACGTGCGGAGGGTGATCGCTTCATTGATGCCGCCGCCGAACAGCCAGCCGGAAATCAGTGCGCCAACGATGCCCACCACGATGTTGAGGATGATGCCCTGCTGGCCATCGCGCTTCATGATGATGCTTGCCAGCCAGCCGACGATGCCGCCGACGATCAGCCAGATGATGATTCCCATGATCGACTCTCCGGTGGATAACCGAGCACAGTTGACGCGCAACGCTGTGAACCCGTCGTGCAATCCCGTGACGGCCGCGTGCGGATGAGCCTGCCAGCCACCCTCGACGGCCCCTGGCGGTTTGGCCCGGTCACCGTGTGGCGCTGCCCGCACGTGCCCGGTCAGCGCGGTGAGCCGCAGGCCCGGCAGGTGCTGGCACAGGCCCTGGGCGGCGAGCCGGATGCGCTGCCGCTGCTGCGCGATGACAAGGGCCGCCCCGAGCTGAGCGGCGCGCTGGCCCACTACGGCACCGGCTGGAGCCACAGCGGCGAGGTGCTGCTGGTGGCGCTGGGCGAGGGCGTACGGCTGGGCGTGGACCTGGAACTGCTGCGGCCGCGCCCGCGCATGCTGGAAATCATCCAGCGCTTCTTCCATCCCGACGAAGTGGTCTGGCTGCAGGGCCTGGACGAGGCCGACCGCGAGCATTGGTTCTTCCGCGTGTGGTGCGCCAAGGAAGCCATGCTGAAGGCGCACGGGCAGGGCATTTCCTTTGGCCTGCACCGCCTGCAGCTGGCCCCGGCCGCCGATGGCGCGCTGCACCTGCGCTGGTGCGACCCGGAACTGGGCGAGGCGGCGCGCTGGCACCTGCACGAGTGGCAGGCCAGTGGCCAGTTCCGCGCCGCATTGGCCTGGTATCCGCAGTGAATCGCCGAATCTGCAGTGAAAACCGGCGATAATGTTGCAATGAGCGAACACGATCTTCCCGCCGGCGTAGCGTCCACGCTGCAGCAGGGCCTGGCCAGCATGGGCCTGGCCGCCGAGCTGGCCCCGCCGCTGCTGCGCTACCTGGCGTTGCTGCACCGCTGGAACGGCACCTACAACCTCACCGCCATCCGCGATCCGCAGGAAATGGTCACCCGCCATCTGCTTGATTCGCTGGCGATGCAGCCGTTCGTGGCCGATGGCAGCCTTGCCGACCTCGGTACCGGCCCCGGGTTGCCGGGCATCCCGCTGGCGATCGCCTGCCCGGGCCTGCAGGTCACCCTGGTGGAAAGCAACGGCAAGAAAGCCCGCTTCATGCGCGAGGCCGTGCGCCAGCTTGGCCTGGGCAATGCCCGCGTGGCCGAGTCGCGCGCCGAAGCGCTGGCCGAGCCGGGCAGCTACGATCAGCTGACCGCGCGCGCGATGGACACCCTGGCCGGCATCGTCCGCGTCGGTGGCCACCTGCTGCGCCCCGGTGGCGTGCTGCTGGCCATGAAGGGCGTCTACCCGCATGAAGAGATCGCAGCGCTGCCGGCCGGTTGGCAGGTGAGCGAGGTGGTCCCGCTGAGCGTGCCCGGCCTGGCCGGCGAACGCCATCTGGTCACCGTCACAGGCCCCTGAACCCCGCCGCCACCCCCTTGTGGAACAAGCGGTTGGCGATCCACGATTTCCGCACGGGCCCGGTTGTACGCATAATGACCGGTCCCAGCACACGTCGACGAGGCACACCCGCATGGCCCGCATCATCGCCATCGCCAACCAGAAGGGTGGCGTCGGCAAGACCACGACCGCCGTCAACCTGGCCGCTTCCCTGGCCAACGCACCCAAGCGCGTGCTGTTGGTCGACCTGGATTCCCAGGGCAACGCGACCATGGGCAGTGGCGTGGACAAGCGCGAGCTGGTCTCCTCCACCTACGATCTGCTGCTGGGCGAGTCCAGCGCTGCCGACGTCCGCGTGCAGACCGCCGAAGGTTACGACCTGCTGCCGGGCAACATCGACCTGACCGCGGCCGAGATCCAGCTGATGGCGCAGAGCGAGCGCGAGCAGCGCCTGAAGCGCGCGCTGGCGCCGATCCGCGACGAGTACGACTACATCCTGATCGACTGTCCGCCGGCGCTCTCGCTGCTGACCCTGAACGCCTTGGCCGCCGCCGATTCGGTGATCGTGCCGATGCAGTGCGAGTACTACGCGCTGGAAGGCCTGAGCGCGCTGGTGGAAACCATCGAAGCGCTGCGCGCCAACCTCAACCCGGCGCTGGAGATCGAAGGCGTGCTGCGCACCATGTTCGATGTGCGCAACAACCTGGCCAATGCCGTGTCGGCCGAGCTCACCGAGCATTTCGGTGACCGCGTGTTCCGCACCATCGTGCCGCGCAACGTGCGCCTGGCCGAGGCGCCCAGCCATGGCCAGAGCATCGTCGGCTACGATCGTGCTTCGCGTGGCGGCGTGGCCTACCTCGGCCTGGCCGGCGAGATCATCCGCCGCAACAACGAACGCAACAAGGCCACCAAGGCCGTGGAGACCGTCTGATGACCAGCAAGCCTGCCGCCAAGAAGCGTGGCCTCGGCCGCGGCCTGGACGCCCTGCTGGGGCCCAAGGGCGCGGTCAGCCAGGTGCAGGCCAGCACGGCGGTGATCGAGCCGCTGCCCGGTGAGGTGCTGCGCAAGCTGCCGGTAGGCCAGCTGCAGCCGGGCAAGTACCAGCCGCGTCGCGAGATGGACCAGGGCAAGCTGTCCGAACTGGCCGACTCGATCAAGTCGCAGGGCGTGATCCAGCCGATCCTGGTGCGCCAGCTGCCGGCAGGCAACTTCGAAATCGTCGCCGGTGAACGTCGCTGGCGCGCCTCGCAGCTGGCCGGCCTGGACGAAGTGCCGGTGGTGGTGCGCGAGCTGGAAGACCGCACCGTCATCGCGATGGCGCTGATCGAGAACATCCAGCGTGAAGACCTCAACCCGCTGGAAGAAGCCGAAGCGCTGCAGCGCCTCATCAGCGAATTCACCCTGACCCATGCCGAGGCCGCCGAGGCCGTTGGCCGCTCGCGCGCGGCGGTGTCCAACCTGCTGCGCCTGCTGGAGCTGCCGATCGCCATCCGCCTGCTGCTGGAAACGCGCCGGCTGGAGATGGGGCACGCCCGCGCGCTGCTGACCCTGGCCCCGGAACTGGCCAGCAAGCTGGCCCAGGAAGCGGCCGATGAGGGCTGGTCGGTGCGCGAGGTCGAGCGTCGTGCGCAGGCGTTCGCCGCCGGCAAGGTGCCGAGCAACCGTCCGCAGCCGGTGGCCAAGGTGCAGCAGGCCGATATCGCCTCGCTGGAGACCGAGCTGTCCGAAGTGCTGGGCACCTCCGTTGCGATCAACCATGGCCGCGGTGGCAAGGGCAAGCTGATCATCCATTACGCCAACCTGGACACGCTCGATGGCGTGCTGGAGCGGCTGCGCACGCGCCAGGGCTGACCCCGGCGCAGTTTCATGGGCGCACGGCCTGTTCCTGCCGTGCTCCGTCGATTGCAGGGAACGCACCGCCGCGCGTGCCGGAGGTCGTATCGTCCACCGCAGGGTGGGCCCGCTCCGCCCCGTGGCTCATCCAGGGAGCAGGACATGACCATTGAAATCGACGACGTCAGCCCGGGCGGCAGCCCGATTCTCGTGCACAGCCGCGAGAAGGACTTCACCCCGGCCCACGGCGAAGAACACATCGAGGCGATCAGCGCCTACATCGAGCGCCATCTGGGCCCGATCTCCGGCGTCTTCCACGAAATCATCTCCGATATCGTGCACATCGACGTGCATGTAGTGCCGGCCACCGACGCGTGTCCGTACCTGCGCCTGGTGACCTCGGGCATGAGCGATCTGCCGATGGCCGTGCCCGATGAGGTGGACGCCCCCCGGCACATGGAACTGATGGTGACCTTGCCGGCGGATTGGCCGATCACCCAGGATGCCTTCGAGGACGAACGCAACTATTGGCCGGTGCGCCTGTTGAAGACGCTGGCACGGCTGCCGCATGAGTACGACACCTGGCTGGGCTTCGGCCACACCATTCCCAACGGTCATCCGTCCGAGCCCTATGCGCCGGGCGTGGGATTCGATGGCGCCATCGTGCTGCCGCCGGTCACCACTCCGGACGACTTCGGCACGCTGGAGCTGGAAGACGGCAAGACCATCGAATTCATGGCGATCGTGCCGCTGTACCCGGAAGAGATGGATCTGAAGCTGAAGAAGGATTCGGAAACCCTGCTGGACCGCTTCGATGCGAAGAACATCCAGGATGTCATCCAGCCGGGGCGCACCAATGTGGCCAAGAAGCGTTTCGGCCTGTTCTAGGCCCTGCGCGTACCATCAGACTCTGTAACCGTTGAATTGACCGCTGAATTCCAGGCCCATCGCAATGACCATCCTGCTTACCGGCGCAGCCGGCTTCATCGGTGCCTACACCGCGCGTGCCCTGCTTGATGCGGGTCAGTCCGTGGTCGGCCTGGACAACTTCAACGATTACTACGACCCGCAGATCAAGCGCGACCGCGTGGCCGCACTGTGCCCGACGCTGGACCTGCGCACGCTGGACCTGACCGACCGCGACGGCCTGGCCGCGCTGTTCGACGAAATACAGCCGACGGCGGTGATCCACCTGGCCGCACAGGCCGGCGTGCGCTATTCGCTGGAAAACCCGCACGCCTACGTCGACAGCAATCTGGTCGGCTTCGTCAACATGCTCGAGCTGTGCCGCCACCGTGGCGTGCAGCATCTGGTGTATGCATCCAGCAGTTCGGTGTATGGCGATTCGGCTACGCCGCCGTTCTCCGAAGACCAGCGCGTGGACCAGCCGCGCTCGCTGTACGCAGCAACCAAGGCCGCCAATGAACTGATGGCCTACACCTACGCGCAGCTGTATGGCCTGCATGCTACCGGCCTGCGCTTCTTCACCGTGTACGGCCCGTGGGGCCGGCCGGACATGGCGCCGCTGCTGTTCTCGCGCGCGGTGCTGGCCGGTCGTTCGATCGATGTGTTCAACGAAGGCCGCATGCAGCGCGACTTCACACATGTCTCCGACATCGTTGCCGGTATTCTCGGCGCCCTCGCGCACCCGGCTGATGGTCCGGTGCCGCACCGGGTGTTCAACCTCGGCAACCACACGCCGGTCGAGCTGGAGCGCTTCATCGGCGTGATCGAGCAGGCCGCTGGTCGCCCCGCGCAGAAGGTCTACAAGCCGATGCAGCCGGGCGACATGGTACGCACGATGGCCGATACCCGGCGCGCACATGACGCATTTGGCTACGAACCGGTCATGCCGATCGAACAGGGCCTGCCGCCGGTGGTGCAGTGGTGCCGCGAGTATTTTGCTGATCGCGCGTGAGAACGCATCCTCACACTGCCGGATTCATCTTCGGATAACCTCGGCGTCGGAAAATGCGCGGTCTTTGTCCCTCCTTGGCCGAGTCCCCCCATGAGCCAACCCGAGCTGTCCGTCGTCGTCCCAGTATTCAACGAGCGCGACAACGTCGCGCCCCTGGTGGCCGAAATCACCGCTGCACTGCGCGGCCGGCTGCCGTTCGAGATCGTCTACATCGACGATCATTCGCGCGATGACACCCTGGCCGTGCTGCAGGGCCTGAAGGCCACCACGCCGGAACTGCGGGTGCTGCACCACGTTTCTCAGAGCGGGCAGAGCACCGCGGTACGTACCGGCGTCAAGCATGCGCGTGCACCGTGGATCGCCACCCTCGACGGTGATGGCCAGAACGATCCGGCCGACATCCCCAAGCTGCTGCAGGCCCGCGGTGCCGCCGATGCCCAGGTGAAGCTGTTCGCCGGCTGGCGCGTCAACCGCCAGGACAGCGGCAGCAAGCGCTGGGCCAGCAAGTGGGCGAACGCCATCCGCGCGCGCATGCTGCGCGATGACACCCCCGATACCGGCTGCGGCATCAAGCTGTTCGAGCGCAACGCCTTCCTCGATCTGCCGTACTTCGACCACATGCATCGCTACCTGCCGGCACTGATGCAGCGCGCCGGCTGGACGACCACCAGCGTGCCGGTCAATCATCGCCACCGCACTGCGGGTGTGTCCAAGTACAACAACCTCGGCCGCGCGCTGGTCGGCATCCGCGACCTGCGTGGCGTGGCCTGGCTGATCACCCGCAGCAAGCGCACCGCGGTGGAAGAGCGATGATGGGCCTGGCGCTGCACTGGCTGGACCAGCCGCTGACCTGGCTGTACTGGACCGGCCTGCATGTGACCGGCTGGAAGCTGATCGGCTACACCGGTGCGTTGATGTTTGGCGGCCGCTGGCTGGTCCAGTTCGTTGCTTCCAAGCGCGCCGGCAAGCCGGTGATCCCGCGCCTGTTCTGGTACATGAGCGTGGTCGGCAGCCTGATGACGCTGAGCTACTTCCTGTTCTCGGCCAAGCAGGACTCGGTGGGCGTGCTGCAGAACCTGTTCCCTGCGTTCACCGCGTTGTACAGCCTGCAGCTGGACATCAAGCACCGCGGCTGGAAGCGGGACAAGGCCAGCCACTGAGACGTTGGTAGATGCCGACCTTGGTCGGCACCGCTGTGCATCGGTAGCGCCGGGCCATGCCCGGCGGCTGTGGGATGACCGCCAACGTCGGCCGCGCTGCGCGCTCGCGGGGCATGGCCCCGCGCTACCGCGCGCCTTCGGCGCTGGGGTCCCGGTCCTGCCTGGGTAGTGCATCGGTAGCGCCGGGCCATGCCCGGCGGCTGTGGGATGGTGGCCAACGTCGGCCGCGCTGCGCGCTCGCGGGGCATGGCCCCGCGCTACCTCGCGCCTTCGGCGCTGGGGTCCCGGCCTGCGGCCGTTCCCGGTCCTGCCTGCGCTGCAGGCAGGACCTTCGTCCCATGCCATGTGTGGTGCGGGGTGCCATGATCGGGGTCTGCCTTCCCGGGAACCTGTGCTCGTGAAAACCCGTCTTGCCGTAGCCCTGCTGATCGCCCTGTCCGCCCCTGCCGTGGCCCTGGCCGCACCGCCCACTGCCACCGCGCCGGCCAGCGTGGCCACTGAATCGCCCGCCGACGCCGCCTTCCGCGCGCTGTACGAGAAGGAATGGAAGTGGCGCCAGGACGGCGGCGGCGAAGCCAGCGAGGACGAAGACGCCCCGGCCAACGCCACCCGCATGCCCGACGTCGGCGCGGCCGCGCAGCAGGCGCGCCTGAAGGTATGGGACGAGACCCTGGCCGCGCTGAAGAAAATCGACCCGAAGACCCTGTCGCCCGACAACCAGGTCAACTACGCGATCTACCGCGACCAGGTGTTCAACCTGGCCGAAGAAGTGCGCCTGCGCGGCTACGAGATGCCGTTCAACGCCGACTCCTCGTTCTGGTCGAACCTGTCCTTCATGGCCCGGCGCGAGATGAAGAGCGTGCAGGACTACCAGAACTACATCGCGCGCCTGAATGATGTGCCGCGCTACTTCGACCAGCAGACCGACAACATGCGCGCCGGCCTGAAGCGCGGCTTCAGCGTGCCGCGTGCGGTGCTCGATGGCCGCGAGGTGTCCATCGCCACCGTCGCCGAACTGAAGGATCCAACCGAATCGCCGTTGTACGCGCCGTTCAAGAAGCTGCCCAACACCGTCCCGGCTGCCGAGCAGGCCAAGCTGCAGGCACAGGCCCGCGCGGCGATCAGCGGCAAGGTGGTGCCGGCGTTCCAGCAGCTGCGCACGTTCTTCGTCAACGAATACGTTCCGCAGGCGCGTACCACCCTCGCCGCCGAAGCGATGCCCGACGGCAAGGCGTACTACAAGCAGCAGATCCACGAATACACCACGCTGGACCTGTCGCCGGACGAGATCCACCGCATCGGCCTGGATGAAGTGGCACGCATCCAGAAGGAAATGAACGACATCATCAAGCAGGTGAAGTTCAAGGGCAGCTTTGCCGAGTTCCTGACCTTCCTGCGTACCGACCCGCAGTTCTATGCCAAGACGCCGGAAGAACTGCTGTCGCGTGCCGCATGGATCTCCAAGCGGGCCGATGGCCAGCTCGGCAAGTACATGACATTGCCGCGTGCGCGCTTCACCATCGTGCCGGTGCCGCCGGACATCGCGCCGTTCTGGACCGCCGGCCGGGGTGGCATGGGCACCTATTGGCTCAACACCTACAACCTGCCGTCGCGCCCGCTGTACAACCTGCCGGCGTTGACCCTGCACGAATCCGATCCGGGCCATGCACTGCAGGGTGCCATCGCCGCCGAGCAGAAGAACCTGCCGGAGTTCCGCCGCAATGCCTACATCTCCGCCTATGGCGAAGGCTGGGCGCTGTACTGCGAGAAGCTGGGCGTGGAAATGGGCATCTACGAAACCCCGTACGAGGATTTCGGTCGCCTGACCTACGAGATGTGGCGCGCCACGCGCCTGGTGATCGACACCGGCGTGCACAGCAAGGGCTGGAGCCGCGAGCAGGCGCTGGCCTACCTGCGTGACCACACGGCGCTGAGCGAGCACGAAGTGACCACCGAAGTGGACCGCTACATTTCCTGGCCTGGCCAGGCGTTGAGCTACAAGCTCGGCGAGATCGCCATCGTGCGCCTGCGCGCGCAGGCGGAGAAGGAACTGGGTGACAAGTTCGACATCAAAGGCTTCCACGACACGCTGCTGAAGCAGGGCTCGGTGCCGTTGCCGGTACTGGAGCAACAGATCCAGGCGTATATCGCCGAGCGCAAGAAGGCCTGAGCCGCCGTGTGATCGGGTCAGAGCCCCGCCGGTGGCGGGGGTCCGACCCGGGCGCGGGGTCGGATCCCTTTCCCGCGGAAAGGGCTCCGACCCCCTCTCACCTCACCCCGCCGTCCGCACCTTCGCCACGCGCGCAGCAAAGGTCGGCAGCACCAGCAGGGTCAGCACCGTGGCGGTGATCAAGCCGCCGATCACGACCGTCGCCAGCGGCTTCTGCACTTCCGCACCGGAACCACTGGCGATCGCCATCGGAATGAAGCCGACGATGGCCACCAGTGCGGTGGTCAGCACCGCGCGGATACGGCTGGACGCACCATTGATCGCGGCCATCATCGGCATGTCACCGGCGTCCAGGCGCTCACGGATCGCCTGCATCAGCACCAGGCCATTGAGCGTGGCCACGCCGGACACCGCGATGAAGCCCACCGCTGCCGACACCGAGAACGGCATGCCGCGCAGCAGCAGGGCGAGGATGCCGCCGACCAGCGCCAGCGGTACGCAGCTGAACACCAGAATGGCTTCCTTGCCACTGCGCAGGGCCATGAACAGCAGGCTGCCGATCAGCAGGAACACCACCGGTACCACCGTGGCCAGGCGCTTTTCCGCACGCTGCAGGTTCTCGAACTGGCCACCCCAGGTCAGGTACGCACCCGGCGGCAGCGCCACCTCGGCCACGGCGGTCTGCGCCTCGCCAACGAAGCCGCCGAGATCGCGGCCACGCACGTTGGCCTGCACCACCACGCGGCGGCTGCCGTTGTTGCGGCTGATCTGGTTCGGCCCTTCGCTGACGCTGATGCGCGCGACCGAGGACAGCGGAATCACCACACCGGCTGGTGTGGCGATCGGCAGCGAGGCCAGCTGATCCGGGTCGTTGCGTGCGGTGTCGTCCAGCCGCACCACCACGTCAAAGCGACGGTCGCCCTCGAAGATCTTGCCGGCCGCCGTGCCGCCGATGCCGGTGGACAGCGCATCGCTGACGTCCGCGGCGGTCAATCCGTACTGCGCCGCTGCCACATGGTCGATCTTGACGTTGAGCGTGGGCAGGCCGGAAATCTGCTCCACGCGCACATCGGCCGCGCCTTCCACCGCACGCAGTTTCAGCGCTACCTGGTCGGCCACCTTCTGCAGCTGGCTGAAGTCATCGCCGAAGATCATCACCGCCAGATCGGTGCGCACGCCGGAAATCAGCTCGTTGAAGCGCAGTTCGATCGGCTGGCTGAATTCGAAGCTGTTGCCCAGCTGCTGGCCGGCCAGCTTTTCGAAGCGGGCCACCAGCGCTTCCTTGCCCAGCTTCGGATCGGGCCAGTCCGCACGTGGCTTGAGCACGATCACGCTGTCGGAAATGTTGGTCGGCATCGGGTCGATCGCCGCTTCGGCGGTACCGGTACGCGAGAACACCGTTTCCACTTCCGGTTGCTTGGCAATGGCCTTTTCCAGCGCCAGCTGCATCGCCAGCGATTGCTCCAGTGAAGTGGACGGCACGCGCAGTGCCTGCATCGCCACGTTGCCTTCATCCAGGGTAGGCATGAACTCGCGACCGAGCAGGCCGAACGAACCAATACCCACCAGCAGCATCAGGCCCGCACCCGCCACCACCGACCGCGGCCGCGCGACGGCCTGGCGGATGATCGGCTCGATGCGCCCACGCAGCACGCGGATCAGCTTCGTTTCGTGCTCGCCATCATCGCTGTGTGCCTCGCCTTCCTTCAGCTTCGGCTCGCGCACCATCAGTGCGGCCATCGCCGGCACGAAGGTGAAGGAGAAGATGAAGGCACCCACCAGGGCCAGCATGAAGGTCGCCGCCATCGGGTGGAACGTCTTGCCCTCCACGCCTTCCAGGGTGAGGATCGGTGCGAACACCAGCAGGATGATCAGCTGGCCGAACGCTGCCGGTCGTGCCATCTTGCGCGCCGAATCGGCCGCGACGCGCAGGCGTTCCATCGCGGTCAATGCACGGCCCAGTTCGGCACGACGCTGGCCCAGCATCAGCAGCGTCGACTCGATCACGATCACCGCGCCATCCACCAGGATGCCGAAGTCCAGCGCACCCAGGCTCATCAGGTTGCCGCTGATGCCGAAGCGGTTCATGCCGATCACCGCGAACAGGAACGACAGCGGGATCACCAGTGCGGTGATCGTCGCTGCGCGCAGGTTGCCGAGCAGCAGGAACAGCACCACCACCACCAGCAGCGCGCCCTCGGTGAGGTTCTTGGCCACGGTCTTGATGGTGGAATTGACCAGCACGCTGCGGTCCAGCACCGGCGCCGCCACGATGTCCGCCGGCAGCGACTTGTTCACCTGTTCCAGGCGCGCGGCGGCGGCTTGGGCCACAGTGCGGCTGTTGCCGCCGGCGATCATCAGCGCGGTACCGAGCACGGCTTCATGGCCGTTGCGGCTGGCCGCACCCAGGCGCGGTGCGCGGCTCAGTTCGACCTCGGCCACATCGGACACCCGTACCACCACGCCATTGCGGGTGGCCACCGGCGCCTGTGCCAGATCGTCGGTGGTCAGTGCCAAGCCATCGGCACGCACCACCAGGCCTTCGCCGGCACGCTGCACGAAGCCGGCACCGGCCTGCACGTTGGAGCGCTGCAGGGCCGTCACCAGATCGGCCAGGCCCAGGCCATGCGCGGCCAACCGCGCGCTGTCCGGATGCACGCCGTATTCCTTCACGTAGCCACCGACGGTGTCCACGCCGGCCAGCCCGGGGCTGGAGCGCATCTGCGGCGCGATGATCCAGTCCTGCACGGTGCGCAGGTAGGTGGCGCGTTCTTCCGGCGTGCGCAGCAGATTGCCTTCCGGCGTGCGGTAGACCTCGCCGGCCTGCCAGCCTGCTTCGCCCGGCTTGGCCAGCTTCGCAGGGTCGAACGCGGTGAAGTCCACCGTCCACATCAACACCTCGCCGAGGCCGGTGGTGACCGGCGACAGCATCGGCGAGGCACCCTCGGGCAGCGCCTCGGCGGCCTCGCGCATGCGTTCGGCCACCTGCTGGCGGGCGAAGTAGATGTCGGTGGCGTCGGTGAAGATCGCGGTGACCTGCGAGAAGCCATTGCGCGACAGCGAACGGGTGGTGGTCAGGCCGGGGATGCCGGCCAGCGCGGTTTCCAGCGGATAGGTCACCTGCCGCTCGATCTGCTCGGGCGTCAGTGCCGGTGCCACGGTGTTGATCTGCACCTGGCGGTTGGTGATGTCCGGTACCGCATCGATCGGCAGCTTGCCGAGCTGGAACAGGCCCACGGCGGCAACGAGTGCAGCCAGGGCCACGACCAGCCAGCGGTGGCGTACCGCGGTTTCAATGATGAGCTTGAACATGGAAGGTCCTCAGTGCCCGTGCTCGGCTTCGCCCTTGGCCAGTTCGGCCTTGAGCAGGAAAGCGTTGGCGCCGACGATGCGTTCGCTGCCGCTCAGGCCACCGAGGATCTCGATGCGGTCGCCGGCGCGTCGGCCAGCCAGCACCGGCTGCACCTTGAAGCCGCCCTCGACGGCGACGAACACCGCGCTGCTGCCATCCACGTTCTGCACGGCGTCGGCCGGTACGCTCAGCGCGCCGTCCTTGCCGTCGGTGACCACCACCGCCGACACCGGCGAACCGGCCGGCGGCAATGCCGCATTGACCGGCGTGGCACGGATCACCGCCACGCCACCCTGCTGGCGCACATCGGCGGCAGAACCGGTGACGGTGGCACTGAAGCTGCCGCCCGGCACGGTGACTTCCAGCGTCATGCCCGGGCTGACCTGTGCGGCCAGCGCTGGCGGTGCGGTGAACACCAGCTCGTTCATCGACGGATCGGCGACGTCGGCCACCGGGCTGCCGGCTGCCACCACGCCACCGGGCGTGACCTGTACGTTGCCGACGATGCCGGCCACCGGGCTGGTGATGCGCACGCGGCCGCTGCTGTCGGGTGAACCGTTGGCGGCGGCCTGTGCCTGTGCGGCCGCGGCCTGCGCCTGTGCCGCCAGCGAGCGCGCGCGTGAGGTTTCCAGTTCCTGGCGGGCGACCACGCCCTGTTCGACCAGCGCCTTGTCACGGCCATGGGCCAGGCGCGCCGCCTCGGCTTCCGCAGCGGCGGCAACCGCATTGGCGCGGAACACCGCCGCCTCGCCGCTGACCACGATCGCCAGGGCCTGGTTCTGCTTCACCGCCGTACCCGGTGCAACCAGCACGCGCTCCACGCGCCCGGTCACGGTGGAGGCGACCGATGCACGCGCACCGATCGATGGCTCCACCCGGCCGGACAGCCGCGTCGAACCGCCGCCGCCGCGGCCGACGGCGACGACGTCGATGCCGGAGGCCTTGATCTGCTCGGGCGTCAGCTGCACCACGCCTTCATCGGCGTCGGGCACCTTGCTTGTTTCGGCCTTGGCTTCGGTGCTGTCAGCGGCATGACCATGGCCGTCGTCGGCCGCTGCCTTGCTGGCGGCATCCGACGCCTCCGGGGTCTGTGCGTTGCCGGAGCAGCCGGCCAGGAATACGGTCAGCAGCAGGCCACCAACCAGGGGGAAAGAGCGGGACAGGTTCATCGGGCCTCCACAAAAGGTGCGCGCCCTTCGAGGCGGGCGAGATCGATTTCCGCGCCAACGCGCGACAGACGCGCGTCCACAGCGGTGCCGCGGGCGGCGATGAGAGCACTGCGGGTGCTGCGCAGTTCCAGCTGGGAGATGCGTCCGGCATCGAAACCGACGCGGGCCAGGCGATAGGCCTCCTCGGCGGCGACCACGCTTTCGTCGGCCGCGCGGGTGCGGCTGCCGGCGGCCTTCAGGCCCGCCACCGCCGACAACCGTTCCGCTTCGCTGTCACGGCGCTGCTGGTCCAGCCGCGCCTCGGCCGCGCGCTGTTCGGCACTGGCGGCGCGGATGCCACCACGATTGCGGTCGAACAACGGGATCGAGAGGCTGACGCCGAGCGTGTAGGCCTGCTCGCGGTCCTCGCGGAAACGCGTCTGCGCGGCCGTGACGCTGAGGTCGGGCAGGGCACGCTTGCGCTCCACATCGACCAGGCGACCGGCCGCATCAACTTCGGCTTCGGCTACACGCACGGCCAGTGCGACATCGATGGCGCCACGCGGCGCCGGCGGTGCGCGGTCGAGCAGGCTGTTGTCGATGGTCTGCACCGGTGCATCCAGCAGGGCCGCACCGGCCAGGCGCGCCAGTGCGGCATCGCGGAAGGCCTGCGCCTCATCCAGCGCGGCGCTGGCATTGGCCACTTCGCTTTGTGCCTGCACCGCGCGCAGCTGCGGCTCGCGGCCATGCTTGACCATGGCGGTGACCGCCGCCGCATCGTCGCGGGTGAGGGTCAGCGCTTCGTCGGCCAGGGTGTAACGACGCAGGGCGCTTTCCGCCTGTGCGTAGATCGCCGCCAGCTGGCTGGCGACATCGCTGCGGCTCTGCGAACCGCGCAGGGCAGCGGCCTGTGCCTCGGCGCGGGCGGCGCGGACGCGCGCGCCACGCTGGCCCCAGACCTCCAAAGGCTGGGACAGGGTAAGCACGGTGTCGGCCCTGCCCATGCCGCCGTAGGAGCCGGTGCCCCAGGCGTTTTCGGCGGACCAGGAAAGGGAGGGGTTGGGCAGCGCCCGGGCCTGGTCGGCGCGGGCGTCGGCCGCCTCGGCCAATGCCGCGCCGACGCGGGTGCCGGGGAGCTGGTCGAGACGTTCAAGCAGGGTGTCGTACGAAGGTGCGGCTTGTGCGGCGACCTGTGCGGCGGGGATCAGGCCCAGCAGCACGGCGACGACCAGCCCGGTCGCGCGCGGCGACCGACGTGTCAGGATCGACATAGGGGGATTCCGGTTGTGAGTGAAACGGGAGCCCGCGATTGCGGGACGCGCTCAACTCACGCCCGGGGAGGACGTGCCAGCTCGTCCTGGGCGACCGCATAGGTCGCCGCGTCGCCTGCATTCATCCAGCGCGCCGGTTGCGGCGTGCCAAAGGCGGCGAAGGTGCTCGCCGGCAGGCTCAGGTTGGAATGGTGGCAGTGGTTATGACTGCAGGCAGCGGTGTGCTTGCCGTCGTTGTCACTGCCACTGTCACCGTCGGGCTCTTCGGCGGCCGACTCCACATGCACCACCGTGCTGTCGTGCGGTTCCACCGCACACGCCAGAACATCGGCCACCGGCACGACCACGAACGCCGCCATCAGCAGCATCAGCAGGTACGAACGAAGGTGGCGGGCGATCCGGCGCATGGAGGGGAGGCTAGCAAGCGGTTTTCGGTGGATACAATATCAATGGCCACCTCGGGAATTCGTCGGAACCTCCCGTTCAGCTGCGCCGCGCACGGGACTGCTGCTCTGGTAGGTGCCGACCTTGGTCGGCACGCCTTTCGGTCCGTGGGGTGGGACACCGGAGGCGCTTCTGTAGAGCCGAGCCCATGCTCGGCTGCTGTCGCGCGACCAGCCGCCCCGGTAGGTGTCGACCTTGGTCGACACGCTTTTTGACCCCCAACACGTTGCCGGCCAGCGGCCGGCACTACCGGTCGGCGGGCAGCTTCGCGATCACCTTGATCTCGAACTGGAAGCCATACAGCCAGGTCACGCCGATACCGGTCAGGGTCGGGTGCGGCGCTTCGCCCCAGTACTCCGGCACGATCGCCCAGGCCTTCTCGAAGTTGGTTTCCGGGTCGACCAGGAACACGGTCACGTCGATCACGTCGTCGAACGTGCAGCCGGCCGCGGCCAGCACTGCGTTGAGATTCTCGAAGGCGCGGCGCACCTGGGTCTCGAAGTCCGGCTCGGGCGAGCCGTCCTCGCGGCTGCCGACCTGGCCGGAGACGAACAGGAAGCCATTGGATCGAATGGCCGGTGAGTAACGATTGCGCTCGTACAGCGCCTGCCGGCCGGCGGGAAATACGACATCACGGTGGGACATAAGACGGACTCCAGACGGGAGGAGACCATCCTCCCCGCTGCCGCTGTCTGGATAAACCGTGATGATGCGTCTAGATTGATTGGAAATTCCAAACAATCAGGGTCGCTGACATGGACCGCTTCGAGGCGATGCGGGCCTTCGCCCGCGTGGTGGAGACCGGCAGCTTCACCCGCGCCGCGCATACGCTGCAGCTCAGCCGCACCACGGTCACCCAGCTGGTACAGCAGCTGGAAGCGCATCTGCGGTTGCGGCTGCTCAACCGCACCACGCGCCGGGTCAGTGTCACCGCCGATGGCGCGGCGTATTACCCGCGCATCGTGCGTCTGCTGGCCGAGCTGGAAGAGGTGGAGGGCGGCCTGGGCGATGCCGCCGCACAACCGCGCGGTCGCCTGCGCATCGATGTGCCCGGACCGTACGCGCGGCTGCGGCTGGTACCGGCGCTGCCCGGTTTCCAGGCGCGCTATCCGGAGATCCAGCTGGAGGTGGGGGTCAGCGACCGCGAGGTTGATGTCATCGCCGACAACGTCGACTGCGTGATCCGCGGCGGAACTCCGGCCGACCCGTCCTTGGTGGCGCGGCCGTTGGCGAGCCTGCCGATCGGCTTTCATGCCAGCCCAGGTTATGTGCAGCAGTTCGGTGTGCCGGACCACCCGCGCGCGCTGCAAGGGCCGGACCACCACACGGTCGGTTTCCTCAGCCCGCGCAGTGGCCGTGCCCGCGTGTTCACCGCGCAGCGCGGTGCCGAGCGCATCGAGGTGCAGGGGCGCTATTCCATCGGCTTCGATGATGGCAATGCCTATCTGGCTGCGGCGCTGGCTGGCCTGGGCGTGGTCGCGCTGCCCAGCTACATGGCCGAACCGCATGTGGCGCGCGGCGAGCTGCTGCCGGTGCTGCAGGACTGGCGCCTGCCGCCGATGCCGATGCACGTGATGTTCCCGCCGAACCGGCACATGAGCCAGCGGCTGCGGGTGTTCATTGAGTGGGTGGTGGAGACGTTGGGCTGAGCCACCGCTCGATCGCCGCTACGCCGCATGCCACTCCGTCCTCGTTCGCCATTGCAGCGCCCAGCGCGGCTGCACGCGCGCGCGTATCCGCCTGCTCGGCGAACGCCAGTGCATCGGCCAACGCCTGCGGCTGCAACCGTTTCGGTGACAGCGGCGCAGGCGCTACACCCAGCCGCTGCAGGCGATCGGCCCAGAAGAACTGGTCGGCGGCAAACGGCATCACCATCGACGGTATGCCGGCACGACAGGCCGAATGCGTGGTGCCGCTGCCACCATGATGGATCGCCAGCGCGCAGCGCGGCAGCAAGGCTTCATGCGGGGTGGGCCCGATCACAAATACCGTGTCGGGCAACGCCATGTCGGGCACGCCGACCCAACCGGGGAACAGCAGCACGCGGCGCGGCGCCAGCGCTGCCAACAGCGCCGGCAGCACGCGTTCGCGGTCGAAGCCGGTCATGCTGCCGAAGCCCAGGTAGACCGGCGGTGGCCCTGCATCGAGGAAGGCCTGTAGTTCGGCTGACGGCTGCCACGGCGCTGCGGGTGCCGACCACTGGCCGCATACGAGGTGGTCGGCCGGCCAGTCCGAAGGCGGCGGCAACAGCTGTGGCGAGACGCCGTACAGCATCGGCAGGCCGGTCCAGAGCGAGCGTCGTGGCGGCTGCCCGGCGTGCTGGCGGGCAGCGTTTATCGGGCCGCGGAACTGCCGCCAGATCAGGCCGTTGACCAGCCCGTAGCTGGCCCGGTTCAACCATCCCGGTGAGCGCCCGGGTGGCAGGAAGGGCGAGCGGAATGCGCGCGTCGGCGTCAGCGGAATCATGCCGGCGCCGATCACCGGAAGACCACGACGTTCGCCGACGCTCATGCCGACGAACGCCGCCAGGCCGCCGGTCAGGATCGCATCGCAGCCCTCGGCCGCAGCATCGGCCTGGCGCATCCAGCCGGCAACGTGCTGCAGCGCCATCCGTGCCAGCCCGGTGCTGGCGGCGGCCACGCCGTTGCCGCGTGAGACCAGCGCTACCACTTCATCGTGGATGTCGCCTTCAAGCGCGGCGTGCGGGACGCCCATTGTTTTCGCGCTGCCCAGAGTGCCGCCGTCGGCCAGCAGCATGACGTCGTGGCCGGCCGCGATCAGCCCGTGGCAGAGCATGACCAGCGGGCGCGTATCGCCTTCGGTGCCGTAGGTGAGGGCCAGCAGTCGCATTGGAAGCTCCGCAGTGAGGCGCCAGTATGCCGGGATCACACCGCGTGCCCCTGCGCTGCCGCTGGCGCACGACATGGGACAATCCAGCATCATCTGCCCCCGTTGCACGGGGCGCGCGTAACAGGATCCAGCATCGAATGACTGCACTGCCCTCACTACCATCCTTTGTCTCCCGCATGCCCGTTGCTGCATACGGGTGTGGGGCATGAGCCGCGTCGTTGCGCTGGATACCGAAACCACCGGCATCTCGCATCGTCTGGGCCACCGGGTGATTGAAATCGGGGCGGTGGAACTGATCGATGGGCAGCTCAGCGGCCGCCAGTTCCACACCTATCTGCAGCCGCAGCGCAAAGTGGACTGGGGCGCGCAGCGCGTGCACGGCATCAGCGATGCGATGCTGGTGGGCAAGCCGCTGTTCGCGAGCAAGGCCGCCGAGCTGCTGGAGTTCCTGCGTGGCAGCGAGATGGTCGCGCACAACGCTACCTTCGACGTCGGCTTCCTCGACAACGAGCTGCGCCTGGCCGGCATTGCCGATGGGCTGGCCCAGCACTGCCGCGTGACCTGCAGCCTGAAGCTGGCGCGGGGGCGCTGGCCCGGCCAGGGCAACAAGCTGGACGATGTGCTGCAGCGCCTGCGCATTCCCGGTAATCGTGGCCTGCACGGCGCGCTGAAGGACGCCCATCTGCTGGCCCAGGTCATTCCACACCTGCGCTGAGCTGGCGCTGTCGCTGTTGTAGAGCCGAGCCGACGCTCGGCTGCTTCCCCCCGTATGACCCAGCCGAGCGTGGGCTATGCCGGTCGTCCTGACCGTCACCCTACGGGCCGTCGCAAGCGACGTTGGCAGCGGCTCCTGCCGCTACCTTCGGCTCTACAAGGGCCCCCGTCGCCGTGTTCAGCCTTGCCCTGTGGGTAACTTGCGCAAGTGCTTGAACCCGTGCATAATGCGCGGCTCGCTGTGTCCGGTTTTCTATCGGGCGGCGCCCCCGGGAGCACGTCCCCGGCCGCCCAACGCCAGCGTAACCCTTTGATTCTCTTGACGTGTGGTGGGCAACCATCGAGGCCGCCGTCTCCCGGGCTACGGGCTGACACAACTTACTATCGAGGTGCGCCATGTCCCGCGTATGCCAGGTTTCCGGCAAGCGAGTGCAGACGGGTAACAACGTCTCGCACGCCAACAACAAGACCCGTCGTCGTTTCCTGCCGAATCTGCACGAGCGCCGCTTCTGGGTTGCCAGCGAGAACCGCTGGGTGAAGCTTCGTGTTTCCGCGCATGCACTGCGCACCATCGACAAGAACGGTATCGATTCCGTTCTGGCTGAGCTGCGTGCGCGCGGCGAAAAGGTCTGAGGAGTAGACGATCATGGCAGGCAAGCGCGATAAGGTCCGTATGATTTCGACCGCTGGTACCGGTCACTTCTACACGACCGACAAGAACAAGAAGAACACCCCGGGGAAGATGGAATTCTCCAAGTACGATCCGGTCGTGCGCAAGCACGTCCCGTACAAGGAAGGCAAGATCAAGTAATCCGCAAGGATTGCTGATTGCCTCCGAAGAAACCCGCCCTCGTGGCGGGTTTTTTTGTGGCCCCCGCCCCCGGTAGGTGTCGACCTTGGTCGACACGTTCCGACCCCGGTGGGTGCCGACCGTTGGTCGGCACGCTTGGCGCGGCTCGACTCTACCCACCCCGCTGGGCAGAATGGCCCATCACCCTCCCGACGGGCGCGCCTGATGCTGTTCGAGTGGTTGCTGGGTTCGTATCTGCTGCTGATCGACTGGCTGATCCGGCTGGTGGCGCTGTGCTGGATCCCCACCCGCACTACGCCGGGCGCGGCGCGCAGCTGGCTGCTGCTGGTCGGCTTCGTGCCGCTGCTGGGCCTGCCGCTGTACCTGCTGTTCGGGCATCCGTGGTTGTCGCGCGAACGCATCCGCCGGCAGGCCGAGGCCTCGCAGGTGATCCGCGAGGAACAGGCGCTGCAGCGCCGCCTGCGCTGGACGCCGCAGCCCGATTCGGCCAGCGCCGAAGTGGTGCCGCTGGTGCAGCGTCAGGGCGATTTCATGCCGGTGCACGGCAACGCGGTCGATCTGCTGACCGACTACGACGAATCACTGCACAACCTGATCGCCGACATCGACCAGGCCCAGGACCGGGTGCACCTGCTGTACTACCTGATGTTCGATGACACCGTGGGCGAGGCCATCGTCGAAGCCCTGCAGCGTGCCGCAGCGCGTGGCGTGCAGTGCCGCGTGCTGCTGGATGCGGTGGGCGCCAAGCGCGGCCTGCGTGCGTACAGCAAGCGGCTGCGGTCACGTGACGTCGAAGTGCGCGCGATGCTGCCCGGCGGCCTGCGCTGGCGCCGCAGCGGGCGCATGGACCTGCGCAACCATCGCAAGATCGCGGTGATCGACAACGAGGTCGGTTATGTCGGTTCGCAGAACCTGGCGCGGCCTGAGTTCGTGGCCGGCCACCCCAACCGCGAGCTGGTGGCGCGCGTGCGCGGGCCGGCGGTAGCGCACCTTGAAGCGGTGTTCGCCAGCGACTGGTACATCGAAACCGGACAGCGCCTGGACGTCATCGCCGACGTACCGGTGTGCAGCGAGGACATCGCCACCCAGCTGCTGCCCAGCGGCCCGGCCTATCCCTACAGCAACGCGCGCGATGCGGTGGCCGCGCTGATCCATCTTGCCCGGCGGCGGCTGGTGATGGTGACGCCGTACTTCGTGCCCGACGAAGCAACGCTGAGTGCACTGCGCATCGCCGCACTGTCCGGCGTGCAGGTGCAGCTGATCCTGTCGGCCAGCAACAACCAGCGGCTGACCTCGTGGGCGCAGGAGGCCTACTACGACGAGCTGCTGCGCTGCGGGGTGCAGATCGCGCTGTACGAGCCGCAGTTCCTGCATGCCAAGCACATGAGCGTGGACGAGGACATCGCCGTGCTGGGGTCGATCAACATGGATATCCGCTCGTTCGCGCTGAATGCCGAAATCGGCCTGATCTGCTACGACCGTCAACTGGTCACGCAGCTGATCGCCATCGAGGACGACTATCTGCGCCAGTCGCGCCTGCTGGACCTGGAGCAGTGGCGCAAGCGCCCAGCGTGGCTGCGCAGCCGCGAGGGCATCGCGCGCCTGGCCGATGCGCTGATGTAGGCCGGCACCAGCCGGGCAGGGGCGATGGCCTACAATCGGCGCATGACTGATTCACCGCGTAATGGCGAACTGGACCTGGCGATCATCGGTGGTGGTGCGGCCGGGGTGCTGGTGGCGATCCAGGTGTTGCGCCAGGCCCGGGCGCCGCTGGCGCTGGCCATCTTCGAGCCGGCCTCGCAGCTGGCACAGGGCATCGCCTATGCCACGCCGTGGCCGGAGCATCTGCTGAACGTGCCGGCGGCGAAGATGAGCGCCTTCCCCGACCAGCCCGGCGACTTCCTCGATTACCTGCAGACGGCCAACGCCTATCCGGGCGAGGCGCGCGAGGTGCTGGGCGAACGTTACGTGTGCCGCCATTACTTCGCCGCCTATCTGCAGCAGCGCCTGCGCGAGGCCGAAGCGGCCAGCGCAGCCCGATTGCAGGTCATCGCCCAACCGGTGCTGGCGCTGCATGCCGATGACCACGGTTACCAATTGCAGCTGGGCGATGGCCAAACGCTGCATGCAGCGCAGGCGGTGATCGCTACTGGCAACAGCATGCGGCCGCTGCCAGTGGACGGCGCCGACGCGCTGCCCGCCGATGACGTGGTCGAAGCCTGGGATTACGACGGCGTGCGCACGCTGGCCGGTGGCCATGCACTGGCCATCGTCGGCTCCGGGCTGAGCATGGCGGACACCGTGTTGGCGCTCGTGGCCGCCGGTCACAGCGGGCCGCTGCACGTCATCTCGCGCCATGGCCTGCTGCCGTTGCCGCATGCACACGGTGGCCTGCCGGCGTTCGACCCGCAGGAGCTGCTGACGATGACCCTGCGCCAGCGCCTGCGTGCACTGCGCCAGCACGCACGGCAGGCACAGGCCGATGGCATCCCATGGCAGGGCGTGATGGATCGCATCCGCCCGCATGGGCAAGCGCTCTGGTGCAGCCTGGACGTCGCCGACCAGCGCCGCTTCCTGCGCCACGTGGTGCGCTACTGGGATGTGCACCGCCACCGCATCGCTGAACCGGTGGCCGAGCAGTTGCAGGGGTTGCAGGCCAGCGGCCAGCTGCGGGTTCACCGCGCCCGCCTGCAACGCGTGTGGCGCGACGGGGACGCCCTGTGGCTGTCGGGTCGCGAGGCGGGCGGCGGCAACGTGCAGTGGACGATCGGCGCGGTGGTCAATGCCACGGGTGTGGAAACCCGCGCCTCGGCGCTGCGCAACCCCTTGCTGCAGCAGCTGCAGGCCGATGGACTGGCCCGTCCCGGTCCGCATGGGCTGGGCCTGGACAGCAGCGTGCCGGGCGACCGGCTGTGCGCAGCGGGCGGCCAGTCGCAGGCGCGCCTGGGCGTACTCGGCAGCCTGCGCATCGGCAACCTGTGGGAAAGCCTGGCGGTGCCTGAACTGCGTCAGCAGGCACAGGCACTGGCCGCACAGGTGGTCGCAGGAGCTGCGACGTCGATGCCGTAAAATGGAGGCATGGATGTCTCCCACTTGCTTGATGGCCTGAACCCGGCCCAGCGCGAAGCCGTCTCCGCTCCCCTCGGTCACCACCTGGTGCTGGCCGGTGCCGGGTCGGGCAAGACGCGCGTACTCACCCACCGCATTGCCTGGCTGCATGAAGTCGAAGGCGTGCCGACGCATGGCATTTTTGCGGTGACCTTCACCAACAAGGCCGCCGGCGAGATGCGCCATCGCATCGACGCACAGCTGCCGCATGGCAGCCGCGGCATGTGGATCGGCACCTTCCACGGCCTGGCCAACCGCCTGCTGCGCCTGCACTGGCAGGACGCCAAGCTGCCGGAAAGCTTCCAGGTGATGGATTCGGACGATCAGCTGCGGCTGGTCAAGCGCGTGGTGCAGGCGCTGGAGCTGGATGACGGCAAGTACCCGCCCAAGCAGATTGCCTGGTGGATCAACGCGCAGAAGGATGAAGGCCGCCGCCCGCAGCACATCCAGCCCGAGCCGAACGACGCGTGGCTGGAAACCATGCGCCAGGCCTATGCCGAGTACCAGGCGCGCTGCGACCGCGCCGGTCTGGTCGATTTCGCCGAGCTGCTGCTGCGCGCGCACGAACTGCTGCGCGACAACCCGCCGTTGCTGTCGCATTACCGTGCGCGTTTCCGCGAGATCCTGGTGGACGAATTCCAGGATACCAACGCCATCCAGTACGCCTTCGTGCGTGTACTGGCCGGGCATGAGGGCCACGTGTTCGTGGTCGGCGACGATGACCAGGCCATCTATGGCTGGCGCGGCGCCAAGGTCGAGAACGTGCAGGGCTTCCTGCGCGATTTCCCGGGCGCGCAGACCATCCGCCTGGAACAGAACTACCGCTCCACCGCCAACATCCTCAACGCCGCCAACGCGGTGATCGCGCACAACCCGGACCGCATCGGCAAGCAGCTGTGGACCGACAGCGGCGACGGCGATCCGATCGACCTGTACGCGGCGTACAACGAGATGGACGAGGCGCGCTACATCGTCGAGCGCGCGCGGCAGTGGGTGCGCGATGGTGGCAGCTACACCGAAGTGGCCGTGCTCTACCGCAGCAACGCGCAGTCGCGCGCGCTGGAAGAAGCGCTGCTGAGCGAACAGGTGCCGTACCGCGTGTATGGCGGCATGCGCTTCTTCGAGCGCGCCGAAGTGAAGGATGCATTGGCGTACCTGCGCCTGCTGTCCAACCGCAACGACGACGCTGCATTCGAGCGCGCGGTGAACACGCCCACGCGTGGCATCGGTGACCGCACGCTGGACGAAGTGCGCCGCGAAGCACGCACCCAGGGCATCTCGCTGTGGGAAGCGACCATGCTGGTGACCCAGGGCAGCGCACTGGCGGCGCGTGCGCGCAACGCGCTGGCCGGCTTCCTGGTGCTGGTCAATGAACTGCAGGCGCAGACCCTGCAGATGACCCTGGCCGAGCGCGTGGACCATGTCCTGGTGCGTTCGCAGCTGCGCGAGCACTGGAGCAAGGAAAGCCGCAACGCGCTGGATTCGGAATCGCGCACCGACAACCTCGACGAGCTGGTGTCGGTGGCCTCGCGCTTCGTGCGCCGTGCCGACGACATCGAGGAAGTGGGTGAGGACATGGACGAGCTGGTCGCGTTCCTGGCCTATGCCGCGCTGGAAGCCGGTGAAGGCCAAGCGCAGGCGGGCGAGGAGGGCGTGCAGCTGATGACGCTGCACTCGGCCAAGGGGCTGGAATTCCCGCTGGTGTTCCTGGCCGGCGTGGAAGAGGGCCTGTTCCCCAGCGCGCGGTCGCTGGAGGAAAGCGGGCGGCTGGAGGAAGAACGTCGACTGGCCTACGTTGGCATCACCCGTGCGCGACAGAAGCTGGTGCTGAGCTACGCCGAATCGCGGCGCATCCACGGCCAGGACAACTACAGCCTGCCGTCGCGCTTCCTGCGCGAGATCCCGCGCGAGCTGCTGCATGAAGTGCGGCCGAAGGTGCAGGTCTCGCGACCGGCCTCGATGGGCGCAAGCCGGGTGATGGGTCACGCCGCCATCGAAGCGCCGCCGATCAAGCTGGGTGCGCTGGTCAACCATCCCAAGTTCGGCGAAGGCATGGTGACCGACTACGAAGGCAACGGCGCCCATGCACGCGTGCAGATCGAGTTCGCCGACGCCGGCAGCAAGTGGCTGGTGATGGCGTATGCCAACCTGACGGTGATCTGATCGCTGTCAGGGGGCCGGGACATCTGTAGAGCCGAGCCATGCTCGGCTGCGGTTGGCCGGGAAATTCAGCCGAGCATGGGCTCGGCTCTACAAAAACGGCTGGGCGTCACTTGGTGGTGAACGTCTCCACTGCTGCCACCAGCCGCACGCGCTCCATCATTTCCTCATCCTGCCGGTTGCGGATCAACACATAGCTGCCTTTTTCCGGCGACAACACCTCGATCACCTCGTCGCGATAATTGGTGATCTCGATGAAGCCGTCGCCTACGCCGCTCAGATTGTCGATTTCAGCCAGGAGTACCCGCAACGGCACGAGGGCGCCGGACTCGTCTGTGCCGCCGCCGGTGCGGGGGTTGTCGAAGTACACGCTGACCTTGGGTTGCACGGTTCTGTCCCACTCGTGGATCGGAACGACATGCGTCGTGGCCAGCCGGAACTCCTCTGCTGATTCCTCGCCGCTGAACTCGCACTGGAAGATCGGCACGCACAGGAACAGGTTCGCACGACCCTCAATCTGGTTGAGGAACCCGTGATACGTGCTGGGCACCGCCATTGCGTGGGTGAACCCATAAGCATTGGAAGAAATAGTGAAGATCGTTGGCCTGTCGTGAGACAGATGGCGCGGTGCTTCCAGTACAACGCTGGAGGCGAGTTCCGGATCGTTGATGTTCTTTGAGACAACCATCAGATCCTGGCCATCGGTGATCCTCAAACAGCAATGAAGATCGAATGTCGCCACGGTGTACTTGGCGAAGTAGCAGCCGTGGACCTCGGTTACCTCCCCGAACTCCTGCAACAGGTCATCTCTGGTAATCATGGGCGTGTCCAAGATGCGATAGCCCCATGATCGCTGATGAAGCCTGCGGCGGCCATGCAACGTCTCTGAAGGTACTGCGCAGGGTCAGAGCCCTTTTCCGTTGGAAAAGGGATCCGACCCCGATACGCTGCGGTCATGACCCGCAAGATTCTTTTCCTCTGCAGCCAGAACCGCCTGCGCAGCCCGACGGCCGAGCAGGTGTTCGCTGATTGGCCGGGCATCGAGACCGCCTCGGCCGGGCTGCTCGCCGACGCCGAAGAGATCCTCAGCCCCGAGCTGCTGCAGTGGGCCGACCTGGTGTTCGTGATGGAGCGAGCCCACCGCAACCGCCTCTCCAGCCGCTACAAGCCTTGGCTGAAGGGCAAGCGGGTGATCTGCCTGGATATCCCGGATGATTACGAGTACATGGACCCGGTGCTGGTGGAGCTGCTGAAACGGAAAGTGCCGCCGTTCCTGCGCTGAGCATTCGTTGTAGAGCCGAGCCCATGCTCGGCTGCTTCTCCGGCGAAAGGCAGCCGAGCACGGCGCGGCTCTACAATAGCGGCCACATCTCCCAGGAACGCCCTCATGACCGAGCCCACGCTGCATGTGACCGTGAAATTGAACGCCAGGCTGCAGCCCGAGCATCGCCATGAGCTGTTCGAGGATCCGCTGGATGCGCTGCTGCAGGCAGCCGAACTGGGCGGGATCACCGGTGGCGGTACCGCCATGTCCGACGAAGGCGAAGTCGAATACGGTGATATCGAAGTGGCGCTGGTTGATGCCGCGGGCGTGCCGAAGCTGGTCGACCTGCTGGAGCAGCTGGGTGCACCGAAGGGTTCGCAGATACAGGGCGCAGGCGAGGCCGATCGCAGCTTCGGCGTGACCGAGGGCCTGGGCATCTACCTGGATGGCCTGACCCTGCCGGATGAGGTGTACGAGCAGTGCGATTCGAACCATGTGTTCGAACAGCTGTCCGAGCGCATCGATGGCCTGGGCGAGATCTGCAGCTGGTGGCAGGGCCCGAGCGAGACCGCGTTGTACATGTATGGCCAGTCGTTCGAGGCGATGCGTGATGCGATCGCTGAATTCGTCAGCAGCTACCCGCTGTGCCAGAACGCACGCGTGGTGCAGATCGCCTGAGCGTAGGCCTCTACCGGTAGGTGCCAACCTTGGTTGGCACGATGTCGTCGGTCGCGGAGAGCAGCCGAGCATGGCTCGGCTCTACAGAAGAGCGTTACCGACTTGCGGCCCCGCGGGCGTTGTCGCGCAGCGCCATGTCCTTGCCGACTTGGTAGGCACCGAACAGCACCGCCAATGCGATGATCGCGGCGATCAGGATGGACTTCTGGGAGCTCCAGACGGGTGGTCTGTTGTTTTGCATGCCTGTCATCCTTGGAGGCGGCGCGGTGCCGCGCGCCCAGCATGCGCCGTGGGTGGCAGTCGGAGCAAGCTCGGCGCTAGGACATGGCCGGACCCTGCACCTGCTCCCAGTCCAGCCCGAACTTGGCCAGATACTTGCGCAGGCGGTCGGCGTCGTTGGTGCTGGCGCGCTGCGTGCGCGAGACCGCAAACAGCTCGCGACCCGCAGCGGACAGCGACTTCGAGCGCGCGCAGACCCGCAACACCTCTTCCAGCTGCACGCGATCGAAACGGTCCAGCGTGTCCACGGCATCGCCCAATAGTGCATCCAGCGGTGACGGCGCATCGCCGCCGCGCCACTGCGCCTGCAGGCGCGCGATCTCGTCTTCCACGCCCTCGATCTGGATGCGTCCGGCACTCGCCAACGTGGCCAGGCGCATGATCGACGCGCCCAGGTCGCGGAAGTTGCCGCGCCACGCCGCTTCCGGGCTGGTGGCAAACGCGAGATAGCGCGTGCGTGCCTCGACGTTGAAGCGGACCCGCGCGTGCTGGTCCTGCGATCAGCGTTCCAGCTCGAACTCGATGTTCGGTTCGATGTCCTCCATGCGCTGGGCCAGGCCCGGCAGGCGGTAGGTCCACAGGTTGAGGCGTGCCAGCAGGTCTTCGCGGAAGCGGCCTTCCAGCACCGACTGCTGCAGGTCGCGGTTGGTGCCGGCGATCAGCTGGAAGTCGCTCTCCACTTCGCGGTCGCTGCCTACCGGCAGGAACCGCTTCTCTTCCAGCGCCCGCAGCAGCATCGCCTGTTCGTCCTGGCCGAGTTCGCCGATCTCATCCAGGAACAGCAGGCCCTGGTGGGCTGAGCGCAGCAGGCCGGCACGGTCGCTGGAAGCGCCGGTATAGGCGCCCTTGGTATGGCCGAACAAGGTGCTCATCGCACCGTCGCCGCGCAGCGTCGCGCAGTTCACCTCGACGAAGCGACCCGGCAACTGGTGCTTGAGCTTCTTCAGGTCGAACACACGCTTGGCCAGCTGGCTCTTGCCTGCACCGGTCGGCCCCATCAGCAGCATCGGCGCGCGCGAGCGGGTAGCCACCGTTTCGATCTGCTCGATCATGCGGTTGAAGGCCGCGTTGCGGGTGGCGATGCCGCCCTTCAGCAGGTCGCGGTCCTGCAGCTGCTGCTGGGCGAAACGCTGGGCGATATGGTCGTAGCGCGATAGATCGAGGTCGATGACCGCGTACGTGCCGGCGGCGCCATCCTGTTTGCGTGGCGGCGAGGTCTGCAGCAGGCGCCCGGGGAAGTGCCGGCTCTCGGTCAGCAGGAACCAGCAGATCTGCGCGACGTGCGTACCGGTGGTGATATGGACGTAGTAGTCCTCCTCCTCCGGCTGGAACGGATAGCTGGCGAGGAAGTCGTGGAGGGTTGCGTAGACCCCTTCGAATTCCCACGGATCTGCCAGGTAGGTGTCGTGTCGCTGCACGCTGATGTCCGGCGCAGCCTGCACCAGATCCTCGCAGACCACGCGCGCCAGCTTGCTGTAGCGGCGCTCATCCAGCAGCAGCTCGATGCGGTCGGGCAGGAAATCCTCATGCATGCCCAGTGACACCGTCGGGCGCCACTTCTGCCAGCGCCCCGGGCCTTCGCCCGCGTCGAGCTGGGTGCCGAGCATGCCGAAGACCACCTGCCGACGCGTCATATCCATTCCTATAAAATTGGCGCGAGAAATATATATCTTTTCGCCACGTCTCGCTGGTCAAGATAGCTCGATTCAAAAGAAATCCCATGAAAATCAATCGCATGGATACTTGCGAGAAAAGTTGGCACGGCCATTGCTCTATGTCCAGCAAGACACGACGCGGGCTGTTCCCGCCGAGGACATCAGCATGGCCAACCTTTCGCTCTTCTCCTGGATGCGCACGCCGCAGCCGCCGCAGGCAGACACCGTCAATGAAGCTGGTGGCCTGGCCTACCGCCGCGACCCGCGTGCAGCGCTGGCGCTGTATGCGGCCACCGGGTGCCTGAACAACACCTTCTACAGCGACGCCGAGGCGCAGCTGCAGCAGGTGCTGGCGCTGACCGCGCAGGTCGAGCCGCGCTTCATCGCCCGCACTGCCCTGTACGCCCGCCAGGTCGCACACATGAAGGACATGCCGGCGCTGCTGCTGGCGGTGCTCAGCCTGCGTGATCCGGAGGCATTCGCCCTGGCGTTCCCGCAGGTGATCGACAACGGCCGCCAGCTGCGCACCTTCGTGCAGATCATGCGCAGTGGCCAGGTGGGGCGCCGTTCGCTGGGCTCGCTGCCCAAGCGCAGGGTGCGCGAGTGGATTCAGCAGGCGTCGGCGGAAACGCTGGTGCGTGCGGCAATCGGCCAGCAGCCGTCGCTGGCCGATGTGATCCGCATGGTGCACTCGAAGCCCGCCAACGCCGAGCGCAAGGCGTTGTACGCGTGGATCATCGGTCGTCCGTACGACGAGGCGCAGCTGCCGGCGGTCGTGCAGGCCTACGAAGCGTTCAAGCGTGACCCGTGCGGACTGCCGCCGGACCTGCCGTTCCAGTACTACAGCACGCTGCCGCTGGATGCGGCGCAGTGGTCGGCGCTGGCCCGCAATGCATCGTGGCAATCGATGCGGATGAACCTCAACACGTTCGCCCGCAACGGCGTGTTCGATGATCCGGCGATGGTGCAGGTGATCGCAGATCGCCTGCGTGATCCGCAGCAGGTGCGTCGTGCCCGTGTACTGCCGTACCAGCTGCTGATGGCCTTCCACGCGGGTGCTGGCTTGCCGTCGCCGATCCTGGAAGCGCTGCAGGATTCGATGGAGATCGCGACGGCGTCGGCACCGGCATTGCCGGGGCGGGTGGTGGTGGCGGTGGACGTATCCGGTTCCATGCAGTCGCCGGTAACCGGCTACCGCAAGGGCGCCAGTACCGCGGCACGCTGTGTGGACGTGGCGGCGCTGGTTGCAGCCTGCGTGCTGCGCGGACAGCCGCAGGCCAAGGTATTGCCGTTCGATACCGAAGTGCGCCACGTGCGGTTGAACCCGCGCGACAGCGTGATGACGTTGGCCCGCCAGCTGGCGATCAACGGTGGCGGTACGTCGGTCAGCGCGCCGCTGCAGTACCTCAACCTGAAGCGCGAGCCGGTGGACCTGGTGGTGATGGTGTCGGACAACGAGAGTTGGCGTGACACCCGCCAGGGTGGGCAGACGGCCACGATGCTGCAGTGGGATGCACTGAAGCGTCGCTGCCCGCAGGCGCGGCTGGTGTGCATCGACCTGCAGCCGGTGGCCAGCAGCCAGACCGTGCAGCGCGGTGACGTGCTGCACATCGGAGGCTTCAGCGATGCGGTGTTCGACCTGATCGCGCAGTACGCCGCTGCGGCCGAGGACGGCAGCAGCTGGGTCCAGCGCATCCAGGACATGGCGTTGTAAGGCGGCAAGGATGTCGCCACGGACCGCCCGGCTGGCAATGGGGCCAGCCGGGCAGGGCCAGGAATTCGTTTTTGCGGTGAATGCTGGTGGAACTACATTGGTTGTCCCTTCGGGGTCGGGTTCGAGTCCCGCGTTTCCTGCCTGTCGTGAGGAAGCAGACGTTCCACTTCCCTTGTCACCGCACCTTTTCAAACGGCACCGGCAACGGTGCCACCGATTCACCGCCGGCAGCGCGAATGCCGGAGGAACTACAGCCTCTTAAGCTCCAGGTCGCGGGTTCGACTCCCGCCCGCCGCGGCAACGCGGCGGTAGCTCAGTGGTAGAGCAGGATGTTCCTCCAGATTCTTGTCGTGCTGCCGGCACCTTCGCTTTCGTTGCGCGGGGAATGCAGGTGGAACTACATCGGAAGCCCTTCGGGGTCGGGTTCAAGTCCCGGCCGCCCCCCACGGCAACGTGGGGGACGGAATGTTCCACCACCTTTGTCACCGCACCTTCTTTGTTTTTGCTTTGGATGAAAGGAAACATCACCATGACCACTCTCAATTACGACGTGATCCAGCAGCCGGGTGCTGCACCGATCAAGCTGTGGACCCGCGGCGTGCCGCTGGAAGACCAGGCGCGCGAGCAGCTGCAGAACATCGCCAGGCTGCCTTTCATCCACAAGTGGATTTCGGTGATGCCCGACGTGCACCTGGGCAAGGGCGCGACCGTGGGTTCGGTGGTGCCGACCATCGGCGCGATCATTCCAGCGGCAGTGGGCGTGGACATCGGCTGCGGCATGATCGCGGTGCGCACCACGCTGGTTGCCAGCGACCTGCCGGACAATCTGTCCGCTGTGCGCAGCGCGATCGAACGGGCGGTGCCGCATGGCCGCAGCGTCACCCGCGGTGGCCGCGACAAGGGCAGCTGGGACACGCCGCCCGAACTGGCGGTGGAAGGCTGGGCGCAGCTGGTGGACGACTTCGCATTGATCTGCGAGCGTCACCCGCGCTTGAAGAACACCAACAACCTCAAGCACCTGGGGACGCTGGGTACCGGCAACCACTTCGTCGAGGTCTGCCTGGACCAGGAGCAGCGCGTGTGGTTCATGCTGCACTCCGGTTCGCGTGGCGTGGGCAATGCCATCGGCACCTACTTCATCGAGCTGGCCAAGCAGGAAATGCGCCGCTGGATGATCAACCTGCCCGACCAGGACCTGGCCTACCTGCCCGAGGGCAGCCAGCACTACGGCGACTACGTGTTCGCAGTGGACTGGGCGCAGCGTTTCGCACGCATGAACCGCGAGGTGATGATGCGCAACGTGGTGGCTGCAGTGCGCACGGTGATCAGCAAGCCGTTCGAGGCCGAAGCCGAGGCGGTGAACTGCCACCACAACTACGTGAACCGCGAGACCCACTTCGGCAAGGAAGTGATGCTGACCCGCAAGGGCGCGGTGAGTGCGCGCAAGGGCGAGCTGGGCATCATTCCGGGCAGCATGGGGGCCAAGAGCTTCATCGTGCGTGGCCTCGGCAACGAGGACAGCTTCCACAGCTGCAGTCACGGTGCCGGCCGCGTAATGAGCCGTACCCAGGCGCGCAAGCTGATCACGGTGGATGACCACGCCAAGGCCACCGCGCACGTGGAATGCCGCAAGGATGCGGAGGTGGTGGATGAATCGCCGGCGGCCTACAAGCCGATCGAGGCGGTCATGGAGGCCCAGCGCGATCTGGTCGAGATCGTGCACACGCTGCGCCAGGTGGTGTGCGTGAAGGGATGAGGCAGCCCGTGCGCGGCGTACACTGCGCCGCGCACGGCAGCAGGGCCCGGCATCGACACAACGGGCATGGAGGAACAGACAGATGGACATGATTGAACTGGATGGCGGGCATGGTGGCGGACAGCTGCTGCGCTCGGCACTGACATTGAGCCTGTGCACAGGCACAGGCTTCACGCTGCACAACATCCGCGCGATCCGGCGTAAGCCGGGATTGATGCGCCAGCACCTGACCGCGGTGAACGCCGCGGCGCGGGTCGGCAACGCGTGTGTGCACGGTGCAGAACTGGGCGCTACCTCGCTTCGCTTCGAGCCGGGTGCGGTGAGCGCTGGCGACTATCATTTCGCGACCGGCAGCAGCGGCTCGGCAACGCTGGTGCTGCAGACCGTGCTGCCGGCGCTGTGGCGCGCGCAGGGGGCGTCGCAGCTGCGCCTGGAAGGCGGTACCCACAACCCGCTGGCGCCCAGTGCGGACTTCATCGCCGACAGCTATCTGCCGGCGCTGCAACGGATGGGCGTGCAGGCGTCGATGCAGCTGCTGCAGCACGGCTTTCACCCGGCAGGCGGTGGCGTGATGGAGGTGCAGGTGCAGCCGTGCGGGGCATTGCAGCCGCCGTCGCTGGAGGTGCGTGCGCCGTTGCAGGCGATCGAGGCACAGGTGCTGATGTCCGGTCTGTCCAGCGGCATCGGCCTGCGCGAACTGCAGGTACTGGCCGAGACGCTGGGCGTGGACCCGCATCCGCGCAACGTGCAGTCGATACGGCCGGCGCTGGGACCGGGCAACGTTGCCCTGGTGCGCGTGCGGCATGGCGACCACGTGGAGGTGTTCAGCGGGCATGGCGAGCGCAGTGTCTCCGCCGAGCAGGTCGGCGCGCGCCTGGCCGGGCAGGTGAAGCAGTACCTGGACGGGGCGGGTGCCGTTGGCGAGTACCTGTCCGACCAGTTGCTGCTGCCGATGGCGCTGGCGGGCGGCGGTGCGTTCACCACCCATGTGCTGAGCGATCACCTGGTCAGCAATGCGCGGTTGATCGAGAAGTTCCTGCCGGTGGAATTCGACTGGCAACCGCACGAGGGTGGCTGGCGGGTGACGGTGCAGGCCTGAGTGCCCGCCGGGCATGGCCCGGCGCTACCGGCGTATCGCAGCCGCGTGTCGATCCTGGGCATGTTGCGCCGGGCGATGCCCGGCCGCGCATCGGCCGGTCAACCCGCGCTGCGCAGGCATCGCTGCGCGCTGCCGGATTGATCCTGCGCAAGGCACGATCTCCACATCGGGTATGTAATGGTGTCGTTCCCACTGGGTAGATCACCGCGGAGCCCCACCATGTACAAGCGCATCCTGATCGCCACCGACGGTTCGGAGCTGGCCGACAAGGGCCTGGCCAAGGGCCTGGAGCTGGCCAAGGACCTCAATGCCGAGGTCGACATCGTCACCGTCTCCGAGCCATGGGCCGTCGGCATGTACGACGCCATGGGCTGGAGCGTGGGTTACATGAACAGCCCGGAGTACAAGGCCGACCGCGAGGAAGGCGCGCAGAAGGTGCTGCAGCCTGCCCTGGCCAAGGCGGCCGAGCAGGGCATCACCGCCAATCCGGTGCATGTGCTGGACCGCTATGCGGCCGACGGCATCATCGAGACGGCGGGCCAGCGCAACAGCGATCTGATCGTGATGACCTCGCACGGCCGCCGCGGTGTCACCCGCGTGCTGCTGGGCAGCCAGACCGCCGAGGTGCTGGCGCGCAGCACGCTGCCGGTGCTGGTCATCCGCTGATACAGAAGCGTTCCCGGGGAGGGGACCCAACGCCGGCCGCAGGATGCGCGCCGGCGTTGTTTTTTCCGGCGCCCGGCGGATAAGGCCACCGAAACATCCAGTAGATCCACCCCATGGGTGGATGGACATCGCCGATCGCCTTGATGGGGTCAGAGCCCTTTCCTGCGGAAAGGGATCCGACCCTGCCTACATCACCAGCTGTACAGCTTCCAGTACACCGGCGACACACCATCCTTGTCGTTGTCGAAGCGGCCATCGCCGTTCTTGTCGTACATGTAGAACGGCGCGCCGCGTGCCGGCGTCACCTTGACCATGCGCAGCTGGCCGGACACCCGGTACTCCTCGATGGTGTCACCGTTGTCCATCGTGCGCTTGGAGACATCGGCGCCCTTGACGTCCACCGGGGGCGCGCCGGCGCCGCCCATGCTGGCGCAGCCAGCGAGCAGGAGCACGGAAGCCAGCATCAGGGTTTTCATCGGCGGGGCCTTTGCCTGGAAAGAGCCTTGATTATGCCCCATCGTCGCGTCACTGCCGTGTCGCCTCGGTGCAGGCGTGGGCGCGTAGAATCGTCGCATGAGCAGATTAGTCCTGATCGACGGGTCCAGTTACCTGTACCGCGCGTTCCACGCGCTGCCGCCCCTGTCCAATGCACAGGGTGAGCCCACCGGCGCGCTGTTTGGCGTGGTCAACATGCTGCGCTCGACGCTGAAGGAACGCCCGGCCTACGTCGCGTTCGTCGTCGATGCGCCCGGCAAGACCTTCCGCGACGACCTGTACGACCAGTACAAGGCCAACCGCCCGCCGATGCCCGATGAACTGCGCAGCCAGGTCGAGCCGATGTGCCGCATCGTCGAAGCGCTGGGCATCAGCATCCTGCGCATCGACGGCGTGGAAGCCGACGATGTGATCGGCACCCTGGCCCTGCAGGGCGTGGCACAGGACCTGAAGGTCACCATCTCGACCGGCGACAAGGATTTCGCCCAGCTGGTCCGGCCGGGCATCGAACTGGTCAACACCATGACCGGCAGCCGCATGGATTCGGATGCGGCGGTGATGGACAAGTTCGGCGTGCGTGCCGACCAGATCGTCGACCTGCTGGCGCTGATGGGCGACACCGTGGACAACGTGCCCGGGGTCGAAAAGTGCGGGCCGAAGACGGCGGCCAAGTGGCTGGCCGAATACCAGCATCTGGACGGGGTGATCGCGGCCGCGCCGACCATGAAGGGCAAGATCGGCGAGAACCTGCGCGCCGCGCTGGAGCGCTTGCCGCTGAACAAGGAGCTGGTGACCATCCGCACCGACGTCGCGCTGGACGCCAGCCCGACCACGCTGGCCCTGCGTGACCCGGACGTGCCCACGCTGGGCGAGCTGTACCTGCGCTACGGCTTCACCCAGGCATTGAAGGAACTGGGTGGTCCGATCGCCGCACCGGCGCAGGTCAGCGAGGCCACCCCGAGCCTGCGCGGCACCGCGGCCGGCTTTGCCCGCGGCAGCGCAGAAGCGCCGCCGGCGGGCGAACTCGATCCGGCGCTGTCGGCGCCCGGCGAGTACGAGACCGTGCTGACCACAGAGCAGCTGCAGGCCTGGGTCGCGCGCGTGCAGCAGGCCGATCTGATCAGCTTCGATACCGAGACCGACGCGCTGGATGCGATGCGTGCGCGACTGGTGGGCATCAGCCTGGCGGTGGAACCGGGCAAGGCCGCCTACATCCCGGTCGGCCATGACTATCCGGGCGCGCCGGCACAGCTGCCGCTGGCGCAGGTGCTCGACGCGCTGCGGCCGGTGCTGCAGGACCCGGCGAAGAAGAAGCTGGGCCAGCATGGCAAGTACGACCTGCACGTGCTGCGCCGCCATGGCGTGGACGTGCAGGGCTACCACGACGACACCATGCTCGAGAGCTTCGTGCTCAATTCCACCGCCACCCGCCACGACATGGATTCGCTGGCCCTGCGTTACCTGGGCTACAACACCATCAAGTTCGAGGAGGTGGCCGGCAAGGGCGCCAAGCAGATCTCGTTCTCGCAGGTGGGCATCGACGAGGCCAGCCGCTACGCCGCCGAAGACGCCGACATCACCCTGCGCCTGCACCATGCGCTGCAGCCGCAGCTGCGGGCCGAACCGACCCTGGACAGCGTGTACCGCAGCATCGAGATGCCGCTGGTGCCGGTGCTGACCAGCATCGAAGCCAACGGCGTGCGGATCGACACCGACGAACTGCGCCGGCAGAGCCAAGACCTGTCCTCGCGCATGCTGGCCGCGCAGCAGAAGGCCACCGAACTGGCCGGACGCAGCTTCAACCTGGATTCGCCCAAGCAGCTGCAGGCGGTGCTGTTCGACGAACTGAAGTTGCCGGCGGTGGTGAAGACCCCCAAGGGCCAGCCCAGCACCAATGAAGAGGCGCTGGAGGCGATTGCCGAGCAGCACGAGCTGCCGCGGGTGATCCTTGAATACCGTGGCCTGGCCAAGCTGCGCAGCACCTATACCGACAAGCTGCCGGAGATGGTCAACCCGGATACCGGCCGGGTGCACACCAGCTACCACCAGTCCGGCGCCGCCACCGGCCGCCTGTCTTCGTCCGATCCGAACCTGCAGAACATCCCGATCCGCACCGAGGATGGCCGCCGCATCCGCCGCGCGTTCATCGCCCCGGAAGGTTTCCAGCTGCTGGCGGCCGACTATTCGCAGATCGAGCTGCGGATCATGGCCCACCTGTCCGGAGACCCGGGCCTGGTGCGCGCCTTCGAGCAGGGCGCGGATGTGCATCGCGCCACCGCCGCCGAGGTATTCGGCCGCACCCTGGAAGAAGTGACCAGCAACGAGCGTCGCGCGGCCAAGGCGATCAACTTCGGCCTGATGTACGGCATGAGCGCGTTCGGACTGGCCCGCAACCTCGGCATCGACCGCGGCCAGGCGCAGGACTACGTGGCGCTGTACTTCAGCCGCTATCCGGGCGTGCGTGACTTCATGGAGCGCATGCGCGAGCAGGCCCGGGAGCAGGGCTACGTGGAGACCCTGTTCGGTCGCCGCCTGTACCTGAACGACATTCATGCACGTAACCAGGGCCTGCGTGCCGGCGCTGAACGTGCGGCGATCAATGCCCCGATGCAGGGCACGGCCGCCGACATCATCAAGCGCGCCATGGTCGCGGTGGATCAGTGGCTGCGTGACAGCGGTGCCCCGGCGCGGATGATCCTGCAGGTGCACGATGAACTGGTATTCGAAGCCGAGACCGGATTCATTGAAGAGCTGCGCAGCAATGTCGTGCAGCACATGTCGCAAGCAGCACAATTGCGCGTGCCGCTGGTGGTTGATACCGGCACCGGCAGTAACTGGGATGAGGCGCACTGAGTCGCATTCAGGCCGAAAACGCCGTGAATTCGTTCATTTGCGTGATATTTCTGACTCGAACATGAATGTTCCCCTGAGGGGTGCTTATTAAATTGGGCCCCTTCACGAACCGTTAGTGTTCGGAGTGCTTCTATAACTCCCGACAGGCGCAATGCCTGTTGTGGATCTCTCCCATCCCCTGGAGCAGATCTCGGAACGGGGGCTCCTCCCCAAGCACCCGTTCCCCGGCCCCGTTGACCTCCCCCTGGTCAGCGGGGCTTTTTATTTGTGCGCTGCTGCGCCACGCTGGGCCATCGCTCAGCAGGGGAATCCGCAATGCCCGATCTGTTCGCCCTGGCGATGCCGTGGTGGGAGTTCATCCTGCGCGCGGTGGTGGTCTACGCGGTGGTACTGGGCATGGTCCGGCTCAGTGGCAAGCGCGCGCTGGGGCAGGTCACGCCGTTCGATGTGCTGCTGATCGTGCTGCTCGGCAACGCGGTGCAGAACGCGTTGCTGGGCACCGATACGTCGCTGGCCGGTGGCCTGCTGCTGGCCGCCACGCTGATCCTGCTGAACTACGGCGTGGGCTGGATCACCGCCCGCAGCCGCCGCATGGAACGGCTGATCGAGGGCGAACCGGTGGTGATCGCACGCAACGGCAAGCTCTTCGACAGCGTGCTGCGGCGCGAGCTGGTCAGCCGCGCCGATTTCGAGGTCGCCATGCGCCAGCAGAGCTGCATCGGCGTGGAAGAGGTGGAACTGGCGCTGCTGGAAACCAACGGCCACATCACCATCATTCCCAAGCGCAAGGACGATTGAGGCGCGCCACAGCGTGGGCCGAAGGAAGTCTTCCTCCGACCCACGGCACTACGGTTTACTGTTCGGCCGCCTGCGCCTTCATGCCCGCCCAATCACGTGTGGCGTCCACATCGCAGGCTACATGCGTGCCCTTGCCGTCCTTGGCGCAGATAGCGGCCATCGTCTGCGGAACCTTGGGGTCGGCGGTATGCGCATAGCCTGCGGCGAGCCCCAGGCAGCCATCGCGCACGCCGGCGCTGCACAGCTTGATGAAATAGGGCTGGGCCTGTGCCCACTTCTCCGCGCTGTGCAGTTCCTCACCCGCGACCTTGCAGCCGAGCAGCTTGCCGTCGTTGCAGCATGACGCGGCGCCGCCCTTGCGGGCCAGGATCGGGCAGTCCAGCGGCTGCGGGATCTCCACGAATGCCGGCGGCGGCTGGCAGCTCGTCGCGGACTTGTCCATGCGCTGGTAGTAGCCGTAGCGGTTGTCCTTGTCCATCCCGGCCAAGGTTCCGTTGCTCAGTGGCTGCAGCACGAAATCGCTGCCGACGTCACGACTGATCAGGATCCTGCCGTCCTGCACGCGTGCGCGCAGGCGGGTGCCGACACCCTCCACTTCGACCAGGCCGGCATCCAGGAACCGCAACGACGACAGCAGGCCAAGCTCGGCCTCGAAGCGGCCGCAGGGAAGCGCGGTAGCTGCGACCGGGGTCAGCGCCGACGACGCGAGCGGGGTCAGCATCGCCAGGCCCTTGGCCGGGCCGCAGGCGTAGGTGCCCTCGCGCTGCGTGCACGAGCGCTGCAGGGCCTGCTGCGCCTGCTGCAGGCGTCCGCCGTTCCACAGCGCTTCGGCCACGTTGCTGCAGAACGACTCGCCCTGCTGCTGTGCGCACAGCGCCGCCAGTTCATCCAGCTGCGCTGCTGGCAGCGGTGCGTCCAGCGTCTGCTCCAGACCCATCACCGCCCTGCCCATCAGTTCGCCGGCCATGGCCTTCATGACGGCCATGCAGGCTTCCCCCTCCTCGGGCGATGCATCATCGCGGCAGTAGGCCGGCATCTGCGGCTCGGCCTGGGCACGCTGCGGTTGCGCCTCCGTGGCCTGGCGCTGGTAGGTCTCCTGCAGTTGGGTGCAGGCTGCCTCCACGCCCTCGCTGCACCAGGCGTGCAGCTGCAAGGGCGCGGCCTCAGGCAGTGCCTCCAGGCAGTCGCTGGTGTCGGCCATGCAGCTGCCTTCGACCATCTCCGGTACCGGCTTGCAGGCGGCCGCTGCTTTCAGGTGGAACGTGTGGTATCCGCCGGTGACCGTGCGGTCGTTGTCGCTGAACTCCCAGTTCTCCAGGCGGCCGGTGGACAGGTTGCCGGTACCCAGCAGGTTGTCCTGGCGTACCAGCCGCAGCCGTTCCGTGGCCTGGTAGGGGCCCGAAAGGAAGCCGTGGGCTTCGCTTTCGATGGTCAGGCTGGCGTTGCCGTCGTCCTGCAGGTAGGTGCCGCAGGCCATCGACTGCGCGGCCACCGGCAGGCTGGGCACGGCCAGCGCGAGCAGCAGCATGGCGCGCCAGGTGGTCATCCGGCGGCGTGGGGAAACAACAACGGGCATCACGGTCTTCCTTGATTCAAGACAAGAGGGGGAAATGAAGCAGAGCACGCCGCAGCCGGGCCACCGCCGCGCGGGCGGCGGTCCGCACAGCGGCAACGCGTGCAGCGTCCGGTACCCGAAGCGCCTACAGCCAGTCGCGTGGCACCAGGTAATCGGCCAGGCGCGCTTCGGCGCTGCCGTCTTCCGGGGTAAAGCCGTACTCCCAGCGCACCCGCGGCGGCAGGCTCATCAGGATGCTCTCGCTGCGGCCACCGCTCTGCAGGCCGAACAGCGTGCCGCGGTCGTAGACCAGGTTGAACTCCACGTAGCGGCCACGGCGGTACAGCTGGAACTCGCGTTCGCGTTCGCCGTACGGCGTGTTCTTGCGCTGCTGCACGATCGGCAGATACGCATCGAGGAAACCCTCGCCGACCGCGCGCAGGTAGGCGAAGTCACGCTCGAAATCGCCGTGCAGATCGTCAAAGAACAGACCGCCCACGCCGCGTGTTTCGTTGCGATGGCGCAGGAAGAAATACTCATCGCACCAGCGCTTGTGCGCGGCGTAGCGCTCTTCACCGAACGGCGCGCACAGATCGCGCGCCACCCGATGCCAGTGCTGCACGTCCTCGTCGAACGGGTAGAACGGGGTCAGGTCGAAGCCACCGCCGAACCAGCTGGCCACCACTTCGCCATCGCGCTGCGCCTGGAAGAAGCGCACGTTGGCGTGGGTGGTTGGCACATAGGGATTGAGCGGATGAAACACCAGCGACACACCGGTGGCGCGCCATGAGGCACCAGCCAGCTCTGGCCGGTTGGCCGAGGCAGACGGCGGCAGGCGGCTGCCCGCCACATCGGAAAAGCCGATGCCGGCCTGTTCGAACACCGTGCCATCGCGCAGCACGCGGGTGCGCCCACCGCCGCCCTCGGCACGCTGCCACAGGTCTTCCTGGAAGCGTGCGCGGCCATCGGCGGACTCGATCGCCGCACAGATGCGATCCTGCAGGTCGGTGAGGTAGGCGCGAACGCGCTCGAATTCGTTCATGGCGCGTACTTTACCGCAGGGCCTGCCCGAAGCTGCGGGCAGGCCCTGGCGGACTCAGCGCTTGCGGTTGGAACTGCGTGGCGCCGGGGTGTCTTCCACTGCCGCCTCATCGGCAGCCTTCTGCAGGGCGCCCCCCAGAACGATCAGCTTCCAGTTCTGTGTTTCGAGCACGTCGCAGGCCACGTGGAGGCCGTTCCGGTCGGCCTTGCACAGCTGTTCCAGGGTTGCACGTGCGTCCACACCGGCACCGTTGCCCTGCGCGGTGACCAGGTTCTCGCACCCTTCGCGCACTCCTGCGCGGCAGACCGTGGTGTAGTGTTCGGCGGCCTGCAGCCAGTTCCCGGACAGCGCAAGGCGGTTGCCGAGGATGTTGCAGCCCTGCAGCTTGCCCTGTGCGCAGCAGGCCTCGGCACCACCGCCATCGGCCAGTGCCTGCGGGCAATCCTGTGGCAGTGGCAGCACCGTGTACTGCTTCGGTGCGCTGCAGCCGGTTGCGCCCTCACCCGTGGGCGCGAACACCTGGAAACGGGTCCAGCTGTCCAGGCCCAGCAATTGGCCGCCAGGCAGCGGACGCAGCACGAAGTCACCGCCCTTGTCATGGCGGATGCGGATGTCGCCGCTCTCGACACGCGCACGCAGCTGGCTGCTCCAGCCAACGCCGACCAGACCGGCGTCACCGAAATCCAGCGTGTCCATCAGGCCGCCGTCGGACCGGTAGTTGCCACAGGGCAGGGCCGTTGCGGGCTGCGGTCGCAGTGATGCGCCCACCGCCTGCAGCGCAGGCAGTCGCTCGCAGGCAGAGGTTTCATTGCCGGGGGGGCAGGCCGCAGCCAGTGCCTGCACCGCCTGCAGGGGATCTCCCGCTTCCCAGGAAAGTTCAGCCACGCGGGTACAGAAGCCGCCGTGCGGTACCTTCCGGCACAGCTGCAGCAGCGCTTGGCGACGCTCAGCCGGCACGATCACCGGCGCGGTGGGCGCCGCCATCGTCACCACTGCTTCGGTCATGGCTGCGGTCATCGCGGCCTTGACCAGCTGCTCCTGCACCGCAGGGGCGGCCTCCAGGGCGGCGGCACAGGCCGGGGTTCCCTGCTCGAAGCCGCCGTCGTGGCAGGCGGCAGGGAGCGCAATGCCGGACAGGGCGGCGTCGAGCGCAGCCTTCTGCACGGCAGGATCAGGATCGGCGTCGACCGCAGGTTTGGCCTCATCGTGCCAACGATCAGCCAACTGCAGGCACATGCCCGGCACGCCTTCCTGGCAGGCCGATTCAAGAACGGAAAGCGGGGCGATGGCGCGATTGTCCAGGCACGCCGCCGCATCGGCCAGGCAGCTGCCAGCGGCAGGTGTGGCAGCCGCAGCGCACTGTGCCGGCGTCTGCAGGGTGTAGACCGTGCCATCCACTTCGACGGTGCGGCCATGATCGCGCACCTGCAGCGCGCTGGGCAGGCCGTATTCCAGGCTCACCAGCTGCAGTTTTCCGTCGATCTGCTGGAAGACGACCGGAGACGGCGCGCTGCCGAAATTCTTCTGCTCGCCGCGATTGGGTGAGCTGATACGCAGCGTGCTGCTGCCTTCATCGGCCTTGAACAAGCCGCATTGTGGCGATTGTGCAGCAGCCAGCGGCGTGGCCAGCAGCAACGCCCAGGCCAGCCAGCGGCGGTGCGGTGCGGGTGAAGGCATGTCGTCTCCTTGACGATCGAACGGGACACTCCAGGCGCTATGGCGAACCACGGCCCTCGCGCGGGGGCGTGCATTGTGCCGTGCCGGGCACGGGCTGGTAACGCTGGTAGCCGGTCTGCGTGTCCATGCCTAGCAGGTCGCCGTTGCCGAGCTGGCGCAGCACAAGGGTTTCACCGTCTTGCTGCAGGTGGACGGCGCCTTCCTGCAAGCGGGCGCGTGTGCCATCGCCAAAGTCGAGCGTCTCGATCACGCCACCATCGGCCTGATAACGGCCGCACGGCACCTGCAGGAGCGGCACCAGGCGTAGATCGGCACCGAGTTCACGCAATGGTGCGGTACGTTCGCAGGCGCTGACGCGCCCCGCATCGCAGACCACCTGCAGGGCCTGCACCGCCAGCGCAGGTTCCAGCGCGATCAACTGTTGTTCGGCCACTTCGACGCAGAAGCGGCCATTGCGGTGCTGCAGGCACAGCTGCTGCAGGTGATCGCGTGCAGCGGCCGGAAGGGGCGAATCCAGTGTGTCTTCGTCTTCCCGTTGCAGACGTTCACCCACCCGCTGCATGGAGGCAGCCAGCGCATCGTCGGTCAGCGCCTCGCAGGCTGCTGTGTCATGTCCGGGCGTGTGTTCGCGGCAGACGGCCGGGCGCTCGAAGCGCGCGGGGCCGATGTCGTCGCTTCCCATCGCAGTCACTGCATCGCGCAGCTGTCGCAGCACCGTCGAGCAGCCCGCGCCAACGCCTTCGTTGCACGCGCGTTTGGCCTGGCCGGGCGAGGCCGTAGGCAGCTGCGCGATGCAGTGGCTGCCGGCGGCGCGGCAGCTGCCGTCCATCGCGCTGGGTTCGATGGCGCAGGCGCGGGACTGGCGGAGGGTGTAGGCCACGACGACGTCGTCCTCGATGCGCTGCCCATCAGCACTGATCCGGATCGGCTGCGCCACGCCATCGTCGAGCATGACCAGCCGGGTCTGTGCTGCACTGCGATCGACCCACAGCGGCTCCGGCTCACCGATGTCGTTGTGGCGGTAGCCGGTGCTGGAGGTGATGAACACGAGCGCCATGCCGCCATCGGTACTGCGGTATTCGCCACACCGCAGCGCATCGGCACCGGCCGGCAGTGCGATGAGCAGAAACAGGGTGGGCAGGAAGTTCAATAAACGCATGCGACGATCCTTGTCGTGCGGGAACGGTGCAACTCAGTGGAAGCGCGCGCGGATGTCCGGCCGCAGCAGTCGCCAGCCCAGCCAGCCCTGCAGGCCCGCGAACAGCACCGAGGTGCCGACCAGTGTCAGGGTGAACAGCACGCGCTGCACCTGCAGCTCATGCTGCGCCGACGGGTCGCTGGCGAGCAGCGCGATCAACACCAGCAGCAGGCGGTCCATCCACCAGGCGATCACGAAGTTGGCCAACGCACTCAGGCCCAGCATCCACACATAAGCCCACAGCCCCCACCGGCGCCCGCGCCACATACCCCAGCTGGCCAGGGTCGAGACCAGGCAGAGCAGGGCAACAAGCAGCGAGGTGGCCGCCGGGTGTTTCAGCATCCACCACAGGCTGCCGTCGAGCTGCTGTTCCCACGCCACTGTCACCAGCGTCGTCCAGAACCCGGTGCGGGCCAGTGCCGCCGCCATCAGCGCCTGCGCGAGGAAGTAGAGGGTGACCAGCAGGCACAGCCAGAACGAGCCCTGCGCCACCGCGGCGACCCAGTTGTTGGGTGGGGGTGGGGTCGGTGCGGGGATCGGGGGAATCGAGGCTGACATCCGTTGTCCGGCTGGGCGGTGCCCGCTTCGTCAGCGAGCCGTCGCCAGGGCAGCGACCGCCGGCAGGATATGGTGTTCGCTCAAGGGTGCCAAGGGCCGGCCGTGCGGCGGCTGCAGCGGTACCCAGGCCAGTTCGGCGATCTCCGCACGCGCGCACGGCTCACCTTCGATCCACACCCGCCAGGCCTGTGCCTGCACGCGGTGGCCGGGCTCGTTTACTGCCCAGTCCTCGAACGTGCCCAACGGCAGCGCCGAGGCGGCATCCAACCGCACGCCCAGTTCCTCGTGCAGTTCGCGTGCCAGTGCCTGCAGGGGTGCCTCGCCGGGGTCGGGCTTGCCCCCCGGCTGCATGAAGCGGCTGGCACCGTGCTTGCGCACCACCAGCGCCCGGCCGCGATCATCGAGGATGACCGCGGCCACGATGTGGATCGTGGCCGCGGCAGCACTCACTTCAGGTTCTGCTCGAACAGCTTGAGGATGCGCTTGTACTGGTCCAGCCAGGAGTCGGCACGTACGTAGCCGTGGCGCTCCAGCGGGTACGGCGCGATCGACCAGTTGTCCTTGTGCAGCTCGATCAGGCGCTGGGTCAGGTTCACCGAATCCTGGAAGAACACGTTGTCGTCCATCATGCCGTGGGCGATCAGCAGGTTGTCCTGCAGGTTCTGCGCGTACTCGATCGGCGACGACACGCGGTACGCCTCCGGATCGATGTCGGGGGTGTTGAGGATGTTGCTGGTGTAGCCGTGGTTGTACTGGTGCCAGTCGACCACCGGGCGCAGCGCGGCGCCGGCCTTGAACGTGCCCGGCGAGCGGAACAGCGCCATGAAGGTCATGAAGCCGCCATAGGAACCGCCGTAGATGCCGGCGTGGTCACGGTCACCCTGCTGGGTGTCGACCAGCCAGTCCAGGCCGTCCTTGTAGTCTTCCAGTTCCGGGTGGCCCATGTTGCGGTAGATGGCCGTGCGCCAGTCGCGGCCGTAGCCCTCGCTGCCGCGGTAGTCCATGTCCAGCACGATGTAACCCTTCTGCACCAGCAGGTTGTGGAACATCTGCTCGCGGAAGTAGGCCGGGTAGCGCTGGTGCACGTTCTGCAGGTAGCCGGCACCGTGCACGAACATCACGATCGGGTACTTCTTCCCCGGTTCCTTGTTTTCCGGCTCGTAGTACTTGGCCCAGACCACGCCGGCGCCGTGCTTGGACGGCACCGCCACCAGCTTCGGCTGGACCCACTGGCGCGCCTTGTAGTCGGCGGTGCGGGTATCGGTCAGCACGCGCGCCTGGCCAGATCCGGTGCTCGGCACCACCGCCAGCTGCGCCGGCAGGTAAGCGCCGGAATAGCGCACCAGCAGCTGCTGGCCGTCCGGCGACAGCGAGAAATCTTCCACGCCGTTGAGGCTGGTCAGCTCGCGCACCTGGCGGGCACTGGTATCGACCGCGCAGACTTCGTAGTCATGCGGGGCCTGCTGGTTGCACAGGAAGTAGAAGCCCTTGCCGTCGGCCGACAGCACCGGCGCCGAGGTTTCCCACTTGCCGCTGGTCAGCGCCTGCGGCTTGCTGCCACCGGCCTGGGTGTACAGGTGCGAGAAGCCGGATTCCTCGGACAACAGCCACAGCGTGCGGCCATCGGCCATCCAGCCGAAATCGTTGAAGCCCCAGTTGATCCAGGCGTTGTCAGTCAGCCGGTGGCGGTTCTGCACGCGGCCGTCGGCAGCGGCAACACTGACGATCCAGCGGTCCTTGTTGTCGTTGGCGCGCAGCATCACCGCGGCCTGCTGGCCATCGGCGCTCCAGCGGATGCCACCGCCCATGAAGTCGCTCATCACCTGCACGCTGCGGTCGCCCTTCAGCGCGTCCTTGCCGGCCTTGCGGCGCAGCTCGGCCAGCGGATCGGTGCCGATGCCCGGCAGGCTGGACAGCGACAGCTTCTCGGCCTTGCCGCTGCGTACATCCACGAACCACAGGGTGTGCGGCTCGAAGCCGTTGCGGCCGACGCGGGGACGGGTGTCCTCGGTTTCTTCGTAGCCCGACTCGGTCACGTACAGCGGCATCTTGCCGCCGCGGCCGTCATCGAAGTCCTTCGGCTTGGTGGTCACGATCAGGTGGCCCAGGTCCGGCGACAGCACGCTGTCGACGATCTCGACGTCGGCACCCAGGAACACCGGGCCCGGTGCGCGGGTCGGGTCGGCCTGGCGCCAGCGCTGGTCCTGGTCCTTCAGCGCCTCGCGCTGCTCGCGGTCGCGGCGCAGGGTTTCCAGCGTGCGCAGCTGCTGGTCGCGCAGCACGTCGGCCTTCGGCGGCGTGCTCGGATCCTTGTCGGCCTTCAGGCTGGCCACCTGCTGCACGCCGCTGGCGGCGGTCCAGTGGAACCAGTTCTGGCCGACGCGCCAGATCACGCCGTTGTCGGCGGCGAAGTTCACACCGGCGGCGCGTTCGTTACTGCGGGTCAGCTGGGTCAGCGCGCCGCTGCGCAGGTCGCGGACGAACACGTCGCCGTTGCGCACGAAGGCGCTGCGGCTGCGGCTGCGGTCATAGACCGGATCGGCCACGTCGAGGCTGCCGCGCTGGTCATCGGCCACCTGTGCGGCCACGCCACCGGCAACCGGCTGGCGGAAGGTGTCGCGCACCGGGCTGCCGTTGCGCTTGAGCTGGTATTCCACCTGCTGGCTGTTCCACGACCACCAGGCCTTCTCCACCGGCGGACCGATCCAGTCCGGGTCGGCCATGGCCTGTTCGATGGTGATCGGCGTCGGCGCGGCCTGGGCGGCCGGAGCGGCCAGCACGGCAGACAGCAGGAGGGACAGGGGCAGCACTCGGGACATGGGCGGACAGCACCAGAAGAGGAAACCGGGCAAGCGTAGCAGCCGCAAGGGCCGGGGGAGGGGGCCACAGGTCATGGCAGCGGGATCGGCAAAGCGGTGCAACCGGTCGGCAGGACCGCGCATCCAATCACCTGAACCCGCATCATCCAGCGGACAGGAGCACCACCATGCAGGAACTCATCCCGATCACCCTCTTCATCTGTACCGCCTATGCGATCCATGCCATCGCCGATGCGCGTGCGCGCGGCAAGCTGGTGGCGCCGCACGTGCCGGAAGAGGTGATCCGCTCGCTGGCGCTGCTGGAAGAGGAGCGCCGCCGCCAGGGCGCGCTGCGCTGGGGCATCAGCCTGGTCTGCCTGGCACTGGCCATGGCGCTGCTGGAGGCGATCGGCGCACGCGACCTGACGTTCGGCGCCGCAGCCGCGATGGTCGGCAGTGCCGGCCTGGGTCAGCTGCTGGCCTGGCACTTCACCCGCCCCGCAGTGCGCAAGGGCTGAGCCGGCGCATGTTGCGGGCACAGGGGAAGCCCCACGCATGAGCCTGCTCAGGGGAGCGCTGGCTGCATTGCGGGGGCGGCATCGACCGGATGCCGCGGCGGCAACCACACCCGCCGAGCCGCTGGATGCGGACCAGGTATTGGTGCGCGCGATCATCGACGGTTCGCAACCGGCCTTCGCGCAGCTGGTGGAAACACATCAGCGCACCTGCGCGCATGTAATCGGCCGCATGGTCGGCGACCGCGACCAGGTGGCCGACCTGCTGCAGGAAACGTTCCTGGCGGTATTCCGCCAGCTGCACCGGTTCCGTTTCGAATCTTCGCTGCGCACCTGGATTTCGCGCGTGGCCTACACCACCGCGCTGCAGTACCTGCGGCGGCGGCGACTGGAAGCGCAGTGGATGGTGGCGGTGGAAGCGCCCGAGGAACTGGGGGTTGGTGACGAGGGTCCGGGTCCTTCCGAACTCAGCGAGACATTGCAGGCCGGCCGCCACCTCGGCGCGGCGCTGGAACGATTGAGTGCGCCGCAGCGCCTGATCGTAGGCCTGCATTATCTGGAGGATTTCGATCTGGCCGAGATCGAACAGGTGACTGGCCTGGCCCGCGGTACCATCAAGAGCCACCTGTACCGTGCGCGCCAGGTCCTGAAGCAGGAACTGGTGCGGCATGCCACCGCCGGAGAGCTGTTGTGAAACGACCGATCGATTCCCGCGATGCGGAAGAGCGCGCGCTGGCACAGGCGTTGCGTGAGCAGGCGCAGCAGGAAGAGACGCCGGATGTAAGCGAGGCGCTGCAGAAGCGCCTGCAGGCGGAGAGCCGCGACAGCAGGGTGGGCTATGTGGTGGTGCAGGTGGTGTTGCTGGGAGCGCTGGTGGCGGGGGCGGTCTGGTACTTCCGGGGCTGAATCTCAACCGGGCTGGGCAGGCTCACTGATCCTGTCACAGCGCCGACATTGGCACAGCATGAATGCATTGTGTTTTGTGAATGCAAATGTGAAGATCGCCGCCTTGGTTGTGTCGCCATGGATGGCGGAAGCATTTCGCGTTCCCCGATGGCGAGCAATGCGCCTGACAGGAATCAGCAAGTGCTACGCGAAAACTCGTACTACCTTGGTCGGCCCAGCCTTCTGGCGCTGGCGATCGTCGGCTTCGGAGCCTCATCATTCTCCCCCCACGCGCAGGCAGCACGCCACTGTGTGACGACCGTGACGGGGATGACGTTCAACCAGGAAAGCCAACCGGTTTCGGTGTCCCAAGTCGAATGCTGGGACGATGGCATCGTGGATATGGGCTGGGGCGGCGGCGGTGGCAACAGCAACAACGGTGATTGGGATCGGGGGCCCGGCGCCGGTTCGGGTGGGTCGATCACCACACCAAGCGTGGAAGAGCAGCGCACCGCCGACAAGCTGGAAAAAGCACGTTGTGCCGGCGAAGTGAGCGGCAACCCCGTTGTGCTTTCGACAGGCAACAAGGTCGAACCTGAAGTCGACTTCAGCAGCGAAGGCGAAATGCCGCTTCGACTGTCGCGCACCTACAACTCCTTCTGGAGTGGCCGTGGTCTTTTCGGCCGATTCTGGCTGAGCAACTTCGATTACTCGATTACGGTCGCAGCCGACGGGAAGACGATCTGGGCGCAGAGGCCCGATGGCCGCCGGATCCGCTTCCAGCGTGATGCTGCCAGCGGCAACTTCGTTGAACAGAAGGCATTGCCGATCGCCTACATCGTGCGGAATCAGGACGGCTCGCTGACCCTGTTCAACGACGTCAATGGACACGAGACATACACGGCAGCGGGGCGCATCACTGCTCGTGTGAACGAACAAGGGGTAGGTTGGACGTTCACCTACCGCGGAGACTATCTTGATCGGGTAACTCATACGTCAGGACGCTTCGTGGCCTTCGAATGGGCCAACGGCATGGCGGCCAAGGTCACGGATCCGGCGGGAAATGTCTATCGCTACTACTACGACCATAACGTCTTCGGAAGTGGGGCTGGGTCCGGGCGTCTGACCAACGCTCTGCTGCCGGGCAGTACGATCACGTACTTCTACGAAGACAATCGCTGGCCCGGGGCACTCACCGGGAAGGCGTTCAACGACACGCGCTACTCGACCTTCACCTACGACGCTGAAGGGCGGGCAACTTCAACCCAGCACAGTGGTGGTGTCGAGCGTTTCCTGTTCGCCTACGACGTGAAGAGCAGCAAGCCGGTCATTCCGCCACCTGCGCCGCTGCCACCCGGTGGCTACGTGTTCAACGAAGAGCGGCGGATGTGCGAGTACGGCCCCAACGGTGTGCAGAACTGCCACGGCCCACGACTGGTGGACGAGCCCATGCAACAGTTTGCGATGACTGCCGGGGCACCGGCTGAGCAGGCATCTGACCCGGCGAAGGCGATTCCGGTGCGAATGGATGTTACCGAGACGACGCCCCTAGGCCGTAAGACCACCTATTCGTATCAGGATGATCGCCTGATCTCGATTTCTGGTGCCGCAGGAAACTGCCCTGCAAGCTTCAAAGAGAAGGCTTACGATGAAAACGGTTACGAGCGACGCACTACTGACTTCGCGGGCGTTGTGACCGAGTACAGCTACGACGGTCAGGGCCACATCCTTCGGCGCGTGGAAGCTGCTGGCACGCCCGTCGCCCGGACGTGGAACTACGAATGGGATACGGCGGCCAATCGCCTGTTGTCGCAGACGTTGGCGGGTCAGGCAACGATACGCTACAGCTACGATGCCAAGGGCCGCATCCTCAGCATCACGAACAAGGATCTGACCGCAGTCGGTGCGGGGCGTGAGCAGCAGGTTACCTATGGCTATCGCTTGCATGGCAATGGGCTGGTCGCTGAAATGACCATTGATGGCCCGCTGCCAGGCGCCGGAGACCGCTCTACCCTTCAGTATTCGGCGACCGGGGACCTGATCGCCCATATCAATGGATTGGGGCATGCCATCCGCTTCGAGAATCACAACGGTCTTGGAAAGCCGGGCCGGATAACGACTGCCAACGGTGCCATCAATGACTATGTGTACGATGCACGTGGTCGGACGATCAAGGAAACAAGCACGATCGACGGAAAGTCGTTCACCACGACCTACAGCTATACGCCAGCTGGCCTCGTAGATACGGTTGTCCACCCCGACGGCAGTCAGGTCCACAACTACTATGACTCCGCATTGCGTCTCCTGGAGACGTGGTCTCCCAACAAGCGAGGCGGCTACTCGCGAAGAGCATTCGGTTACAACAATGCGTCGCAGTTGACCTTCGAGCAGGTGATGGAGACTCCATACCCGGTCACCACCCAGGTGACGGGTGCGATTGACCGCGTGGCTCATGACGCCAACTGGAACTGGTACGTGGAAGGCTGGGCGTGTTCAGTGGGCATGGATGGATCCGTTGACGTCCACGCTTACGCCAATGATGCTTCAGGCGGATCATCCTTCCTTGGCGGCAACACCGCCAACCTCGCGAGCGAGCCGCAGGTTGCCACGTCCTGCAAGGCGGGTGGAAGCAACTACCGGTATCGCATTGGTTTGCCTGCGGATCTGCGCCTGCAGCACGGCGGAAAGACGATAACGGTCTACGGTATTGCCGTTGATGGTGGGCAGAATCGATCGTTGGGCGGAAGCGGAGCTTCGGTCGTGCCCGCGCCGACGGTCGTCGGGAACATCGATGAAGTAGGTCACGATTCCAACTGGAACTACTACGTTCGCGGATGGGCCTGCGCAACCGGCGTCGCTAGCTCCATCGACGTTCACCTCTACGCAGGTGGGGCCGCAGGAGCAGGGACGTTCGCAGCTTCGGGTTCGGCGAACCAGGCAAGCGAGCCTGGCGTGGCAGCGGCATGCCAGATCGGCGGAGGGGCGTATCGATTTACTCTCCAGCTTGACGCAGGGGTGCGCCGTGCCCATGGCGGCAAAGGTATTTTCATCCATGGCATTTCGCCGGCAGGAGGGCCGAACTCGCTCGTTGGACCGCAGGGCGGGTTCACGGTTCCCGCAATGCTGCGGGGTGCAGACTTGATCAATCCCGAGCGCGGTACTTCACTCAGTGATGAGCAGGTATGGAGCGTTACATTCACGGTACGAAACACGGGCAATACCGTCTGGATGCCGGGAAGTACCGCGATGGTGCTCAACACCGGGGAGCAGATCGCATTGGGTCATAGGGTGCTTCCGGGCGAGGTGGCGCAGTTCAACTGGAGCTATGAGGCCATCGCTGAAGCGTTGACCAAAACACATGTCCGCTACTTCCAGATGATGGACGCGGGTATCCGTTTTGGGCCGAACCACGAATATCGCATCACCGTTGGCGGGAAGGGGAGCGGCCCCAACTGCAGCGGCGTCAACTGCTACGAGGAAGAATGATGAGCGCTGGATTGCTGATACTGGCGTCGGCTGTGATTCTCAGCAAGTCGATTGAGTATGACGAACTGGGCCGTATGACCGTCGAGCGAGGCAACAACGGTCAGTTGACCCGCCATGAGTACGATGCGGAGGGACGCCGCACTGCGACGGTGGATTCCCTGGGGCGCAGGCTGGTCATGAGTTACGACGTGCTGGGGCGGATATCGAAGGTGACGCATCCCGATGGCGGGATTACCTCGTATACCTATGATGCGGCCGATCGTGTGGTCCAGATCAGGGACCCTCGGGGCAAGGTTACCCTCTATGAATTTGACGGCTTGGGTAACTTGCTTGCGCAGGACAGTCCTGATTCGGGAACGACGACGCTGGCATACAGTCCGGCGGGTCTATTGTTGGCCAGCACACGCGGCGATGGTGTAAGTACCTCGTATCAGTACGACGGCCAGGGACGCCTGCTGCAGGCCAGTGCCGCTGGGCAGGTGCAGACCTACAGCTATGATGCTTGTGGAAACGGCAAGGGCAGGCTGTGCTCCGTCACGGAGGGCGGCGCTATCACCTCGTTCAGCTACACGCAGGACGGACAAGTTGCCGAGCGAGGTGACGACGTTCGTTTCGTGGATGCCAGCCAGCTGCTGATGACACGCTATACCTATGACGAAATGCGCCGGCCACGATCCATCACCTATCCTGATGGTATGCAGGCGCAATACGAATATCTGGACGGCTCGCCGTACGCCATGACGATCAATCAGGATGGAAGGACGGTTCGTCTTGTCGACCAGGCTGTGTACCAGGCTGGCGGCGCGCGTCGCTCGCTTCTTTTTGCAAATGGACTGACGGAGCGTCAAGAATTCGATATCGATGGACGGTTGAAATCACTGCTCGTCTCGGGCGCGGGATCGACCGTGCTTTCGAAATCATACGGATACAATTCCGCTGACGAGATCACACGTATCGATGATGGTATTGATCCTGCTGCCTCGCAGCAGATCGGCTACGATGCCCTTGGGCGCCTTTTAGAGCAGCGACGCGGCGGACAGACCCACGTGATGGGCTACGATGCGAACAGCAACTGGACGACCTTCAAGGAAGGTGGCTATCTCCGCAGCTACAGCATTGACGGGGGCAGCAATCGCTTGCTGGCATATTCATCCAGCAAGCCGGGTGACGAGTCGCGCAGTTATGCATACGACGCAATGGGTAATCGAACAGAGGAGACTGCAGCGGGCGATCAGCGCACCTACAGCTACTCAGCATTCAACCGGATGAATTCCGTTCAGATTAACGGGCATGCCACGCAGTATCTGTTGAACCCGCTCGGCCAGCGCTTGGCGAAGAGAGGCGCATCCGGAGCCAGCTACTACACCTATGCCGGGCAGAACCGGATGATGTCAGAGCGCAACGGCGGCACATGGACTAACTATCTATGGTTCGATGGTGAACTGGTGGGACTCTCGCGCCAGGGCAAGATATCGCACGTCCACGTCGACCATCTTGGTCGTCCGGAAACGGCCAGTGACGATGGGCGCGCCGTGGTCTGGGCAGCCTACAACTATGCCTACGGTCGCTCCGTACGAGCGGATGCTATTGGTGGTTTGAACATCGGGTTCCCAGGCCAGTATTTTGACTCGGAGTCCGGTCTTTGGCACAACGGGTTCCGTGATTACGATGCTGCGATCGGCCGATACCTGCAAAGCGACCCGAAGGGCATGATTGCAGGTGGTAATCCCTACGGTTATACCGGGGCTAACCCCATCAACCGTGTTGACCCGCTGGGGCGAGATACACTTGTAATACGTGGGCACGCGACGGGATCGGGGGTGCGTGGAAACCCGTTCGGTCACATTGCACTGGCCTTCACGGGGCGGGGTGTCTACAGCGACGGAACAGGCACAGCCTATGGCAGCTCACTTACCGACTACTTGAGCAAGCAGGGTGAGTATAGAACCAGCACCATCAGCCGCATAAAGACGACTCCAGAACAGGAGGCACGGATGATTGCAGACTTGGAGGCAAGGGCAAAGGCGAAAGGTCGAACATTGCCTGACCCCAAGAGAGACCCGATTGCGGCATTGAGAGATACCTGTGCGATCCGAACTCAAAGTGCCTTGGCCGCGGGCGGGATTCGTTCGATTCTTTTCCCCATCAATAGCCCTTTCCCTGTGGTGCCGGCGATCATCGGTGCAATGAATGCGTCGGACGTCTCAACCCTCGTTCAGGGAGCTGCAATTCCATCCGAGTATGGTTCATTTGATCCGGCGCCATGAATCCATGAAGAAATTCCTCAAGATTGCGCTTGTTCTGATCGTTATGGTAGCGGGATGTATTCTTCTGTTGCGCGCTGCTGTGCTCCATTTTGCTGATGGAGAATTGGGTGCTGCTCACGAATATTCGGTCCTGCAAGGGTATGAGTTCCGTGGAAGAGACATGGCCCACGACAGCTCGTTCATCATCAAAGCGCGCGACGAAGATACCAATGCCGATGTTCTGGGATTACCGAGGCTGGATACGGAGAAGGGATATGTGTGGTTCATTACCAACCCTCAGACCACTCCAAAGGTGAAATTGATTCCAGAAGGTGCGCCTTTCAGCATCACAGACGACGATCTGATCGAGGTCAAGCAGCGTTTGGAGCTGATGCCCGAGGTGGAGCACTACCTCCTTGAGCATCGGCAGCCGCTGCCTCATTAGCGATTTCCCCGCGAGGACGAGTTGCCCGCTGAACGGCTAGGATTGTTTTGGTTCCAGCCATTCAGCGGGCAATGCAGCTGAGCTGCAGGTCCCATTTATCCTTTGTCCCCCTTCCTGCGACAAAGTGAAGCAGCGCGTCATCCGGTCGCATCCCGGCTTAACGATATCCCCCTAAAGTGGTCTGGTATCCCACCGGCTCCTGGCAGGAGGCGTCCCTTGGACGCGTTGTTGTTGTCGCGGATCCAGTTCGGATTCGTCATCAGTTTCCACGTACTGTTCCCGGCCTTCACCATCGGCACGGCCAGCTGGCTGGCCTTCATCGAATGGCGTTGGCTGCGCACGAAGCTGCCGGTCTGGCGCGAGATGTACTTCTTCTGGCAGAAGATCTTCGCGGTGTCGTTCGGCATGGGCGTGGTCAGCGGCATCGTCATGGCTTTCCAGTTCGGCACCAACTGGCCGCGGCTGAGCGAAGTGGCCGGCACGGTCATCGGCCCGCTGCTGACCTACGAAGTGCTGACCGCGTTCTTCCTGGAAGCCAGCTTCCTCGGCGTGATGATGTTCGGTTGGGGTCGGGTGTCGCCGCGCCTGCATTGGCTGTCCACCTGCATGGTGGCGCTGGGCACGTTGTTTTCGACGTTCTGGATCCTCTCGTCCAACAGCTGGCTGCATACGCCGGCCGGCTACGAGATGGTCAACGGCATCGTGCATCCGGTCGACTGGTGGCAGGTGGTGTTCAACCCATCCTTCCCGTACCGCCTGGCGCACATGGCGCTGGGCTCGTTCATCACCACCTGTTTCGTGATCGGTGGCGTCGGTGCGTGGTACCTGCGCAAGGGCACGCACGTGGAGGCCGGCCGGCGGATGCTGATCGCCGCCGTCGCGTTCGCCGCGCTGACCGTGCCGCTGCAGATCTTCGTTGGCGACATGCATGGCCTGAACACGCTCAAGCATCAGCCGATGAAGATCGCGGCGATGGAAGCGCACTGGCATGAGACCAAGGAGGGCGAGGGCGTGCCGCTGGTGGTATTCGCACTGCCCAACGAGAAGGAAGAGCGCAACGATTTCGAAGTGGCCATTCCCAAGCTCGGCAGCGTGATCCTCACCCACACCCTGGACGGCACGTTCGATCCGCTGACGTCGGTGCCGGCCAGCGAGCGGCCGCCGGTGACGCCGGTGTTCTTCGCCTTCCGCATCATGGTCGGGCTGGGCACGCTGATGCTGGTGCTGGCTTGGGTCTCGGCCATCCAGCTGTGGCGGAAGAAGCTGCTGGATTCGCCGTGGCTGCTGCGCGGCTGGAACTGGATGCTGCCCAGTGGCTTCATCGCGCTGATATCAGGCTGGTTCGTCACCGAGATGGGACGGCAGCCGTGGGTCGTCTACGGCGTGCTGCGCACCGCCGATGCGGTCGGCCCGCAGAGCGCGTGGATGACCGCGCTGTCGCTGACGGTGTACGTGGTCGGTTATGCCTTCGTGTTCGGCTGGGGCATCTGGTACCTGGTGAAGATCCTGCGCCATGGCCCGCAGCCGTACGACGCAGGGCCGTCGCTGGACCATGGCAGCCACACCCCAGCGCGGCCGCTGTCGGCCGCCGACGAACCGCTGGAGGAGCGCTGACATGGACCTGATGACCTGGCTGCCGGTGGCATGGTTCGCGGTGATCGGCTTCGGCGTGCTGATGTACGTGGTGCTGGATGGCTTCGTGCTCGGCATCGGCATCCTCGCTCCGTTCGCCGAGGACGAGGAACAGCTGGACCTGATGATGAACACCGCCGCGCCGATCTGGGACGGCAACGAGACCTGGCTGGTGCTCGGCGGCGCCGGCCTGATGGCGGCGTTCCCGAAGGCCTACGCGGTGCTGCTGTCGGCGCTGTACCTGCCGGTGCTGCTGCTGGTGGTGGCGCTGGTGTTCCGTGGCGTGGCCTTCGAGTTCCGTTTCAAGGCGCACCGCTCGCGGCGGCTGTGGAGCGTGGCGTTCGGCCTCGGTTCGCTGCTGGCCACCTTCGCCCAGGGTGTGATCCTCGGCACGCTGGTGCAGGGCCTGCCGCTGATCGATGGCGTGTACCAGGGCGGCGCCTTCGGCTGGTTCAGCCCGTTCGCCATGCTGACCGGTGCCGCGCTGGTGGCCGGCTACGCATTGTTGGGCAGCACCTGGTTGATCCTGAAGACGGAAGGGCGCGTGCAGGCGCTGGCCCGGCAGATGACCCGCCCGCTGGTGGTGGCGGTGATCGCGGCGATGGGCCTGGTCAGCAGCTGGCTGCCGTTCCTGCAGTCGCGGCTGATGGACCGCTGGTTCAGCGACGGCAACTTCTGGTGGTTGTCGCCAGTGCCGCTGCTGACCCTGGCGGTGGCCATCGCGCTGTGGCGCAGTGCCGCCCATCCGCGTCGCGACCTGCCGCCGTTCCTGCTAAGCCTGGCCTTGTTCGTGCTCGGCTTCGCCGGTCTGGTGCTGGGCATGTGGCCGTACCTGCTGCCGCCGTCGATGACGCTGTGGCAGGCCGCCGCGCCGGCCTCTTCGCTCAGCTTCACCCTGGTCGGGCTGGTGCTGCTGCTGCCGGTGATCCTGGGCTACACGGCGTGGTCGTACCGGGTGTTCCGCGGCAAGGTGCGCGCCGACGCCGGTTATCACTGAATCCGTTCGCTGGTATCAGTCCACGCGGGGGGCGGTCGCTGACCGCTCCCCGTTGTGTTTTGTGAAACATGTCATCCCTGTGTCGGACGTGCTAGCGTGCGCTCCTTTCCGGCAGCCAGGGGGGCAGCCGGCGACGTCCTGGACGGATGCATGGCTGCAGGAATGGGGGGCAGCCGCGTGTCGCCGTAATGGCTCGAGACTCTCGTTCGCCCATCGAAACATCACCGGTAATGATCGAATTTTCCGTTGTCGACTGGGCCGCCTGGGCGCCTGGCCTGACCGAGCGTAGCCAATGGATGGGCTGGGCCGGGTCGCCGTTCCTGCCGCAGGGCGAGGACACGCCGGCGCTGGCCGAGATTCCGGCCATGCAGCGCCGCCGTATCGAGCGCCTGGGCCGCATGGCGATCCAGGCGGCGTGCTGGTGCGAGGACGGGCAGGGCGCTGACAGCCAGGTGCCGCTGGTGTTCGCCAGCCGCCATGGCGATGTCGCCCGTTCGATGGACCTGCTGGGCTCGCTGGTGGCCGATCAGCCGCTGTCGCCCACCGGCTTCGGCCTGTCGGTGCACAACGCGATCGCCGCGCTGTACTCGATCGCCCGCGGCCACCGTGGCAACTACCTGGCGTTGTCTGCCGGCCAGTCGACGGTGGAAGCGGCGTGCCTGGAGGCCGTCGGCCTGCTCGGTGATGGTGCACGCGAAGTGCGGATCGTGGTCTATGAGTCCCCATTGCCCGACGTTTACGCCGAATTCGCCGACGAACCCGACCCGTTCTTTGCCTGGTGCTGGCGTCTGGCACCCGCCGGCACCGCCGGTGCCACCGATCTTTCGCTTTCCTGGCAGGTCGCCGACGACGTCGATCCGACCGCGCCGGGCCTGTTGCCGCATGCGCTGGACCTGCACCGCTTCCTGCTGGCCGGGGATCCGCTGCTGCAGCATGTGACCCAAGGCCAGCGCTGGTCCTGGCGCCGCCGTGGCTGAGGCGCTGCGCCGCCTCGATCATGCTTGGCGGGTGTTCGGCACCGGCTTCAGCTTCGCCGCGTTCGGCGTGGGTGGACTGCTGCTGGGCGTGCTGGTGATGCCGGTGCTGCTGCTGATGCGCGACCCGGTGGCGCGTCGCCGCCGGGCCCGCCGGCTGGTCCAGCGCGCCTTCGCCAGCCACGTGTGGCTGATGTGCCGGCTGGGGGTGATGACCCTGCAGGTCGAAGGGCGCGAACGCCTGCAGCGCGACGGCCTGCTGGTGCTGGCCAACCACCCGACGCTGATCGACGTGGTCTGCCTGATCGCCCTGCTGCCCAACGCTGACTGCGTGGTCAAGCGGGCGGTGGCCTGCAACCCGTTCATGCGCGGCCCGGTGCGCGCGGCGGGCTACATCTCCAATGATGACGGCGCTGGCCTGGTCGATGACTGCGCGGCGGCCGTGCATGCCGGCGGCACCCTGGTCATCTTCCCGGAGGGCACCCGCAGCGTGCCCGGGCAGCCGCTGCGGCTGCAGCGCGGCGCCGCCAACATCGCCGTGCGCGGGCGCCTGGACATCACCCCGGTGCGCATCACCTGCACCCCGCCGACGTTGACCAAGGGCCAGAAGTGGTATCGTGTGCCCTCACGTCGTTTTCACGTTCAGCTGCAGATCGGCGAAGATATCCCGATCGCGCCGTTTCTGGCCGAAGATGACTCGCCAAGGGGGGATGCCCTGGCGGCCCGTCGCGTCACCGACCACCTCACTCGTTATTTCGACCTGTCTGGAGATCCGACCCGTGCAAGCACTTGAGCACGAGATCAAGGAATTGATCATTTCCTCGCTTTCACTGGAGGACATCACCCCGGAGGACATCGATCCGACCGCGCCGTTGTTCGTGGAAGGCCTCGGCCTGGACTCGATCGATGCGCTGGAACTGGGCCTGGCGCTGCAGAAGAAGTACGGTGTCAGCCTCTCGGCCGACTCGGAAGAAACCCGTCGCCATTTCTCCAGCGTGCGCGCGCTCGGCGAGTTCGTCGCCGCCCGTCAGTCGTAAGGCGCCAGGAACTGCCATGACCAAGAATGAATTGTTCGAGCGCATCGTCCGCATCCTGACCGACAGCTTCGAGATCGAGCCGGCGCGGATCAGCCCGGAGTCGCGCCTGTACGACGACCTGGACATCGACAGCATCGATGCCGTGGACCTGATCGTGCAGCTCAAGCCGCTGCTCGGCCGCAACCTGCAGCCTGAAGCGTTCAAGGCCGTGCGCACCGTGCAGGACATCGTTGATGTCGTGCATGGCCTGCTGCCCGGTCAGGCCGCTGCCTGACAGCAGCACGGACGCCGCGACCATGGCACGGGCACGCATGGTCGTGGTGGCAGCGATTTCGCTTGCCTATCCGGTGCTGGTCTACGCGGCGATGGGCCGCTTCGAGCCGCGCTGGCTGGCGCTGCTGCTGTTTGCGCTGGCCCTGCTGCGCGCGCTGAGCACCCGGCAACCCTTGTGGTGGGCCGCTGCCGCCGGCGCGGGCCTGCTGGCCGGGCTGGCCACCGTGCTCAACCAGGCGCTGCCGCTGAAGCTGTATCCGGCGCTGGTGAACGTGGTGATGTTGACGGTGTTCGCCACCAGCCTGCGCTTCGGTCCGCCCCTGGTGGAACGCCTGGCGCGCCTGCAGGAGCCGGACCTGCCACCGTTCGCGGTGATCTATACCCGTCGCGTCACCCAGGTGTGGTGCGGCTTTTTCGTTCTCAATGGTGGTCTCGCCCTGCTCACCGCGCTGTATGCGTCGGACCGGGTCTGGATGCTCTACAACGGATTGTTGGCGTACGTGATGATGGGATTGTTGTTCGGGGGCGAATGGCTGGTACGGCGTCGGGTCAAGGCAGCGCACGCGCATGGCTGACTGGATCGACCTGGATCGGCTGCTGATCACGGCGCAGCCCGGCCGCGACATCGGTGTCTGCGATGGCATTGCGGTCGACCACGTCGGCTTCCGCCTGTGCGTACTGGCCTGGCGTGACGCTTTCAGCACTGCCGAGGGCCGTGACTGGGCGCTCTACTTCGATGACACCGTGGCCTTCGCTGCAGCGTTGTTCGGTGCCTGGCATGCCGGCAAGCGGGTGTTCCTGGCCGCCGACAACCTGCCCGCGACATTGCAGGCGATGCAGCCGCAGGTGAGTGGTTTTGCAGGTGACCTGTCGGCCGATTACCAGCCGTTGCAGGCGACCGCCGTCGCCGACGATGCGCCGCTGGAGCCGTTGGACGAGCGCGCCTGCGAACTGTGCGTGTTTACCTCCGGCAGCACCGGCCAGCCCAGCGCGATCAGCAAGCGGCTGGACCAGCTGGCGCGCGAGGTCGATGCGCTGCAGGCTGCCTTCGGCGCCCAGCTGGACGGCGCCCAGGTGCATGGCACCGTGTCCCACCAGCATATCTATGGCCTGCTGTTCCGCGTGCTGTGGCCGCTGGCGGCCGGTCGCGCAATCCAGCCCCGGCGCTTCTTCCACGAAGACCTGGTGGGCGCGCTGGCCGGTACCGATACGGTGCTGGTCGCCACCCCGGCCCATCTCAAGCGCCTGCCCGAGCAGCTCGACTGGGCCAGCCTGCACGGTCGCCTACGCGCTGTGTTTTCCTCCGGCGGCCCGCTGCCGGAGGACGCAGCGCGCCAGGTCCGCCAGTGGTTGGGCGTGGCGCCCACCGAGGTTTATGGCAGCAGTGAAACCGGTGGCATCGCTTGGCGGCGCTGGGACACCGATGCGCCGCCGTGGCAGCCGTTGCCGGGCGTGCAGTGGCGGATCGAGGAGGACTGCCTCGCAGTCGCTTCGCCGCACCTGGAGACGTCGGACTGGTGGCGCACCCAGGATCGCGTGGAAGCACTGGCCGATGGCCGCTTCCGCTTGCTGGGCCGCGCCGACCGCATCGTCAAGATCGAAGAACGTCGCGTTTCGCTGGACGCACTGGAGCGCGCGCTGCGCGAGGATCCAGAAGTCGACGACGTGCGCGTGCTGGTCCTGCAGGGCCAGCGCGAGCAGCTGGCGGCCGTGGTGGTGCCGGCCGATCCGGCGCTGGCACGTGCCGGTGACAGCGCACGGCGTGCGCTGGGGCAACGGCTGGGCACGCGGCTGGCGCAGGGCCACGACGCGGTCACCCGGCCGCGCCGCTGGCGCCTGGTCGAATCGCTGCCGATCAATGCGCAGGGCAAGGTCACCCAGGCGGCGCTGGTCGCGCTGTTCCAGCCGCTGATGCCGGTGCCGGTCTGGGACTGTCGCGAAGAGGCGGAGGCCACCCTGCGGATGAAGCTGGACCCCGCGCTGCGCGCGTTCCAGGGCCACTTCCCGCAGGCGGCGATCCTGCCCGGCGTGGCCCAGCTGGACTGGGCGGTGCGCTTCGGGCGCCAGGCCTTCGTGCTGCCGACCGGATTCCAGCGCATGGATGCAGTGAAGTTCCAGCGCGTGGCCCGCCCCGGCGACGAGCTGACCCTGCAACTGCAGTGGGACGCCGAACGCGGTGTGCTGACCTTCCGCTATACCTCCGTGCATGGCGTGCACGCCAGCGGCAGGGTGGTCTTCGCCGATGCGCATTGAGCCGGCCACCGCTGGCGGCGCGTTCGCGCCGCTGGTGGTCATTCCCGTGTACGACCACGAACATGCCATCGGCGCGGTGGTCGACGGCGTGCAGGCCGCGGGCCTGCCCTGCCTGCTGGTCGACGATGGCTCGCAGTCCTCCTGCGCGCGGGTGCTGCGGGAACTGGCACAGCGATCGGGCGTCGACCTGCTGCGGCTGGACGTGAACCAGGGCAAGGGTGGTGCGATGCTGGCCGGTTTCGCCGAAGCGCGGCGTCGCGGCTACACCCACGTGCTGCAGATCGACGCCGACGGCCAGCACGATACCGGCGACCTGCCGCGCTTCATCGATGCCGCACGCGCGCGCCCGGACGCGGTGATCTGCGGCATTCCTGCCTACGATGCCAGCGTGCCGAAGGCGCGCCTGTACGGTCGCTACGCCACCCACATCTGGGTGTGGATCAACACGCTGTCGCTGCACCTGCGCGACACCATGTGTGGATTCCGCGTGTATCCGCTGCCGCCGGTGCTGCGCCTGATCGGCGAAGAGACCATCGGCCGGCGCATGGATTTCGACACCGAAGTGATGGTCCGCCTCTACTGGCGGCAGGTACCGGTCGAGCACCTGGCCACGCGCGTGACCTATCCCGCCGACGGGGTTTCGCATTTCGATGTGTGGCGCGACAACGTGCGCATCAGCCGCATGCATACCCGGCTGTTCTTCGGCATGCTCTGGCGTGCGCCGCGCCTGCTGTGGCGCCGGCTGCAGGGGCAGGGCTGAGATGAGCCGCGCGCAGAACGCCACGCACTGGGCCGATATCGGCGAGTCCACCTCGGTGGCCGGCGTGCTGTTCCTGTGCTGGGTGCATCGCTGGTTCGGGCGCTGGCCGTTCCGCCTGTGCGTATGGCCGGTGGTGGCCTGCCATTGGCTCGGCAACCGCGTCGGTCGCCAGGCCTCGATGCAGTACCTGCAGCGGTTGCAGGCGCATACCGGCGCGCTGGGCCATGCGCCGACCCGGCGCGACAGCCTGCGCCACTTCTTCAGCTTCGCCGACACGATGCTGGACAAGATTCTCGGCCTCGGCGGCCGCTATCCGCCCGAACGCATTCACCTGCAGCGCGATCTGGTGCTGGGCAAGATCGCACGCCGCGAAGGCGGCCTGATCCTGACCGCGCACATCGGCTGCCTGGAGTTGTGCCAGGTGCTGGCCGAGCAGGTGCCGGGGTTCCGCATCACCGTGCTGGTCCACACCGCGCACGCGCAGCGCTTCAACCGCCTGCTGCAGCGGCTGGACCCGCTGGCTGCGGTGGAGCTGGTGCAGGTCACCGAAATGGGCCCGGCCACGGCTGTGATGCTCGCCGAAAAGGTTGCCTCCGGTGGTTTCGTGGCCATCGTCGGCGACCGCGTGCCGGTGCAGGGCGGGCGCAGTGTGATGGCCGATTTCCTCGGCCACCGTGCGCCGTTCCCGATCGGCGCCTACGTGCTGGCGGCAGCGCTGGGCTGCCCGGTCTACACGATGTCGTGCCTGCACCAGGGCGACGGCTATCGCGTGGCCTTCGAACAGTTCGCCGAGCGTGTGGTGCTGCCGCGCGGTTCGCGCGATGCCGCACTGGCCGAACAGGCGCAGCGCTTCGCGCACTGGCTGGAACTCCAGGTCATCCAGTCCCCGTTGGACTGGTTCAATTTCTTCCCCTTCTGGGATCAGGCTCCTCATGACGATTGACGCCGTACCCGTGTGCCGTTTCGGCGATGCACCGCTGACCATCGAAGACGTGGTCGCCCTGGCCCAGCGCACGTGCGAGGCCGCGCTGAGCGATGTGCCGGCATTCCGCGCCCATATCCAGCGTGGTGCCGACTTCCTCGACCGCCTGCTGCGCGAGGATGGCGTGATCTATGGCGTGACCACCGGCTACGGCGATTCGTGCACGGTGAACATTCCGCCGGCACTGGTCGCCGAGCTGCCGCACCACCTGTACACCTACCATGGCTGTGGCCTGGGCCGTTACCTGGACCCGGCCGAGACCCGCGCCGTGCTGGCTGCGCGCCTGGCCTCGCTGGTGCGTGGCATGTCCGGTGTCAGCGTGCCGTTGCTGGAAGGCCTGGCCACGCTGCTGCAGCACGATGTGCTGCCGTTGATTCCCGCTGAAGGCTCGGTGGGTGCCAGTGGTGACCTGACCCCGCTGTCGTACGTGGCAGCCGTGCTGTGCGGTGAACGCGAGGTGCTGCACGACGGCCGCGTGCAGCCGGCTGCCGATGTGCTGGCGAAGATCGGCATGACCCCGCTGAAGCTGCGGCCGAAGGAAGGCCTGGCGATCATGAACGGCACGGCGGTGATGACCGGCCTGGCCTGCCTGGCCTGGCAGCGCGCCGACTATCTGGCACGCATGGCGACGCGCCTGACCGCGTTCAACGTGCTGTCCAGCGACGGCAACGCGCACCACTTCGATGAAACCCTGTTCGCCGCCAAGCCGCACCCGGGGCAGTCGCGCATTGCCGCGCGCCTGCGCAGCGACCTGCACAGCGAGCGCCCGCCGCGCAACGAGCAACGCCTGCAGGACCGCTACTCGCTGCGCTGCGCGCCGCACGTGATCGGGGTGCTGGAAGACACCCTGCCGTTCCTGCGCCAGCTGATCGAAACCGAGCTGAACAGCGCCAACGACAACCCGCTGATCGATGCCGACGGCGAGCGCATCCTGCACGGCGGCCACTTCTACGGCGGTCACATCGCGCTGGCGATGGACACGCTGAAGAACACCGTGGCCAACATCGCCGACCTGCTTGACCGGCAGCTGGCGCTGGTGGTCGATGCCCGCTACAACCATGGCCTGCCGGCCAACCTGTCGGCGGCCAGCGGCCCGCGTGCGGCGATCAACCATGGCCTAAAGGCGCTGCAGATCAGCGTTTCGGCGTGGACGGCGGAGGCACTGAAGCAGACCATGCCGGCTTCGGTGTTCTCGCGCTCCACTGAATGCCACAACCAGGACAAGGTCAGCATGGGCACCATCGCCGCGCGCGACTGCCTGCGCGTGATCGAGCTGACTGAACAGGTGGTGGCGGCCATGCTGATCGCCGCCCGCCAGGGGCTGGCGCTGCGCGAACGGGTTGGCATGAACGCGCAGCTGCATGGCAGTCTGGCCGACATGTACGCCGACCTGGGGCAGCGCATCGCCCTGGTCGAAGAAGACCGCGCGCTGGATCGCGAACTGCGGGAACTCCTGGTGGAGATCCGCGCGCAACGCTGGGAGCTGTATGTCGGTGAATGAAGGCAACGAACTGGTCGGCGAAATCGAGCTGGCCCCCGCATTTCATGACTGCGATCCGATGAACGTGGTCTGGCATGGCAACTACTTCAAGTACTTCGAGATCGCCCGTTGTGCGTTGCTGAAGCGCTACGACTACGACTATCCGCAGATGCTCGAATCGGGCTACCTGTGGCCGGTGGTCGACGCACGGGTGAAGTACGTGCGGCCGTTGCTGTTCAACCAGGCGCTGCGCGTGCGCTCGCGCATCGTCGAGTGGGAGAACCGGCTGAAGATCGAATATGAGATCCTCGATGCGGAAAGCGGCCAGGTGCTGACCCGCGCGATGACCATCCAGGTCGCGGTCGACGCGGCCAGCAAGGAAATGCTGTACCAGTGCCCGCCGGTGCTGTGGCAGCGTCTTGGAGTGCCTGCCCCGTGATCCGATCCCTTCGTCTTCCGCGCGTGCTGCTGTGCGCGCTGCTGCTGGTTGCCGCGCCGCTGCTGCAGGCAGCTGATCCCACCGTCGATGCCATCACCCAGGCCGTCGCCCGACCGGACGTGCTGCGCGGGCAGTTCACCCAGGAAAAGCAGGTCAGCGGTTTCAAGAACCCGCTGCGCTCGCAGGGCCAGTTCGTGGTCGCGCGCAAGCATGGGGTGATCTGGTCCACGCTCAAGCCGTTCCCGTCCGAGGTGGTGGTCACCGCCGACCGCATCCTCAGCCGCCAGCGCGATGGCAGCACCCGCGTCGAACTGGACGCGCGCCAGCAGCCGGCGATGCGCTCGGTCAACGCGATCATGTTCGCGTTGATGAGCGGCGACGTGCAGGCACTGTCCAGCCAGTTCAATGTCGAGGCCACGCGTGAAGGGCAGGGCTGGCGACTGAAGCTGACGCCGAAGTCGGCGATGCTGGCCAAGGCCTTCCAGTCGCTGACCCTGCAGGGCGACCGTTACGTGCGCGTGGTCGAGATCGTCGAAGCCAACCAGGATCGCACCCGCATCCAGTTCACTGCCCTGAGCGAAGCGCCGGCCACGTTGAACGCCGACGAGGCGCGCCGCTTTGAGTGACAGCGCCGCGCCGGATCGCCTGCGTCGCTGGTGGCACTGGCTGGGCATCGCCTGGCTGCTGCTGTTGCTGGTGCTGGGCGCGCAGCAGTGGCGCCTGTGGAGCCAGGAATCACGGATCGATACCGACATCCTCGCCCTGCTGCCGCAGGACGCGCATGACCGCCTGCTCAGCGACGTCACCCGGCGCATCGCCGATGGCAGTTCGCGGCAGGTGGTGGTGCTGCTCGGCAGCGCCGACGGTGCCGCTGCCAAGCGCGCGCAGGCGGCGTTCGCTGCGGCAATGGCCAGTGATGCCGACAGCGCGCTGCTGGTGCCCAGTGGTTCGATCGAAGGCTGGTTCGATGACGCGCGTGCGTTCTACGCACCATACCGCGACCGCCTGCTGACCCCGGCCCAGCGCGAGCAGCTGCAGCAGGCCGAACCCGCTGCGCTGGCCGAACAGGCGCTGGGTGCGCTGTACGGACCGATGGGCGCGCCGCGCCTGACCGAGTGGCGGCAGGATCCGCTGTCGCTGTGGCCGCAGTGGTGGCAGCAGCAGGCCCAGGGCTCCGGTCTGCGCCTGGGCGATGACGGTCTGCTGGAGGCCGAGGGCAAGCACTGGGCGGCACTGCAGTTCGATACACCGGGCTCGGCCTTCAGGCTGGATGGCGAGCGCCATCTCGATGGCCTGCTCGAACGCGCCGGAGAGGTGGCCAAGGCCGCTGCGCCGGACCTGGAGATCCTGCATGCCGGCGTGCCGCTGCATGCCGAAGCAGCCGCGGTGCAGGCCAATCAGGAAATCAACACCATCGGCTGGGGTTCGCTGGCGGCGGTGCTGCTGCTGGTGTGGCTGGCATTCCGCTCGCTGCGGCCGATCCTGCTGGTTGCCGCCTCGCTGCTGATCGGCTGTGGTGTGGCGCTGGCGGTGACCGTGCTGGTGTTCGACAAGGTGCATGTGCTGACCCTGGTGTTCGGTGCTTCGCTGGTTGGCGTGGCCGAGGACTACGGCATCCACTGGTTTGCTTCGCGCCAGGCCGAGCCGGCCGACCGCCGCTGGAAGCTGCTGCGGCATCTGTTGCCGGGGCTGTGGCTTGCCCTGCTGACCAGCGCGCTGGCGTACCTGGCGTTGGGCCTGGCGCCGTTCCCCGGCCTGCGGCAGATGGCGCTGTTCTCGGTGGTCGGTCTGGCCGCTGCCTTCCTCACGGTGATCTTCTGGTTCCCGTGGCTGGACGGTGGCGAGATCCGTACCACCCGCTTCGCGCAGTGGCTGGGCAATACGCTGGAGCGCTTCCCGCGCCTGCACGGGCGTCGCCCGGTGGCGATCTTCCTCGGCATGGCCGCACTGGTGTCGGCCATCGGCATCGCCCGCCTGCAGAGCAATGACGACCTGCGCAGCCTGCAGTCGTCGCCACCGGCGCTGATGGCCCAGCAGATCCGCCTCAGCCAGCTGCTGGGCATGCCCAGCCCGGCGCAGTTCTACCTGGTGCAGGGCAGCGATGCCGCACAACTGCTGCAGCGCGAAGAAGCGCTGACCACGCGCCTGCGTGAACTGACCAGCGACAAGCGCATCGGCGGTTACCGCGCGATCAGCGACTGGCTGCCGTCGCCTGCGCGGCAGCAGGCCGATGCGGCGCTGACCGCCCGGGTGGAACCGGGTGTACTGGCCGCCGTAGGCGAAGCGGTGGGCGAGCCCTTGCAGCGCCCTGCATTCGCGGCGGCGCCGCTGAGCGCAGAGGCCTTCCTCGCTTCGCCGGCGTCGCAGCCGTTCCGCCACCTGTGGGTGGGCAACGTAGGCGGGCAGATGATCAGCGTGGTGATGGTCGATGACCTGTCGCGTGCCGATGCGCTGGCCACCCTGCGTGGCGCTGCCGAAGGCCTGGACGGCGTGCGCTGGGTCGACCGCACCGCTGATTTCTCGCAGCTGCTGGGCCATTACCGCAAGCTGATGGGCGGCCTGCTGCTGGTCGGCATCGCGCTGGTGTTCGGCGCCCTGTGGCTGCGTTATCGGCGGCAGGCCTGGCGCGTATTCGCCCCCACCCTGGTGGCCGGTGCGCTCACCTTGGGCCTGCTTGGCCTGTTCGGCCAGCCGCTGCAGCTGTTCAATGTGCTGGCACTGATGCTGCTGCTGGGCATGGGCATCGACTACGGCATCTTCCTGATCGAGCACCGCGGCGACGCTAGTGCCTGGCTGGCGGTGTGCGTGGGTGCGGCCAGCACCTGGCTGTCGTTCGGCCTGCTGGGTCTTTCGCAGACGCCGGCGCTGCGCGCGTTCGGGCTCACCCTGCTGTTCGGCATCGGCCTGGTCTGGCTGATCTCGCCGCTGTTCCGGCCGCCACCGCATGATGTTCCGCCGGCCTGAGCGGACACGCTTCATTCCGATTCCTCCGCTTTTCCACCTGATCGAGCAACAAGGACGCACCGATGACTACTGCTGTGGATGCCGCTGATTCTTCCAGCCACGAAGACGTGGAACGTACCGAAATCCTGATCATCGGCGCCGGCCCGGCCGGTTCGGTGGCCGCGGCGATGCTGCGCCAGCAGGGCCGCAAGGTGCTGATGCTGGAACGCCAGCAGTTCCCGCGCTTTTCCATCGGCGAGAGCCTGCTGCCGCAGAGCATGGAATACATCGAAGCGGCGGGTCTGCTGCAGGACGTGGTCGAGGCGGGCTTCCAGTACAAGAACGGCGCAGCCTTCGTGCACGGGGAAGCGCGCACCGCGTTCGACTTCAGGAAGAAGTTCTCGCCGGGCTGGGGCACCACCTACCAGGTGCAGCGCGCCGACTTCGACAACGTGCTGGCGCGCGGCGCCGAGCGCATGGGTGCGACCCTGCGTTTCGGCGACGAAGTGCTGGCAGTCGAGCCGGGCGAACAGCCGGTGGTGAACGTGCGCCGCCCGGATGGCAGCGAGTACCGCATCGAAGCCGATTTCATCCTCGACGCTTCCGGCTTCGCGCGGCTGCTGCCGCGCCTGCTCAACCTGGAGTCGCCGTCCAATTTCCCGGTGCGTGGCGCGATCTTCTGTCACGTGCGCGACAACATCCCGGCCGAAGCGGATTTCGACCGCAACAAGATCCTGATCACCACCCATCCCGAGCACATCGACGTCTGGTACTGGACGATCCCGTTCTCCAACGGCTGCTGCTCGCTGGGTGTCGTTGCCGAGCCGTCATTCTTCGAGCGCTACGAAGGCGACGACCTGCAGAAGCTGCAGGCCATCGTCGGCGAAGATCCGAACCTGACCTCGCTGCTGGCCAACGCCGAATGGGCCGTGCTGCCGGTACGCCGCATCACCGGCTATTCGGCCAACGTCAGCTCGCTGTGGGGCCCGGGCTATGCGCTGCTGGGCAACGCCGGCGAGTTCCTCGATCCGGTGTTCTCCTCCGGCGTCACCATCGCGTTCAAATCCGCGCAACTGGCCAGCGAATGCCTGAAGCGCCGCTACGCGGGCGAGACCGTTGACTGGGAAAACGACTTCTCGATTCCGCTGCGTGCCGGCGTGAAAACCTTCCGCCGCTTCGTCGAAAGCTGGTACCAGGGCGGCTTCCAGAAGATCATCTACCACCCCGACCAGCAGCCGCAGGTGCGCGACATGATCAGCTCCATCCTGGCCGGCTACGCCTGGGACACCAACAATCCGTATGTGGCCGACGACAGCGGCCGCCGCATGCGTGTGCTGGAGGAACTGTGCAGCGCCTGATCGTCCGCCTTTCTGCGGTCCTGCTGTGCCTGCTGCTGGCCGCCTGTGCCAGCCGCATGCCGCGGCCGCTGGTCGAACTGCCGCCGTTGCGGCTGGCACCGTCCAGCCTGCCGGCGCCGTTGGCCCTGCAGCAGCAGCTGCACTTCCGCTTCGGCAGCCACGAGCGTGATCTGGATGCGCTGCTGGAGGCTGACGCGCAGCAGGTGCGGCTGGCCGTGCAGGCGATGGGCCAGACCGGCGTGCGCCTGCAGTGGGATGGCCAGCAGCTGACCCAGCAGCGTGCACCATGGCTGCCGCCACAGGTGCGCGCCGAACGCGTGCTGGACGACCTGCAGTTCGCACTGTGGCCGACCGATGCCATTGCCGCCGCGCTGCCGGCCGGCTGGCAGGTGAGCGATGACGGCCGCCAGCGCAGCCTGTCGCGCGACGGCACCGTGTGGCTGCAGCTGCAGCGTCTGGCCGATGGCAGCGTGCAACTGGACAACCGCGCCGAGGGCTACACCCTGCGCATCGAATCGATCGACATGGCCGGCCAGCAATGAAGAGCGCGCCCATTTTCCTCAACGACCTCGGCGTGGTCTGCGCGTTGGGTGACGGCCGCGCTGCGGTGGCGGCTGCGCTGTTTGCCGACGTGCCGGGCGGGCTGAGCGACAACGCCACGCTGCTGCCAGGTCGCACCCTGGCGCTGGGCGAAGTGCACAGCCCGTTGCCGACGCTGGAAGCATTGCCGGTGTCCCTGCGTGGCCGCAACAACGCGCTGCTGGACGTGGCCCTGGCGCAGATCGCGCCGGCCGTTGCCGATGCCATCAGCCGTTACGGTGCCGAGCGCGTGGCCGTGGTGCTGGGCACCAGTACCTCGGGCATCGGTGAATCCGAACAGGCACTGCGTACCCGCGCCGAGCACGGCCATTGGCCCGAAGGCTTCGACTACGCGCAGCAGGAAATGGGTACCGCCGCGCAGTTCGTGCGGGAGCGCAGTGGCGCGCTGGGCCCAGCCTGGACGCTGTCCACGGCCTGTTCGTCCAGCGCCAAGGCGTTGATGTCGGCTGCGCGCATGCTGCGTTCGGGCATCGTCGATGCTGTCATCGCCGGTGGTGCCGATTCCCTGTGCCGGTTCACCGTCGCCGGATTCAGCGCGCTCGAATCGGTCTCCGCCGTGCGCTGCAATCCGTTCTCGCAGCATCGCTGCGGGATCAACATCGGCGAGGGCGCCGCGCTGTTCCTGCTGACCCGCGAACCCGGTCCGGTCAGCCTGGCCGGTTGGGGTGAGTCAGCCGACGCGCACCATATGTCCGCACCGGACCCGCAGGGTCTGGGCGCCATCGATGCCCTGCAGCAGGCGTTGCAGCGTGCTGGCTGGGCAGCTTCGGAAGTGGATTACGTGAACCTGCATGGCACTGCGACCGGTCACAACGACGCGATGGAAAGCCACGCCGTGGCGCAGGTACTGGGCACCGATGTGCCGGCCAGCTCAACCAAGCCATTGACCGGCCACACGCTGGGTGCGTCCGGTGCGATCGAAGCGGCGCTGTGCTGGATCCTGCTGGCCGAGAATCCGCAGCAGCAACTGCCGCCGCACTGGTGGGACGGCGTGGCCGATCCGGCGCTGCCGGCGTTGCCGCTGGTCGCCCCGGCGACCTTCCTGCCGCAGCTGCCGCGGCGGGTGCTGAGCAATTCGTTCGCCTTCGGCGGCAGCAATGCCGTGCTGGCACTGGAGCGCCGATGAACATGCCGTTGTATGCCATCGAAGAAGTGGTGCCGCACCGCCAGGACATGTGCCTGCTGGACCGCATCCTGCGCTGGGACCAGGACGGCATCGAAGCGGAACTGGTGGTGCCCGAGGCCGGCCTGTTCATCGAAGACGGCGCTGTTCCGGCATGGGTCGGCATCGAATACATGGCCCAGGCCATCGCCGCCTGGGCCGGCTGCCGTGCGCGCACGGCCGGCAACCCGCCGCAGCTGGGCTTCCTGCTCGGCAGCCGGCGCTATGCCAGCACGCGCAGCAGTTTCCCCAGCGGCACCCGCCTGCAGGTACAGGCGCGTTGCGAACTGTTGGGCGACAATGGATTAGGGATGTTCGCCTGCCGCATCCTGGCAGGCGAGGAAGAATGGGCGGTTGCCAACGTGTCGGTGTTCGAACCGGCCGACTCGATGGCCTATCTGGAGAGTGGACAGGCATGACAGGGAATCGAAGCGTGCTGGTGACCGGCGCGAGCCGGGGCATCGGCCGGGCCATTGCGCTGCGTATCGCGCGCGATGGCTTCGACGTGGTGGTGCATTGCCGCAGCCGTGTGGAAGAAGCACAGGCAGTGGCCGACGAGATCCAGGCACTGGGCCAGCAGGCCCGCGTGCTGGCCTTCGACGTGGCCGACCGTGCCGCCGCGCGCGCCGCGCTGGAAGCGGACGTGGAGGCAAATGGCGCCTATTACGGCGTGGTGTGCAATGCCGGCATCGCCCGTGACGGCGCCTTCCCGGCACTGTCCGAGGATGACTGGGACCAGGTGATCCACACCAATCTGGACGGCTTCTACAACGTGCTGCATCCGCTGATCATGCCGATGGTGCGGCGGCGCAAGCCGGGCCGCATCGTCACCCTGTCCTCGGTGTCCGGCGTGGCCGGCAACCGTGGCCAGGTCAATTACAGTGCGGCCAAGGCCGGCATCATCGGCGCCAGCAAGGCATTGGCGCTGGAGCTGGCCAGCCGCCAGATCACCGTCAACTGCGTGGCCCCGGGCCTGATCGAGACCGACATGCTCAACGAAGAAGTGGTCGAACACGCATTGAAGCTGATCCCGGCCGGCCGCGTCGGCCGGCCCGAGGAAGTGGCGGCGACGGTCGCGTTCCTGCTGTCCGAGCCGGCCGGCTACATCACCCGCCAGGTGATTTCGGTCAATGGAGGGATGATCTGATGGCCGCCGATCGTCGCGTGGTGGTCACCGGTGCCGCCGCCATCAGTCCGCTCGGCCACGACTGGCCGACCATCCAGGCCCATCTGCGCAGCTGCCGCAACGCGGTGCGTTCGATGCCGGAATGGGATGTATATGCGGGCCTGAACACCAAGCTTGCCGCGCCGGCGCAGGACTACGAGCTGCCGCCGAACTACAACCGCAAGACCACCCGCTCGATGGGCAAGGTCGCGATCATGTCGGTGCGCGCCACCGAGGTCGCCCTGCGTGAGGCAGGCCTGTTCGAGCACCCGGTGCTGCGCAGCGGCCGTACCGGCGTGGCCTACGGCTCATCGTCGGGCAGCCACGAGGCCACCGGCGAATTCGGCCGCATGCTGCATGAGTTCACCACCGACGGCATCAGCGCCACCACCTACCTGAAGATGATGAGCCACACCGCGCCGGTCAACATCGGCGTGTTCTTCGGCTTGTCCGGGCGTGTCTACACCACCTCCAGTGCCTGTACGTCGGGCAGCCAGGGCGTGGGCGCGGGCTACGAAGCGATCCGCAGCGGCAAGCAGACGGTGATGGTGGCCGGTGGCGCCGAGCAGCTCGACGCCACCGCCGCGGCCGTGTTCGACACCCTGTTCGCCACCAGCACGCGCAACGATGCACCGCACACCACTCCGCGCCCGTTCGATGCCGGCCGTGACGGCCTGGTGCTGGGCGAGGGTGCCTGCACGCTGATCCTGGAGGATCTGGAGCACGCGCAGGCACGCGGCGCGACCATCCTTGCCGAGATCGTGGGCTACGGCACCAACAGCGACGGCCAGCACGTCACCCAGCCCAGCGCCGACACCATGGCCCAGGCCATGCGCCTGGCGCTGGAAGACGCCGGCCTGCAGCCGGCGCAGATCGACTACGTGAACGCCCACGGCACCGCCACCGACCACGGCGACATCGCCGAGACCCAGGCCACCGCCCAGGTGTTCGGCAGCCGCGTGCCGATCAGCTCGTTGAAGAGTTACGTCGGCCACATGCTGGGCGGTTGCGGTGCGTTCGAAGCCTGGATGAGCATCGAGATGATGCGCGCCGGCTGGTTCGCGCCGACCCTGAACCTGGTCGAGGTGGACCCGCGTTGCGGCCAGCTCGACTTCATCACCGGGCAAGGCCGCGAGCTGCAGGCCGAGTACGTGATGAGCAACAACTTCGCCTTCGGCGGCATCAACACCTCGCTGGTGTTCCGTCGCTGGAGCGCGTGATCCCGCCGTACCCGCACCTCAACAAGGAGACGTTCCGATGCGCCGCACCCTGCTGATCGCCACTGCCACCGCGCTGCTGGCCCTGACTTCCACCGCTTCGGCGCGCGATACCCGCGTTGAGCAGTCCCTGCGCGAACTGATCAGTTCGCAGGCCGCCAAAGATGCCGGCATCGACGGCAGCGTGCGCTTCTACCTGGCCGGCCAGCCGGTCAGCGTGCAGCAGCGCCTGGGCGAAGACGTGACCAACAAGAAGACCAACGCCGCCAACAAGAGCGACGTCGAGGCCTGCAACTGGGTGGCCCTGTCGGCGCTGCTGGCGCTGCAGGACGGTGCCAAGTCGCGCGGCGCCAACGCCGTGGTCGACATCGTCAGCTACTACAAGAAGAACGAGTTCAAGAGCGCGACCAACTACGAGTGCTGGGCCGGCACCTTTGTCGCCGGCGTGGCCTTGAAGGGCACCTACGCCAAGGTCAAGTAAGCCATCGCTGCCCCCGGCACGGGGTGCCGGGGCAACGTTCCACAGGGGGAACAGCATGAAAGTGATGACCGCCGCTGCCTTGGCAGCGGCTTTTGCGTGCGCGCCTGCACTGCAGGCTCAGGCCGCGGATGAACCCATTCGCGTCGCGGCCGATATTCCCTACCGCACCGACGTGGGCGGCGAACTGATCCGCAGCGAGTGCCGGTTCGGCAGCTACCTCAGCGACAGCATCGTGCGCCATGCGGCCGGCAGGGTCGTGGCCGCGCCGCTGGATGGCAGCGAGAGCAGGCGCCTGGACATCGTGGTGACCAAGGCCCATGCCGCCGGTGGCGGTGCCATCTCCGGGCCGAAGTGGGGCCGGATCTATGGCGAACTGAAGGAGGACGGCCGCGTGGTCGGCAATTTCAGCTTCAAGCGCACCACCAGCCGGCCCTTCACCTTCCGCGCCTGCACCACGCTGAAGCTGATCGCCGAAGCGCTGGGCGGCGATGTGGCGCGCTGGCTCGAACAACCCACCCTGGATCCGCTGATGACCGAAGACGTGGCGGCCAACTGAGCGTGCCCGCTGGCTGAACGGCGCCGCCACATTGCTGAACCTCACCGGGGAAACGCCGTCGATCACGCCGCCATCGTCGCGTGACGGCTTTCCCCGGTGTCGGCTTTCCGACACAATCACGGCTCTTCCCGGGTTATCGTCCCGTGGACATGCACGCCTACGTCTATAAAAGCCAACTCAAGCCGGACACCTACGTCTATCTCGCCCGACGCGATGACTTCAGCGCTTTGCCTGCGCCGCTGTCGGCGTCGTTGGGTGCGCTCGTCTTCGTGCTGGAAGTGACCCTGGACGCGCAGCGCCGGCTGGCCCAGGCCGACCCGGCCAAGGTGCGCAGCGAACTGACCGAGCGCGGGTTCTACCTGCAGGTGCCGCCCTCGGTGAGCAGCATGATGCTGCGCCACTATGACTGAGCTTTCCCGCTCCCGCGCTCTGTCGCTGGCCTTCACCCTCGGTGCCTTGCTGGCGCTGGGTTCTGCGCTGGGTGGCCTGCCCGGTGCGGTACTGGCGGCCCTGGCGCAACCGGCGTTCGCACTGGGAATCTCGTGGTGGCGACGCAGCCGCACGCTGCTGCCGCCGAAGGTGATCGCCCGCCAGGACCTGCCGGCGCTGCTGGCACTGTGGACCGCAGCGCCGTTGCTGCTGGCCCTGCTGCTGGCCTGGCCACTGGCCGCGCTGCGCGACAGCGGCAGTCTTGCCGCGGTGCTGGGCCTGAGCGTGCTGGTCAGCGCCGGCCTGCTGGCGGCCTGGCGCACCTGGCCGCTGTGGAACGATGTCGAGCGTCTCGATGGTGGCCTGGCCCAACATTGGCAGGCGTTGGCCGGTCGTGACCTCAGCGCCTGGCGTGGCCTTGGCGCGGCAGCACTGGTGATGGCCCTGGCGGCACTGGTGGTACTGCCGACCTGGCCGGACCTGCTGCCGGAAAGCGCACGTTGGCCGTCGGCACTGGCGGTGCTGCTGCTGTCGCCGCTGCTGCACCTGCTGCTGCAGCGCATTGCACCGGCGCCGCTGGTCTCGCTGCGCAGCCCGCTTGGCGCGGAACTGCCAGTCGATCGCGAAACGCTGTTCAGCGCGGTCGTGGACACCACGCCGCTGGAAGCTCTGGCGCCGCAGGAGCTGACCCCGGCCCTGTACGAAGCCGCGCGCCACGGCCGCATCGATCGTACGCTGCAACTGCTGCAGGCCGGCGCCGATCCGTATTCCCTGCCTGACCCGAACTGGCGCGACCAGCGCAGCCTGGCAGTGCTCGCCGCCGTCCTGCCGGACCTGCGCCTGCTGCGTGAGCTGATCGGCCGCGGCGTCGATGTGAACGCGCCGCATCGCGGCATGACCCCGCTGCTGGCCGCGACCCGCGACAGCTGGCATGGGCGGCCGGAAGCGGTGATGACCCTGCTGGCCAACGGTGCCGATTCGCGCGCCACCGACAGTGAGGGCAATACGCCCCTGCACCATGCCGCGCGCAGTTCCGACCCGGGCGTGGCTGCGCTGCTGCGTGACGCGGCCGCTGAAGTCGACGCACTGAACCGTGATGGCTGGTCGCCGTTGGCGGTGGCCTGCCAGGTCGGCAACTGGCGCCTGGCGCGCTTCCTGCTGGAGCGCGGCGCCCGCAGCGAACCGGCTGACGGCACCCCGGTGCTGCTGGCCGCGGCCGCTACCGAAGACGATGATCCGGCCGGCGTGCAGCTGCTGCTGAAGCACAAGGCACGTGCCGACGCGCGTGACCGCCAGCGCCGCAGCGCGCTGCACGAAGCGGCATTGGCTGGCCACGTGGACATCATCGGCGTGCTGCTTGCCGCCGGTGCCAACCTGGAAGCGCGCGATGCGCTCGGCCGTACCCCGTGGCTGGAAGCTGCACGTGCCGGTCGCGCGGCCGTGGTCGAGCACCTGCTGCCGCACAAGCCCGACCTGGTTGCAGTCGACACCGATGGCCGCAACGCGGTGCTGCTGGCAACGATGGCCGAGGACGTTTCGCCGCTGTTGATCAAGCGCCTGCTGGAACTGGGCATCGCCGCCGATGGCAGCGATCCGGCCGGCCGACGCGCGGTGGACTACGCCGCCGAAGCCGGTCGCTGGGCGATCGTCGCCCTGCTGGATCCGTCTTACCCGTTGCCTGCCGCCGTCAGCGATGGCCTGACCGAGCGCGGTGAGACGGCCAGTGCCAGCGGTCTGCTGCCCGATCGCCCGCCGCTGACCCTGCTGCGCGAGGCGCTGGGGTTCGGCAATACCGATGGCATGGCCGCACTGGCCAGGCTGTGCCAGCCGGAAGAACTGGGTGGTCTGCTGCTCGATCCGGAGCTGGCGCTGGAGCCGCGCGCGGTCGACTGGCTGCTCGCCCACGGTGCCGATCCGTACGTGCGTGACGCCTGTGCCGATACACCGATGTTCGCGCTGCTGTCGCGTGGCATCGATGCCGTGCCGGCCCTGCAGGTGATGCTGCAGCATGGCCTGTCGCCGGCCGGCCGTGGTGGCCTGGCGCGTTTCCTGGCCGCCTGTGCGCAGCACGACCAGGCGGCGCGTGGCCTGGAACAGCTGGCGCTGGAGCTGCTGGAACGCGGCGCCGATCCGTTTGCTGCCTCGCCGGCCGGTGATCCGCCGCTGTCACTGGCCGTGCGTCTGGGCTGGCTGCGCCTGCAGCAGGCGCTGCTTGCCACTGGCGTGGACCGCGAAGCACGCGACAGCCATGGCATGACCGCCTTGCATCTGGCCACCGCACTGGCGCGCGAAAGCGCCCTGAAGCTGCTGGTGCAGCACGGCGCCTCGCCCGAAGCGCGTGCTGCCGACGGGCAGACGCCGCTGGGCGTGGCGCTGTCGATCGGTCGTCGCGATCTGGCTGATTGGCTGGACTGGCGGGTCTGGCCGCTGCCGCGCAGGACCCTGCGCGAAGGCGATCTGCCGGCCGCCGCGATGGCCGGTGATGTCGATGCCGTGCGTCGTTTGAATGATCTGGGCTTTGCCATCGACGCCGTCGACGCGCAGGGCTGCACCGCGCTGCTGCGTGCTGCCGGCGGTGGCCATCTGGCCGTGGTCGACCTGCTGCTGGCGCGCGGTGCTGATCCGCAGCATGCCGCTGCCAGTGGTGCGACGCCGTTGTCGGCGGCGGTCAGCATGCGCCAGGTCGATATCGTCTCAGCCCTGCTCGATGCCGGGGCGCAGCTCGAACACCGCCTGCCAGGCGGGGTCACCGTGCTGATGCTGGCCTCGGCGCTGGGCCTGCCGGACATCGTGGCGCGCCTGCTCACCGCCGGTGCCGACGTGCATGCCGGCGATGCCCAGCAGCTGGCGCCGCTGCACTGCGCAGCCCTGTATGGCTTCAGTGCGCGCGACCGTTCGCGCCTGCTGGCGCTGCTCGATACCCTGCTGCTGGCCGGTGCAGAGCCGGACCAGGCCGCTGCCGGTGCGGTCACGCCGCTGCTGCTGCTGATGGGCGCGCGCGCCGAACCGGGCACCGCCTGCGACGAGCAGGTGGTGATGGCCGCTGTCGAGCGCCTGCTGGATGAAGACGTGAGCCTGGATGTGCGCGATCCGCGCGGCTTCGGTCCGTTGCACCTGGCCGCCCTGCACGGGTTGCCGCTGCTGGTGCAGCGCCTGCTGCGCGCCGGTGCCGATCCGGAAGCGCGCGATGGCTTGAACCGCAGCCCGCGCGAGATCGCGGTGATGCGCGGCTTCATCGACGTCGCCGCCGAGTTCGAGCCGCGCGTGCCGGGCGTATCGTCGATGGCCAGGTTCCTGCGCGACAACGGCTGAAGGTCGCACTCCATAGGGTGGGTGCCGACCGTTGGTCGGCAGGATGCTTTCAGTAGATCCACGCCATGCGTGGATGATCGCCGCGCACGGAAACAAAAACATCCACGCATGGCGTGGATCTACTTGTCGTCGCTTTCCGCGTCCGCTTCGAACAGGTGCATCAGGTCGTTGCGCGCATCGCGCGAAGTCTGGATCACCGCCGCCTCGTCGTCGTAGACCAGGTACTGGTCGCGCAGCAGCTTCTCGTCGTGTTCGCGGAACTGCTGCACATGGCGCTCGGCCACGTTCGGGGCCACGCCCAGCGCGGTCAGCACGCGCCCGCTCATTTCCAGGCTGGTACCGAACACTTCGCGGAACGGTTCGGCCGACATGTCCATCAACCGCCACGCATGCTGGCGGTTGCGTGCGCGTGCCAGCACCGTCGCATCTGGATACAGGCGGCGCACCATGCGCACCGCGCGCAGGTTGGTCTCCGGATCGTCCACGGTGATCACGAACACGTCGATGTGCTCGCCACCGGCGGCGCGCAGCATCTCCGGCCGGGTCGGGTCGCCGTAGTACAGCTGGTTGCCGAAGCGGCGCAGGTCGGCCACGGTGTCCGGGTTCGCTTCCAGCGCCACGAACGGCACCTTCTGCGCGGTCAGCAGGCGCGCGATCACCTGGCCGAAGCGGCCCATGCCGGCAATCAGCACCTTCGGCCGATTGTCCGGCGCCACCTTGTCGGCCTCCGCCGCCTGCCGTGGCGCGACCTTCTCCTCGCCGAGCAGGCGCAGCAGGGCGATCATCAGCAACGGGGTGATCGCCATCGACAGGCCGACGATCGCCACCAGCCGGTCATGGTTGGCATTACCCAGCAGGTGCGCGCGCTGCGCTTCGTTGAACACCACGAAGGCGAATTCGCCGCCCAGCCACAACACGCTGCCCAGCAGCAGCGACTGCCGCGAACTGAGCTTGGCGATGCGGCCGATGGCGTACAGCAGGCTGAACTTCACCACCAGCAGGATCGCCACACCCGCGGCAATCATCCACGGTTCGGCGGCGATGCGGTCCAGGTCGATGCCCATGCCCACCGCGATGAAGAACAGGCCCAGCAGCAAACCCTTGAACGGCTCGATCTGCGATTCCAGCTCGTGCCGGAATTCCGAATCGGACAGCAGCACGCCGGCCAGGAACGCCCCCAGGCTGGGGCTCAGGCCGGCTTCCTGCATGAACCAGGCGGTGCCCAGCACCACCAGCAGCGCCGTAGCGGTGAACACTTCCGGGCTGCGGGTGCGCGCGATGATGCCGAACAGACGGCGCAGCACCGGCCGTCCACACAGGATCACCACTGCCAGCGCGCCCAGCGCCACAGCTGCATCTTCCCAGCGCAGTGTCTCGTTCTTGACCCCACCCAGCAGCGGAATCGCGGCCAGCAGCGGAATGGCGATCAGGTCCTGGAACAGCAGGATGGCAAACCCCAGCCTGCCATGGTCGCTGTTGATCGCTTTGTGCTCGGACAGCAGCTGCAGGCCGACCGCGGTCGACGACAGCGCCAGCGCCACGCCCACCACCAGCGCGCTCTTCCACTGGAAGTGATCGAGCAGCAGCAGGCCGCCCAGCACCAGCCCGGACAGCGCCACCTGCGCCGCGCCCGCACCGAACACCGAGCGCCGCATCACCTTCAGGCGGGCAGGGGACAGCTCCAGCCCGATCACGAACAGCAGCATGACCACGCCGATCTCGGCCGCGCCGAGGATGCGGTCGGCGTCCTGTACGAAGCCGAGGCCATCCGGCCCCAGCACCACGCCGGCCGCCAGGTAGCCCAGCACCGCGCCGAAGCCGAACTTCTTGAACACCGGCACCGCGATCACCGCGGCCAGCAGCAGCACCAATGCCAGTTCTAGACCACCGCTATGCATGGGAATACCTGGTCATCGGGAGGCCGGCTGTGCGTCCGTTCGGCGGGGGGAAGCGCGGCGGATGCCACTTGGCCATTATGCGCGCGCGGCTGTGTACGCACGAGAACGGCAGTGGGCCGCTTGCCCGGTCACCGACCGCGGGTTGACCTGCACCGACCGCAGGTCCAGACTGCCCGCCGCTGCCGGCATGTCCGTCAGTACACCCTTCCGGAGTCCCCAACCCATGTCCAGCGACAGTAGAAGTCGACCTCGGTCGACGCCAGCGATGGCCACCGCCTGACATCGGGACGGTTTGCCTGCGTTGGCGTTGCGCGATGTCGCACCCCATGAAGGCGAATCACCATGAACCAGAAGCAATTGCTGCGTCCGGTGGCCGATGCCGCAGCATTGTCGGCACCGCTGGCGAACTACAACACCGCCGACGCGGTGGAATTCCTCAACACGCTCGAACTGCAGCGCGCCGCCGAGACGCTGGCCGCGCTGTCGTTGCCGCGTGCAGTGAAGATGCTGGAGGCGCCGGAGCTGCACCGCAGCGGCGAACTGGTTGCCGCGCTGCCGCCGGCACGCGCCGCCGCGCTGCTGGGGTTGATGGCCGACGACCGTGCCACCGACATTGTCCACGAGCTGGATGAAGAAGAACGCGCGCGGCTGATTCCGCTGCTGGGCAACGAAGCCCGGCAGACCATCCAGAAGCTGCTGAGCTACCCGCCGAATACCGCCGGCGCGCTGATGACCACCGAGTTCGTCGCCGTGCCCGCCACCTGGACCGTGGCCCAGACCCTGCAGCACATCCGCCAGGTCGAGCGCACGCGCGAGACCGTGTACGCGATCTACGTCCTCGACCCGGCCAACCAGCGGCTGCAGCAGGTGGTGACCATGCGGCGGCTGATCACCGGTCTGCCGGAGGAATCGATCCTGGACGTGGCCCAGGTCAATCCACCGGTGATGGTGGATGCGCAGATGGATCAGGAAGACGTGGCACGGCTGATCCGCCGCCACGATCTGCTGGCGATTCCGGTGGTGGACGCGCAGCAGCACATGCTGGGTATCGTCACCGTCGATGACATCCTCGATGCGCTGATCGAAGAGTCCACCGAAGACGCGCACAAGTTCGGCGGCATGGAAGCGCTGGACAAGCCGTACATGCAGATCGGCTTCTTCGAGATGCTGCGCAAGCGTGCCGGCTGGCTGAGCGTGCTGTTCGTGGGCGAGATGCTGACCGCCAGCGCGATGCAGCACTACGAAGACGAACTGGCGCGCGCGGTGGTGCTGACCCTGTTCATTCCGTTGATCATGAGCTCGGGCGGCAATTCCGGTTCGCAGGCCACTTCGCTGCTGATCCGCAGCCTGGCCCTGCGCGAGCTGCGCCTGCGCGACTGGTGGAAGGTGGCCCTGCGCGAAGTGCCCACCGGCATGGTGCTCGGCGCCATCCTCGGTTGCCTGGCCATCGTACGCATCGTGATCTGGCAGCTCGGCGGATTCCATGACTACGGCGAGCACTGGATCCTGCTGGCGATCACCATCGGCGCCGCGCTGGTGGGCATCGTTACCTTCGGCTCGCTGTCCGGGTCGATGCTGCCCTTCATCCTCAAGCGGCTGGGCTTCGACCCGGCCAGCGCCTCGGCCCCGTTCGTCGCCACCCTGGTGGATGTGACCGGCCTGGTGATCTATTTCAGCATCGCCGCGATGATTCTGCACGGCACCCTGCTGTAACGGGGGCGTCATCCACGCATGGCGTGGATCTACTGTAAGGGGGGCGTCATCCACGCATGGCGTGGATCTACTGGTCCTGGCCGCCGTAGTAGATCCACGCCATGCGTGGATGCGATGCCAGGTTCCTGCGCACGATCATGCCGCCGCAGCGCCGGTCCGTGTACCGTAGGCACATGAGTACCTACCACCTGCAGTCCGTGTTCCGTCCGCAGTCGGTCGCGGTGATCGGCGGCAGCCCGCGTGAGCGCTCGGCCGGCCGCGCAGTGATGCGCAACCTGCGTGGCACCGGCTTCCCCGGCAAGGTGGCATGGATCAACCCGCGCCACGCCGAGATCGATGGCATCCGCACGGTAAAGCGGTTGAAGGACCTGGACTGGGTGCCGGAACTGGTGGTGATCACCGCGCCGGCGGCGATCGTGCCGCAGGTGGTACGCACCGCTGCCGAACGTGGCGTGCAGGCCGCGATCATCCTCACTGCGCATCTGGGTGAGGGCCCAGGCTCGCCGTGGGCACAGGTGGAGGCCGCCGCGCGCGCGCATGGCCTGCGCATCCTCGGCCCGCACTGCCTGGGTGTGATCGCACCGCATGCACGGCTCAATGCCAGTATCGCCGCGCATTTCCCGCAGGCCGGCGACCTCGCGCTGATCTCCGAATCCTCGGCGATCGCCGCCGCCCTGGTGGAGTGGGGCGTGGCACGTTCGGTGGGGTTCTCCGCCGTGGTCTCGCTGGGCGACACCATGGACGTGGACTTCGGCGACCTGCTGGATTATTTCGCCACCGACTACCGCACGCGCGCCATCCTGCTCTACGTCGAGCAGATCAAGGACGCCCGCAAGTTCATGTCGGCCGCACGTGCCGCGGCGCGTGCCAAGCCGGTAGTGGTGGTGAAGTCCGGCCGCGCCGAACGGGTGCAGCCGGGCAGCGCCGATACCCACGTGCAGGCACTGGCGCGCGCCGATGATGTCTACGGCGCGGCATTCAACCGTGCCGGCCTGCTGCGGGTGAGCGCGCTGGACGAACTGTTCACCGCGGCCGAATCGTTGGGCCGCCTGGGGACCTTCCCCGGGCGTCGCCTGGCCATCCTCAGCAACGGCGGCGGTGTCGGCCACCTGGCGGTGGACCAGCTGATCGCCCTGCATGGCACGTTGGCGCAACTGTCCGACAGCACCGTGCAGAAGCTCGATGCGGTACTGCCGCAGGGCTGGTCGCGCAGCAACCCGGTCGACATCGTGGTCGACGCCGATGGTGATCGCTATGCCACGGCCATCGAGGCGCTGCTGGCCGACAACGAGAACGATGCGGTGCTGGTGGTCAACGTGCCCACGGCGTTCACCTCCTCGGCCGACGCCGCGCAGGCGTTGACCCGCACGCTCGGCCTGCGCCCGCGCCATCACCGCGACAAGCCGGTATTCGCGGTGTGGCTGGGCAACGACGACCAGGCCACCGCCACCCTCAACGCGGCACGCGTGCCAACCTATCCCACCGAAGCCGAGGCCGTGCGCGGTTTCCAGCATCTGGTGCGTTACCGCGAAGCACAGAACGCGTTGATGGAAACGCCGCCCAGCCTGCCGCAGGACTTCAGCGTGGATACCGTGCGTGCACGTGCGCTGGTCGAGGCCGCGCTGGCCAACGGTCAAGGCTGGCTGGATCCACTGGCCACCCATGAACTGCTGAAGGCCTACGGCATCCCCTCTGCACCGGTGATGCACGCACGTGATGCGCACGAGGCGATGGACCTGGCGCAACCGCTGTTGGAGCGTGGTGCGACTGTCGCGCTGAAGATCCTGTCTCCCGATATTCCGCACAAATCCGAAGTGGATGGCGTGCGCCTGAACCTGGCGACGTTGCCTGCGGTGCAGAGCGCGGCCAAGGCAATCCTTGCCCGTGCGCGACAGCTACGTCCGGACGCGCGTATCGACGGCCTGCTGGTGCAGCCGACCATCGTCCGCCCGAAGGCGCGCGAGCTCATCGTCGGCATCGCCGACGACGCCACGTTCGGCCCGGTGATCGTGGTCGGTCGTGGTGGCACGGCGGTGGAAGTGATCAACGACAAGGCACTGGCACTGCCGCCGCTGGACCTGCGTCTGGCCCACGAGCTGATCGGCCAGACCCGCGCCTCGCGCATCCTCAAGGCCTACGGCGATGTGCCAGCGGCCGACGAGCGCGCACTGGCGCTGGCGCTGGTCAAGCTGGCGCAGCTGGCAGCAGATATTCCCGAAGTGCGCACGCTGGACATCAATCCGCTGCTGGTCGACAGCAAGGGCATCCTGGCGCTGGACGCGCGCGTGGCGGTTGCGCCGTCGCGCATCCTGCACAAAGGGCGTGGCCATCCACGCTTCGCCGTGTTCCCGTATCCGAAGGAATGGGAGCGCACCATCGAACTGTCCGATGGCGGTCGCGCCTTCGTACGCCCGGTGCGGCCGGAAGATGACGCGTTGTTCCGCGCGTTCTTCGCGCGCGTCAGCGATGAGGATCTGCGCCTGCGCTTCTTCCAGTCGGTCAAGCACTTCAGCCACGAGTTCATCGCCCGCCTGACCCAGCTGGACTACGCGCGCTCGATCGCCTTGGTGGCTATTGAGCCGCGCACCGGCGAGATGCTCGGTGCGGTACGACTGCATGCCGATGCGGACTACCACCGCGGCGAGTACGGCATCCTGATCCGTTCGGACCTGAAGGGGCACGGTATCGGCTGGCGGCTGATGGCGATCATGATCGAGTACGCCAAATGGCTGGGCCTGGACGTGGTGGAAGGGCAGGTGCTGCGCGAGAACAGCACCATGCTGGCGATGTGCCAGAGCCTGGGCTTCAAGACCCGGCTGGATCCGGACGACCCGACGGTGATGATGGTGACGTTGCCGGTGCAGCAGGTGGAAGTCGCTGCGCCTCTGCTGTAGAGCCGAGCCCACGCTCGGCTGCACTTGATGCCATGCCCGGCGGAACGCCGGATTCAACGCAGCGGCTCGACCACCACCGCCGTGCCATAGCACAGCACTTCGGTCAGCCCGGTCATCACGTCGGTGGCGTCGTAGCGCATGCCGATGACCGCGTTGGCACCCAGCTGCCGCGCGTGCTTGACCATATCGCGGTAGGTTTCCTCGCGCGCCTGCTCGCACAGTTCGGTGTAGATGGTGATGTTGCCGCCGAAAATCGTCTGGATACCACCGAGGAAGTTGCCGACGATCGAGCGCGAGCGCACGGTGATGCCGCGCACCACGCCCAGGTTGCGCGCGATGCGGTAGCCGGGCAGCTCGAAGGCAGTGGTCACCATCGAATCGTCGAAGCGCGCTGCGGAGGTGGTGGGAGTGCCGCTGTTGTAGGGATCGGCCATGGGTGTCTGGTCGTCTTGTGGGTTTGAAGGCGCCACAATACCGCCATGACCGACCGTATTCCCCTGCTCCTCCTCCCCGGCCTGCTCAACGATGCCGAACTCTGGCGCGCGCAGCTGGCCGACCTGGCCGATATCGCCGACTGCACCGTGGGCGACCAGACCCGGGGCGAGACCCTGCAGGCGGTGGTCGAGGACGTGCTGGCGCAGGCGCCCCCGCGATTCGCGCTGGCCGGTTTCTCACTGGGTGGCTTCGTCGCCCAGCAGATCCTGCGCACCGCGCCGGAGCGCGTGCTGCAACTGGCCCTGATCGACACCTCGATCCATGCCGACTCCCCGGAACGTGCCGAACAACGCCGCAGCCAGCGCGCCAGCGTGCGCCTGCCGGGGAAATTCCATGGCTTCGGCGATGTGCTGATGCGCAGCTACATCGATGCCTCGCGGCTGGACGACTACGTGCTGGTGCAGCGCGTGCGCGACATGACCGCGCGGTTGGGTGCGGAGGTATTCCTGCGGCAGAGCGCACTGGAACGGAGTGACGGCCACGACGTGCTGGCCGGCTACCGCGATCCGTTGCTGATCGTCTGTGGTGCGAACGACCGCATCACGCCCTTGGCGGTGAGCGAAGAGATACACGCGCTGGTGCCGCATTCGCAGCTGGTGGTGGTGCCCGATTGTGGGCACCTCGCGCCGATGGAAAAGCCGGAAGAGGTGAGTGCAGCGATGCGGGCGTGGCTGTTGCAAGGCGAGGATTGAATCCACGCTTCTGGTAGGTGCCGACCTTGGTCGGCACGGTGTTTCATCAATCGATCAGAGGAAAGCGCCGACCAAGGTCGGCACCTACCGGTAGCGCCGGGCCATGCCCGGCGGCTTTTGCTCAATCCCAGGCCGGCGCAATGCCTTCCGGATTTGCCAGGCGATGGCCGCGGTCCAGCTTGGCGATCTGCGCCATGTCGTCCTCGGTCAGGCGGATCGCTGCCGCTTCCAGGTTGCTGGCCAGGTTCTCACGCTTGGTCGACGACGGAATGACCGCGTAGTCCTGCTGCAGCGCCCACGCCAGCGCTATCTGCGCCGGGCTGGCCTGGTGGCGGCCGGCGATGGCCTGGATCACCGGGTCCTTGATCACCTCGCCATAGGCCAGGCTCATGTACGCGGTGACGCGGATGCCGTTGTCCTGCAGGAACTTCACCAGCAGGCGGTTCTGCAGGTACGGATGGATCTCGACCTGGTTGGTGGCGATCGCATCGGCACCGAGGATTTCAATCGCCTTGCGGGTCTGGGCGATGGTGAAGTTGGAGATGCCGATCTCGCGGGTCAGCCCCTGTGCCTTGGCTTCAGCCAGCGCGGTCAGGTACTCCTCCATCGGCGTGTCGACCTTGTCGTTCGGCGACGGCCAGTGGATCAACGCCAGGTCGACATAATCGGTGCGCAGCTTTTCCAGGCTGGTGCGCAGGCTTGCCAGCAGCGCATCGCGATTGAACTCGGTGATCCACACCTTGGTGGTCAGGTAGATCTCGTCACGCGGCACGCCGGACTCGGCGATGGCCTGGCCGACCTCGGCTTCGTTGCCGTAGATCTGCGCGGTGTCGATGGCGCGGTAGCCGACGTCCAGTGCGTTGCGCACCGAGTCGATCACGGTCTGGTCTTTCAGGCGGAAGGTGCCAAGGCCGAAAGCGGGGACAGTCATGGGGAACTCCAAAGCGGGGGAAGGAGGTGATTGCAAAGGGTAGGGCAGGGGCCGTGTGCATGCCGGCAACGGTGCATTGCGCTCATCAATGCGCCGCCACCGTGATGCCGTCGGCGCGATCATCGATGCCGTCGCGACGGTCCAGACGGCCACTCAGCACGGTCAGGCCATACGCGCCGACCACCACCAACGCGCCCAGCCACGGCGTGTGCATCAGGCCGATGTGCTCGACCACCAGGCCGCCCAGCGACGCACCCAGCGCGATGCCGATGTTGAAGGCGGCGATGTTCAGGCCTGAGGCAACATCGGTGGCCTGCGGTGCGTAGCGCTGTGCCTGCTTGACCACATACACCTGCAGGCCGGGCACGTTGCCGAATGCCACCGCGCCCAGTGCCAGTACGGTCAGCAGCATCAACCAGGTGTTGTGGGCGGTGAAGGTCATCGCCAGCAGCACCACGGCCAGCAGCGCGAAGATGCGCTTCAACGCGGGCACCGGGCCCATGCGGTCGGCCATGCGGCCGCCCCACAGGTTGCCGAACGCCACCGACACGCCATACACCAGCAGTACCAGGCTGACCGCGTTGGCCGAGAAGCCGGTGACGTCCTGCAGGATCGGCGTCAGGTAGGTGAAGGACAGGAAGGTGCCGCCGTAACCGAGTGCGGTGATGGCGTAGACCATCAGCAGGCGCGGCTGCGCAAGCACGCCCAGCTGCTGGCGGAAGGTGGCCGGCGCGCTCTGCGCCAGGCCGCGCGGTACGAACAGCAGGGCGCCCAGCAGCGCGATCACGCCCAGCCCGGCCACCGCCAGGAACGTGGCGCGCCAGCCCAGGTGCTGGCCGATGAAGGTACCCAGCGGTACGCCGGTTACCAGTGCCACGGTCAGGCCGGTGAACATGATGGCGATCGCGCTGGCGGCCTTCTCCTTCGGCACCACGGCGGTGGCGATGATCGAGCCGATCGAGAAGAACACGCCGTGGGCCAGGCCGGTGAGGATGCGGGCGACGATCAGCGAGGTGTAACCCGGTGCCATCCACGCGATGACGTTGCCGAGGGTGAACAGCACCATCAGCGCGACCAGCAGGGTCTTGCGCGGCACACGGCCGGTGAGTGCGGTCAGCACCGGTGCGCCGACGGCCACGCCGAGGGCATACAGGGAGACCAGCAGGCCGGCCGACGGCAGGCTGACCTGCAGGTCGGCGGCGATGGTCGGGATCAGGCCGACGATGACGAACTCGGTGGTGCCGATGGCGAAGGCGCCGAGGGTCAGCGCCAGCAGGGCGAGCGGAATGCCACGGATCATGACAGTGTCCAGAGCGAAGGAAGGGGCGCAGTGTGCGCGGCCGACCTTTGCCGAAAAACCGGTCTTCACGCCAATCACTCTTGCCTGATGGTCAATAATGGCGTCATGAAAACCACCCTCGACGAAATGCAGGCCTTCCTGGCGGTGATCGACAGCGGTTCGATCAGCGCCGCTGCCGAGCAGCTGGGGCAGACGCCTTCAGGCGTGAGCCGCGCGCTGGGCCGGCTGGAGGACAAGCTGGGCACCACCCTGCTGACCCGTACCACCCGCCGCTTGCACCTGACCGCCGAGGGCGAGGCCTACCTGCGTCATGCGCGCGCGATCATCGATGCAGTGGAATCGGCCGAGGAACAGATGGCCGCGCGCCGCGAGCGCCCGGCTGGCCGACTGCGGGTGGATGCGGCGATGCCGTTCGTGCTGCACGTGATCGCGCCGCTGGTGGCTGGCTACCGCGCGCGCTATCCGGACGTGCAGCTGGAGTTGAACAGTTCCGAGCGCTACATCGACCTGCTGGAACGGCGTACCGACCTGGCGATCCGCATCGGCCCGCTGGCTGATTCCACCCTGCATGCACGGCCGCTGGGGCGCTGCCGGCTGCAGGTGCTGGCCAGCCCGGGCTATCTCGCCGCGCACGGCGAGCCGGCCAGCGTGGCGGCGCTGGGCCAGCACACGCTGCTCAGCTTCAACGAACCGGAATCGCTGAACCGCTGGCCGCTGCCGGGCGATGCCGACGGGCAGTTGCTGGTGCGCCCGGATATCGCGGTATCCAGCGGCGAGACGCTGCGCACGCTGGCGGTGGAGGGCGTGGGCATAACTTGCCTGTCCGACTTCGTGACTGAACGCGATCGCGCGGCCGGCACGCTGGTGCCGGTGCTGGCCGCACAGACGCTGGATGTGTACCAGCCGATCCACGCGGTGTACTACCGCAACACGGCCGTATCGGCGCGGATCAGCTCGTTCCTGGATTACCTGGGTGAAGCGATGGCCGCATCGGATTACCTGCGCTGATGCATTGTGTGGGTTGCCGGCCAGCGGCCGGCACTACCGGTAGTGCCGGCCGCTGGCCGGCACACGACACACTCAGGCCGCGTGCGCCAGCACACCCTTTGCCGTCGACGTGGTCGACAGATCGAACACATCCACCGAGTCGATCAACCGGTTCGCCTGCTGCTCCAGGCTGCGCGCCGCCGCACTCGCTTCTTCCACCAGCGCGGCATTCTGCTGGGTGGTGCCATCCATCTGGATGATGGTCTGGCTGACCTGCTCGATGCCGGCCGACTGCTCCTGCGAAGCAGCCGAAATCTCGGCCATGATGTCGGTCACGCGCTGCACAGAAGCGACGATCTCAGCCATGGTGTCGCCGGCCTGGCGCACACGCTGCGCACCGTGGCCCACCTGTTCCACCGATGCCTCGATCAGCGATTTGATTTCCTTGGCCGCTGCCGCCGACCGCTGCGCGAGCGTGCGCACTTCACTGGCGACCACCGCGAAGCCGCGGCCCTGCTCGCCGGCACGCGCCGCTTCCACCGCCGCATTCAACGCCAGGATGTTGGTCTGGAATGCGATGCCGTCGATCACGCTGATGATATCGGCGATCTGCCGCGACGAGCCTTCGATCGCATCCATCGTCGCCACGACCTGGCCGACCACTTCACCGCCATGCGAGGCCACGCTGTGTGCACCGATCGCCAGCTGGTTCGCCTGCCGTGCATGCTCGGCGTTCTGGCGCACGGTGGAGGTCAGTTCTTCCATCGACGCAGCGGTTTCTTCCAGGTTCGCCGCCTGCTGTTCGGTGCGATGCGACAGGTCGTTGTTGCCCGCGGCAATCTCGGCGGCGGCGGTGTGGATGTTGCCCGAGGCGTGCTTGATGTCGGTGACGATCGTGGCCAGCTGTGCCGCCGTGGTGTTGGCATCGCCGGCAATGCGGGCGAACACGCCCTGGAAATCGCCGTGCATGCGTGCCCCCAGGCGACCATCGGCAATGGCACGCAGCATCGTCGAGACGTCGCCGAGGTTGTGTTCGGTGGTCTGCATCAACCGGTTCAGGCCATCGACCATCGCGCGGAAATCATGCTCGAAGCGCGCGCTGTCGCCGCGCTGGCTGAAGTCGCCTGCGGCAGCGGCTTCGGCCAGGTGACGAATCTCGCTGTTGATCGCGCCGAGGTTGGATTTGACCGCATCCAGTGCCTGGGTGATCACCGCCTTTTCGCCCGGCAGACGCTCCATGTCCAGGCTGAGGTCGCCCACCGCATAGCGGCCCATGATCGCGATCGCGCGCATCTTCACCTGGATGTGCGCATCGACCAGGGTGTTGGTGTCGGCCACCATCGTGCCGTAGGCACCGGGGAAGGCGCTGCTGTCCATGCGGTGGCTGATCGTGCCGGCGTCGTGTGCCTTGGCCATCGCAGTCTGCGCGTCGAGCACGCCGCGCACGGTGCTCTGCACGGCCTGCATCGCCTGCGCCAGGCGGCCGATCTCGTCGCGGCTGCGCACCTGCACGTGGTAGTCGAGATCGCCGGCAGCGACCGCACGCGCGGCCGCTTCCACGGCCAGCACCGGCTGCACTACGGCACGCCGCAGCCACCAGCCGAGGCCGATCAACAGCAGCACGGCCGCACCAATGGTCAGCGCGGCGCACAGCAGCAGCGTCTGCCGTGCCTGCTGCGAACGCGCGGTCACCGCGGCTTCGGCCACCTGGGTGGCCTGCGTACCCAGCGCATCCAGCGCGGTCGCCACCGGTCGGTCTTTGCCACGCACCAGTGAATCGCCGGCCGCAGGATCGTAGTCGGCTGCAGCGAAGGCCTGCAGTGCCGCGTGGTAATCCAGCTGCAATTGAGCATGCAGGCCGGAAAACGCTTGAGCCAGTTCACGCGTGCGCGCATCGGGGCTGGCGGCCAGGCCTTTGGCCAGTTCGGCAACGAGGCGGCCTTCGCTGTCGAAGGCCTGCAGGTGGTGCTGGCGCAACGCGTCATCGTGGCCGCGCAGCAGCACGTTCTTCCATTCCTGCACCTGCCCGCGGAACTCACGCTGCAGGCGCTCGGCGTCGCGGCTGTGGGCGACCTCCGGGGGGACTTCGGTGGACAGCTTCAACCAGGCAGATGCCAGGCCCGCGAGGGCACACACCAGGACAACGGCCAGACCAACAGAAACGGCGCCGAGCAGCTTCGACTGCAGCCGCGGCGCATGGGAAGAGGCTTTCATGGGACGAGATCTCGGAAGGGGTGCGATGCGGTATCGACCATCCTTTAGGTCTCTGAAGTGCGATGCGTGTCACATTCCCGTTCTGTTTAGTGATGTGAAGAATGTGTTTCATAGGACAAATGTGTCCATATGGAACGAAAGCAGACCCTCGACAGCTGGTTTAAATGTAACTATCGTAGTTACATGAAATCCGCGAATCCGCTCTCCGATGCCCTGCACGTGATGGCCCATCTGGTCGGCCAGCCCGGGCCGCGAACCTCCGAACAGCTGGCCACCTGCCTGCCGACCCATCCGGTGGTGATCCGCCGCCTGCTGGCGCAGATGCACAAGGCTGGACTGGTCCGCAGCACGCGCGGCCACGGTGGCGGCAGCCAGCTCGCCCGCGATGCGGCGACGATCACCCTGCACGACGTCTACCAGGCCATCGGCGCGCCGCCGATGGTCCAGGTCGGTACCCGCGAAGGCCGGGGCGGCTGCCCGATCCAGCAGCTGGTCAACCAGGCCCTGCTGGAGAGCGCCCGCGAAGCGCAGCGCCTGCTCGAGCAGCGGCTGCAGGCAACCACCCTCGACCAGCTTGGCGCCGACTTCGCCCGCCATCTTGCCCATCACCGTTCCCTGGAAGCTCACCATGAATCCTGATGTCCTCATCGTCGGCGGCAGCTACGCCGGCATCGCCGCCGGACTGATCCTGGCGCGTGCGCGTCGGCCGGTCACGATCATCGACGCGGGTTCACCGCGCAACCGCTTTGCCAGCCATTCGCACGGCGTACTGGGCATGGACGGCATCAGTGGCGCCGAGTTGCTGAAGAGCGCACGCCAGCAGTTGCTGGATTACCCGACCGTGCGCTGGCTGAATGCCGAAGCGGTGCGGGCCACGGCCAGCGCCGAGGGTGTGGAGGTGCATACCGCCGACGGCCAGATGCTGACCGCGCGCAAGCTGCTGCTGGCCACCGGCATCGCCGACCAGCTGCCCGAACTGCCCGGCATGGCCGAACGTTGGGGCAGCACCGTGCTGCACTGCCCGTACTGCCATGGTTACGAAGTGGGTGGCGGTTCGATCGGCCTGCTCGGCGGCCATCCGATGTCGGCCGGCAAGGCGCCGTTGTTCGCCGATTGGGGCAACGTCACCTTCTTCAGCCAGGGCTTGCCGATCAGCGACGAGGAACTGGCCGCCATGCAGCAGCGCGGCGTGCAGATCGAAACCACGCCGGTGGTCGGCGTGCACGGCGAACAGCCCACATGGCTGGAGGTCGAGCTGGCCGATGGCCGCCGCATCGCCCAGCGTGCGCTGTTCGTGCCTGCCGGGCAGGCGATGGCCACGCCGCTGGTGCAGCAACTGGGCTGCGCGTTGGTGGAAAGTCCGCTGGGCGTGCTGATCGAGGTGGACATGATGAAACAGACCTCGGTGCCGAACGTCCATGCGGCCGGAGATGCGACCACGGTCGGCAACATCACCCTGGCCATGGCCGAAGGGGTGCGTGCGGGTATCGGCGTGCACCATGCGCTGGTCGGCGAAGACAGCCTGCCGCGTTGAGCTGCTGCATCCACGCGTGGCGTGGATCTACTGAACGGTGCCGACGTTGGTCGGCACCGTCCTTGCTCAACCTTCCACGCTGGCCGCATCCAGCTGCGCCACGTCCTGCACGCTCAACGCGACGTTCGCCGCCGCCAGCAGGTCGTGCAGCTGTTCCACGCTGGTGGCGCTGACAATCGGTGCGGTGATCGACGGCCGTGCAATCTGCCAGGCCAGCGCGATCTGCGCGGCAGTGGCGTTGTGCTTGCTGGCCACATCATCCAGCGCCTGCAGGATGCGCAGGCCGCGCGGGTTCAGATAGCGCTTGACCACGGTTGCGCCACGCGCGCTGCTCTTGCCGGCATCGTCCGGCGTGCGGTACTTGCCACTGAGGAAGCCACTGGCCAGTGCGTAGTAATTGATCACGCCGATCTGCTCGCGCTGCACCAGCGGTTCCAGCTCCTTCTCGTAGCCGGCGCGGTCGTACAGGTTGTACTCCGGCTGCAGGGTTTCGTAACGCGGCAGCTTGTAGTCGGTGGACACCTTCAGTGCTTCGGCCAGACGCGTGGCGCTGTAGTTGGACGCACCGATCGCACGCACCTTGCCTGCCTCGATCAGGCGACCGAACGCAGCCAGGGTGGCTTCCAGCGGCGTGGATTCATCGTCCTCGTGGGCCTGGTACAGATCGATCACATCGGTCTGCAGGCGACGCAGCGAATCCTCCACCGCTGCATTGATGTTGTCCGGGGTTAGGCCGGGCCGCTCGGCCCATTTGGCCACCTTGGTCGCCAGCACCACCTTGTCGCGCTTGCCGCTGCGCGCGAACCACTTGCCGAGCAGGGTCTCCGACTCGCCACCCTGGTTGCCCGGCACCCACGCTGAATACACATCGGCGGTGTCGACCAGGTTGAAGCCGGCATCGACGAAGGCATCCAGCAGCGCAAAGCTGGCCTTCTCATCGGCGCTCCAGCCGAATACGTTGCCACCGAAGGCGAGCGGAGCTACATGCAGGCCGGAACGGCCCAGTTCGCGGATTGCCGTCATGGGCACGGACTCCTTGGGGAAAGTCCTTCAGGATAGAGCGCGATGTGTGACCGCGCTGCGGCGCTGACCACAAAACTGTGTTCCGCGACGCGCACGCGGCTAACGTTTTGTGAACACCTGCGGCGCGGCGGCTGCTAGTCTCGCCGCATCTTCCGCTGGAGTCGCCCCGATGATTGCTGCCTCATCCCTGCGTGGTTGCCGCGTGCTGCTTGCCTCGGCGCTGCTGGTCGCCGTTCCCGCATTCGCTGCGCCGGTCACGGTCGCACCGGCAAAGATCCAGGTGTCGCCGGCGATCGATGCGGCGGTGAAGGCCTCGACCCGCGACCCGGCCAACGTCAAGCGCGACGGTTTCCGTCATCCTGCGCAGACGCTGGGCTTCTTCGGCGTGGCGCCGGAGAAGACCGTCATCGAGATCACGCCCGGCAATGGCTGGTACTCGGAAATCCTGGCGCCGCTGCTGCGCGACAAGGGCCATTACATCGCTGCGGTGGTCGATCCGCAGGCCGTGGCGGAAGGCCGCGGCCGCGACTACCAGCAGCGCAGCCGCGACAGCCTGGAAAAGAAGTACGCCGCGGCACCGGCACAGTTCGACAAGACCGCCGTGGTCGCCTACGACCCGGCCAAGCCGGTGTTCGGCGCAGCCAACTCGGCTGATGTGGTGCTGACGTTCCGCAACGTGCACAACTGGCGCAAGGCCGGCCAGGCGCAGGGCATGTTCCAGGGCTTCTTCAACGTGCTCAAGCCGGGCGGCGTGCTCGGCGTGGTCGAGCACCGCGCCAAGGCCGACGTGGCCGACGCTGACGACACCGGTTATGTGGGCCAGCAGCAGGTGATCGCGATGGCCGAGGCCGCCGGTTTCAAGCTGGATGCGCGTACCGAGGTCAATGCCAACCCGCGCGATACCAAGGACCATCCGAATGGCGTCTGGACCCTGCCGCCGACCAACCAGCATGACAAGGCGGATGACGCCAAGTACCAGGCCATCGGTGAAAGCGACCGCATGACCCTGCGTTTCGTGAAGCCGTAAGCCGGCACGTCGTACTGCCAGCACGGATTCCCCGCTGTAGAGCCGAGCCCATGCTCGGCTCATCGCGCACAGCGCGACGGAACGCAACAGGAGCCGAGCATTGGCTCGGCTCTACAGGTCGGTTGCACGACGCGCGGCGTGGGACAATGCCTTACCCGCCGCCTGCCGTACCCGTAATGCTGATTGCCTTCAACAAGCCGTTCAACGTGCTCTGCCAGTTCACCGACCGCAGCGTGCCGCCGCGGCCGACCCTCGCGGGTTTTGGTTTACCGCCGCGCGTCTACGCTGCCGGCCGCCTCGACCATGACAGCGAAGGCCTGCTGCTGCTGACCGACAACGGCACGCTTGCGCACAAGCTGACCGACCCGAAGCACAAGGCGGACAAGCTCTACTGGGTGCAGGTGGAAGGCACGCCCAGCGACGAGCAGCTGCAGCAGCTGCGCGATGGCGTGGTGCTCAATGATGGGCTGACGCTGCCGGCGAAAATCGAGCGCCTCGACCCTGCGCCTGAGCTGTGGCTCCGCGATCCACCGGTGCGCTTCCGCAAGACGGTGCCCGACAGCTGGCTGGCGATCACGATCCGCGAAGGACGCAACCGTCAGGTGCGGCGGATGACGGCTGCGGTGAACCTGCCGACGCTGCGCCTGGTACGTGCTGCGATGGGGCCGTACCGGCTGGATGACCTGCAGCCGGGGCAGTGGCGGCAGATCGGCTGAAACAAAAAAGGGCCGGAGTCCTTGCGGCGTCCGGCCCTCGTGCAGCGTCATGGGGTCAGAGCCCTTCCTGCGGAAGGGATCCGACCCCGGCCAATCAGGCGTCGCTGCCGATATCGCTGTGCTCATCGACTACGGTGTCGTTGCGGCGGTCGCGCGCATTGATGCGCTGGGCCTGGCCGTTCACGACGTGACCATTGGCGGCCTTCTTCTTCTGCTGCTTGCGGTACAGCGCGTAACCCAGCAGGCCCACGCCCACGGCAGCCGCCGCGATGGTCACCGCCGGATTGCGGCGGGCGAACTTGGTGGCGACCTTGCCGCCGGTCTTCACCGCGCCAAGCGCGGCGCCGGTCTTGATCCAGTCGCTGGCCTGCGGGCCGAGGTGACGCAGGCTGCCGCCAGCGCTCTTCAGGCCATCGCCCGCGGTGTGGGCCAGGTCGAGGGCGCGCTCCAGGGCGCGGTCGGTGATTACGGTCAGTTTGCTCATGCGGGGGTGTCCTTGCCTCGGGTCGAAGTCCAGTGTCGCCTGTTGCCCGTAAACGGTATGTCAGTCAGGCGGGCGCGTGGTGTGACTCTAACGCAGCCATTCAGGAACGGGCGGGCTGGGGTCGGATCCCTTTCCGTTGGGAAAGGGCTCTGACCCCGGCGCGCATCCTTGGGGTCAGAGCCCTTTGCCATGCAAAGGGATCCGACCCCGCCACTCAGGTCCCGCGCGGTTTGGCCCGGTGGGTCGCCGTGGCCGTCCACGGATCGTCCGGCCAGGGGTGGCGCGGGTAACGGCCCTTCATCTCCTTCTTCACCTCGGCGTAGGTGTTCTCCCAGAAATTTCGCAGATCCTGGGTGACCTGCAACGGCCGGCCGCCCGGTGACAGCAGGTGCAGGGTCAGCGGCACCCGGCCATCGGCGATGCGCGGCGTGTCGGCCAGCCCGAACAACTCCTGCAGCTTCACCGCCAGCACGGGCGGCAGCGGCTCGCCGCTTTCGCCGTCCAGCGCGTAGGTGATCGGCCGCTCCAGCCCTGAAGGTACGGTGATCCGGGTGGGCGCGTGGCGCTCGACCAGCTGCCGCTGCGTCCATTCCAGTGGCGACTTCAGCGCTTCGCCGAAACTGGCCTCGTCCAGCGCATCCAGACGTGTCCTGCCAGCGAATGCCGGCTGCAGCCATTGCGCACGGTTGGCCAGCAATGCGACGTCACTGCAGTCGGGCAGGCCCAGCTCGGGCATCCAGCGCCGCAGCGATTCCACCCGCGCCTGCCACTGGCGCAGACCCTCGGTCCATGGCAATGCCTGCAGGCCGAGCTCGGCAACGGCGTCAGTCAGCGCCTGCGCCGCCAGCTGCGGATCAACCCGGCCGGCCGAACGGCTGTCCATCACGATGCGGTCGAAGCGTGTTTCGCGCAGCGCGACCAGGGCGCGGCGCGTGTCATCCCAGCGCACCGCGTCTTCGGTCACGAAGCGGTCGGGCCAGCGCCTGCGCAGATAGCCTTCATCCACCGGTGCGGCGCGCAGCAGCAGCGCGTCGCGTGCCTCGAAACGCAGTTCGCTCGCCACCAGCCACGGTTCGCCCCGCAGGTCGCTCAGTTCATGCAGGCGGGCGCTGCGGCCGTTGGCCAGCAGGTAACGCAGCGGGTCGTTCGGATGCTGGAAGGCGATGCGGTCGGGGAAGGCGTGCGCCAGCAGGTCGCCCAGTTCGTGCGCCTCGATGCTGGCCGGTGGCGCGGCCTCACAGCGCAGGCGACGGCGCCACTGTTTGGCAGCGGCATCGATGGCGGCCAAGCCGCTGCGATTGGCATCGGCGGGCGCACGGCCATTACGGAAGGCCGCCAGTGCACGCCAGCGCGCGGCCAATGCATCACCGCCTTGGCGCAACGGGTCGCGGGCTTCCAGCAATGCGGCAAGATCGGCGGCCAAGGCCTGTGCGCGGGCATCGGGTGCGGCCAGCAGCATCGCGGCCATCCGCGGATGGGTGCCCAGCGCCAGCACGCGACGGCCGAGTGCGGTGATCGCGCCGCTGCTGGACAACGCACCCAGGCGCTGCAGCAGTTCGCGTGCGGCGGCCATCGGCCCGCTCGGTGGCGGGTCGAGGAAGCGCAGGTCACTGCTGCCCCAGGCGGCCAGCTCCAGCGCAAGGCCGGCCAGTTCAACCTGGTCGATCTCGGCGCGACGCTGCGGCTCCAGCCGTTGCGACTGCGGCCACAGCCGCCAGGCCACGCCCTCGGCCACACGCCCGGCACGGCCGGCGCGCTGGTCGGCCGAGGCCTGCGCGATGGCCACCACGTCCAGGCGGGTGAAGCCACTGTTGGGGTCGTAGCGTGGCTCGCGTGCCTGACCGCTGTCGATGACTACACGCACGCCGGGCAGCGTCACCGAGGATTCGGCCACGTTGGTGGCCAACACCACGCGGCGGCGGCCGTCGCTGGAGGCCTGCAGCACGCGCGCCTGCTGTTCCACCGGCAGTTCACCGTGCAGGGCCAGCACGTCCACCGCAGCGCCATCAAGATTGTCCTGCAGGCCGGCCTGCACGCGTGCGATCTCACGCTGGCCGGGCAGGAACACCAGCAGGTCGCCGGGGTGCTCGGCCAGCGCCTGCTGTACCGCGCGCCGCACCTGCAGCTCCAGTGCCTCGTCACGCCGCGCCGGGAAGTGGCTGATCGCCACCGGATAGCTGCGGCCCTCGCTGCTCAACCGTGGTGCATCGAGGAAGCGGGCCAGGCGCTCACCGTCCAGCGTCGCCGACATCACCAGCAAACGCAGGTCGTCGCGCAGCTGCGATTGCACATCCAGGGCCAGCGCCAGGCCGAGATCGCCACTGAGGTGGCGCTCGTGGAATTCATCGAACAGGATCGCGCCGACGGTTTCCAGCATCGGGTCGTCCTGCAGCATCCGGGTCAGGATGCCCTCGGTGACCACCTCGATGCGGGTGCGCGCCGATACCTTGTTCTCGAAGCGGATGCGGTAGCCGACGGTGCCGCCGACCTCCTCGCCGAGCTGGCGCGCCATGAACATCGCGGCACTGCGCGCAGCCACCCGGCGCGGTTCCAGCAGGATGATCCTGCGGCCCTGCAGCCAGGGCGCATCGAGCAGCGCCAACGGCACCTGGGTGGTCTTGCCGGCGCCGGGCGGGGCTTCCAGCACCAGCCGCGGGTGTGCGGCCAGGTGCTGCTGGATCTGCGGCAGCAGCGGGGAAATGGGGAATTGCGGGGCATTCATGTGCAAAGGATAAGGGGCCATGGCGGGCACGGGTACAATGCGCGGGTTTTCCTGTCCCTGCTGCCCTCATGCATCTGATCGATATCGGCGCCAACCTGACCCACGACTCCTTCGACCGCGACCGCGATGCCGTGCTGGACCGCGCTCGGCAGGCCGGTGTGGTGCAGATGATCATCACCGGTGCCAGTCGCGAGCATTCGCCGCTGGCCCTGCAGCTGGCGCAGCAGCACCCCGGCTTCCTGTACGCCACCGCCGGCGTGCATCCGCACCACGCGGTGGAGTACACCGATGAGTGCGATGCGGAGATGCGTGCGCTGCATGCCCACCCTGAAGTTGTCGCAGTGGGCGAGTGTGGGCTGGACTATTTCCGCGATTTCTCGCCGCGCCCGGCGCAGCACCGCGCGTTTGAACGCCAGCTGCAGCTGGCTGCGGACAATGGCAAGCCCTTGTTCCTGCACCAGCGCGATGCGCATGCCGATTTCATGGCGCAGATGAAGAACTTCGAAGGCCACATCGGTCCGGCCGTGGTGCACTGCTTCACCGGCGAGCGGCAGGAGCTGTTTGATTACCTGGACCAGGACTGGTACATCGGCATCACCGGCTGGCTGTGCGACGAGCGTCGTGGTGGGCACCTGCGCGAGCTGGTGAAGAACATTCCGGCCAACCGGTTGATGATCGAGACCGACGCACCGTACCTGCTGCCGCGCACCCTGAAGCCGATGCCGAAGGACCGCCGCAACGAACCGGTGTTCCTGTCGCACATCGTGGAAGAACTGGCGCGGGACCGTGGCGAGGATGTGCAGACCACGGCGGCAAACGCCACGGCTGCCACGCGTGCGTTCTTCCGCCTGCCGGGCGCTGCCTGATAGCAGGCGGTAGTGCCGGCCGTTGGCCGGCAATCAAAGTGTGCTGCCGGCCAGCGGCCGGCACTACCCGTCAGCCGGGAACGCCCGGATCCGGTAGCGCCGGGCCATGCCCGGCGAGCGAAGCTGCAAGATCCGTCAGCCCTTCCCGATACGTTGGAAACTGCGGCGTCCAGTCCAGCGCCTCGCGCGTGCCCCGGCTGTCGATGCGCTTGTTGCTCTGGTAGAAGCGCCGCAATGTCGCGCTGAGCGATGGATCATCCCAGGCCACTGCGGGTGGCATGGCGAACCCGCCCAGCTGTGCGGCGAAGGCCAGTACATCCTGCGACGGCGCCGGTTCGCCATCGCTCGGCAGATACAGCGCATTGGCCGTGGGGCGTCGCATCGCGGCGATCACCACCGTTGCCAGGTCTTCGACATGCAGGCGATTGAACACCAGCCCTGGCCGCACCACGTGCCGCGCGCGGCCTTGGGACAGCTGCAGCAGCGCATTGCGCCCGGGCCCATAGAGGCCCGGCAGGCGAAATACCGCCGAGGCGATGCCGCGCGCATCCGCCAGCGTACGCCATTGCGTTTCGGCGAGTTGACGCTGCATGCCCGTGGGTTCTGTGGCATCGGCAACGCTGCTCTCGTCGATCCAGCCACCGTCACGGTCGCCATAGACCGAGGTCGACGACAGGTAGCCAAGCCAACGCAAGGAAACGCTGTCACGCAGCGCGGCATGCAGCAGTCGCAGTGCCGGGTCGCCCTCGGCATCGGGTGGCACGCTGCACAGCACCGCGTCGGTGTGGGCGATGGCAGCGAGCAGGGCAGGTGAGAGCGCAGCGTCGGCCTGCAGCTGATGGCGCTGCAGGCCATCGTCAGGTGCTGACGCCGGATCGCGCACCGTGCCTTCCACCTGCACGCCTAGGGCCTGAAGGTGCGCAGCCAACACGCGCCCACTCCAGCCCATGCCGAGGATCAGTACCCGCTTCGGCAACGGGCCAGCCAGGTTCATCGGGTCACGCCGCGCGCTGGGCCTGATAGGCCTGCAGGCTGCTGTAGGCCACCTGCAGCAGCAACGCTTCCTGGCCCGCGGCGCGCGCACGCGCCAGCATGTCGCCGACGATCTGCGCGGCTTCCACCTGCTGGCCCGCTTCCAGGTCGCGCAGCATCGACGCCTTCAACGCCGAACCGGCCTGGGTCAGGGTACCGCGCGCGGTGTCCTGCGCCGCCTGCGGCACCGGTTCATCCGCGGCTTCGGCCACCGCCAGGCATTCATCGTAGAGCCCGCGCACGATGGCATCGCCGTCGTCGGTGGCCACGATGGTGCCGATGTCCGCACGCAGCAGGCAGGTAGCCGCCGCCAGCGCGGTGAGGAACGTGTACTTGATCCACTGTTCCTGGCCGATGTGTTCGCTGGCCAGATGATCGAGATTCGCCTGTGCGCAGGCTGCAGCGAATGCCTGCACGCGCGCGGAGACCGCACCGCCATCGCGTTCGCCGAAGGTCAGCTTGGCCGGCTTGCCCAGGTGCAGCACGGCACCATCGGGCGCCTTGGTCGCACTGATGAAGCACAGCCCCCCGAGCACTGCCTCGCGACCGAAGCGCGCGTCGAGCGCGTTGTAGTGATGCAGGCCGTTGAGGATCGGCAGCACGGTGGTGCTCGCGCCCACGGCCGGTGCGATGGCATCGATCGAGCTGTCCAGGTCGTAGGCCTTGCAGCTGAGGATCACCAGATCGAACGGCGTGTCTGCAGCCAGCGTCGCCAGGGCATCTGCGGTGACATGCTGCACCGGGAACGTGGCGTCACCCACCGGGCTGCGCAGCACCAGGCCATCGCGATCCAGTTGCGCGGCGCGGGCAGGGCGCACGAGGAAGGTCACGTCCACACCCGCCTGGGCCAGGCGACCACCGAAGTAACCGCCGGTACCGCCGGCGCCGAGGATCAGGATACGCATTGCACGCTCACTGCAGTTGGGGGATTCACTGCTGTGATTGTGCCGGAGTTTGCGGCCAACGGCTGCGCCCCTCGTGGTGGCTTGAAGCACAAGCCGTGTTTGCGTCGGGCGGGGTGGGCTCGCGGGGGACGCCGTGAATACGTCCTTGTAGGCTTGGCCGCGCCATCCATGGCGCGGACACCCCCGCGAGCCCACACCGCCCGACCCCTGACGGTTTCCGTGTGCGTCCACCACGGAAAACAAAGAAGAAAATCAAAAGCAACAGCGGGTCGCTCCGCTCGGTTCTCTCGATCATCTTTCCCGTGGATCCACATCCATCAGATCGCAAACAAAAAGAGCCGAGCATTGGCTCGGCTCTACATGATCTCCAGCCATCCACGCATGGCGTGGATCTGCCGTGTCGACCAAGGTCGACACCCACCAACAGCAGCAAAGACCGCCGTTCCAACAGCATCGGGAAACTGTCAAAGGCGGGGTGGGTCCGGTGGCGGGGGTGTCCGCGGCATGGATGCCGCGGCCAAGCCCCCATGGATGGGTTCACGGCGTCCCCCGCCACTGGACCCACCCCGCCATCCCACGGATAGCTCGCTTTTGACGTTGACGTTGACGTTGACGTTGCCGGCCAGCGGCCGGCACTACCACCGCGGGTGCAGGGCCGCAGGCCCTGCAGAACATCCTCAGCTGCGCATGCCTACGCCACGCTTCAACAACCACAGCGCCAGCGCCGTCAGCACCACCACGAAACCGATCATCAGCGCATACGCCACCACCACCGGCACATCGCTGCTGCCCAGCAGGCCATAGCGGAACGCGTTGACCATGTAGAAGATCGGGTTCGCGTGCGTGGCCGCCTCCGCCCATGGCGGCAGCAGCTTCACCGAATAGAACACGCCGCCCAGGTAGGTCAGCGGGGTCAGGATGAAGGTCGGCACGATTGCCACGTCGTCGAACTTCTTCGCATACACCGCGTTGATGAAGCCGGCCAGCGAGAAGATCGTCGCGCCCAGGATCACCGTGGTCAGGGTCACCAGCGGATGCGGAATGCGCACCGGGGTGAAGAACATCGCGATGATCAGCACGATCACGCCGACCATCAGGCCGCGCAGCACCGCACCGGCCACGTAGCCCCACAGGATCACCCAGTTCGGCATCGGGCTGACCAGCAGTTCTTCCACGTGGCGGCCGAACTTGGCGCCGAAGAATGACGAACTGATGTTGCCGTAACTGTTCTGGATAACGCTCATCATCACCAGGCCCGGCACGATGAACTGCATGTAGGTGTAGCCGCCCATGTCGCCCACGCGCGAACCGATCAGGCCGCCGAAGATCAGGAAGTACAGGGTCATGGTGATCGCCGGCGGCACCAGGGTCTGGCCCCAGATGCGCATGATGCGGGCGACTTCGCGGCGCACGATGGTCATCAGTGCGATGCGGTTGCGCTGGCCGTCGGTCAGGACCGGGGTCGGGGTGCTGCTCATGCGGACGTCTCCTGGTTGCCGGTGAGGCGCACGAACAGTTCCTCCAGGCGGTTGCTCTTGGTACGCATCGAACGCACGCGGATGCCCGCTGCGTTCAGTGCTTCGAACACGCGGTTCAGATCCATCGCGCGCGGCATGTCGATGTCCAGCGTGTGGCTGTCGGTGGCGATCAGGGTCGCACCCTCGATCACCGGCAGCTGCGCGGGCAGGGCGCCGTCGATGTCCAGCAGGAAGCCTTCCACATCAAGCTTGGCCAGCAGTTCGCGCATCGGGCCCTGGGTGACGATCTGGCCATGGTCGATGATGGCCAGGTTGCGGCACAGGTGCTCGGCCTCTTCCAGGTAGTGGGTGGTCAGGATGATCGTAGTGCCGGCGGCGTTGATCTCCTTCAGCACCCGCCACATGTCGCGGCGGATCTCGATGTCCACGCCGGCAGTCGGTTCGTCCAGGATCAGCAGGCGCGGCCGGGTCATCATCGCGCGGGCGATCATCAGCCGGCGCTTCATGCCACCGGACAGGGTGCGGCTCATCACCTGCGCCTTCTCCCACAGGTGGGCGCGCTTGAGCTCGACCTCGGCCATCTGCTCGGCTTCCGCGCGCGGCACGCCGTAGAAACCGGCGTAGTTCACCAGGATGTCGAAGGGCTTTTCGAACAAGTTGAAGTTGATCTCCTGCGGCACCAGCCCGATCAGGCGCATGGTGGCGCTGCGGTTGCGCACCAGGTCGCTGCCGAACACCTCCACCTGGCCCTCGCTGAGGTTGACCAAGGAGCTGATGATGCCGATCAGGGTGGACTTGCCGGCGCCGTTCGGGCCCAGCAGGGCGAAGAAATCGCCCGGGGCCACTTCCAGCGAGACCCCTTTCAGGGCCTGGGTGCCGTTGTCATAGGTTTTACGCAGGTCGCGCACGCGCAGGGCGGGCGCCGTATCGTTCTGGGAAGCCAAGCTCGAAGCCTTCGCGCCCATGGGCTGGCGCTGGAGAGGGGCGGGGAAGGTCTATTATAGAAGACCCCGAGGGCTTGCCCCGGCTACACACTGTCCCGAAAAGTCGTGCCTGTCCAATTCCCCATCAAACTGGTCGACCGCCGCATGCTGGCGCCCTCCATCGGCCATTACCAGTTCGTGCGTGACGACGGCCAGCCGCTGGATTTCCAGCCCGGCCAGTTCATCCAGGTCCATTTCAGCTACGCCGATGGCACCGAAACCAAGCGCAGCTATTCGCTGGCGACCATCCACGATCACGCGCTGGGCCCGGGCGAGGCGGTGGATATCGCGGTCAGCTTCGTCCCCGGCGGCGCCGCCACGGCCCTGTTCGAGGCGCTGGACATCGGCGGCCAGGTCAGCGCGTCCGGCCCCTACGGTCGGTTCTGCCTGAATCCGGGCGACCACAACGGCCGCTACCTGCTGATTGCCACCGGTACCGGCGTCACCCCGTACCGCTCGATGCTGCCGTTGCTGGCAACGGCGATGGCCGAGCGCGGCGTGCAGGTGGTCCTGCTGCAGGGTGCACGCAGCCCGGGCGAGCTGCTGTACAGCGAAGACTTCTACAGCTTCGCCGAAAAGCACCCGAACTTCCGGTATGTGCCGTGCCTGTCGCGGGAACCGCCGGCCGAGCCGCACCCGGATGTACACCATGGCTACGTGCAGCAGGCGCTGGCGGAATTCACGCCGGACCCGGCCACCGACATCGCCTACCTGTGCGGTAACCCGGACATGGTCGACGCCTGCGCCGAAGCGCTGAAGGCGGCGGGCCTGGGCAATCCGCAGATCCGCCGCGAGAAGTACGTCAGCAGCAAGTAAACCCAAGGGTAGTGCCGGCCGCTGGCCGGCAACCCCACGAACCCGGGTAGTGCCGGCCGCTGGCCGGCAACCTCATGAACCGGAGGCGGCACCCGGCCGCCCCTGGACCATGCCTCAGTACGGCACCCAGGCATCGCGCCAGGCCGAGCCCACGCCCGGCCGGTACGCCTCGGCATTGACGTTGCACCACGCGCCTTCCGGGAACGGGCGGCAGGCGTAGAGCTTGCCGTCGCTGCTCTTCACCACGGTCTGCCCGGGCACGTAGCTGCCGATGCCGGCCGGATAGATGAAATCGAAGTCGCCCGGCGGCTGCACCGGATCGGGCACCTTCGTATCCAGCTGGAACCGATGCCCCTGCGCCAGGTAGACGCGGTTCGCCGTTGCTGAGGCAATCGGCGTGATCACACCATTCTCCAGCAGGCCGATGCGGGCATGCCGCGCGCCTGCATTGACCGCACGGGCCAACGTCAGCGGCCACTGCGTTGGCAGCGTCTGGCCAGTGGTCAGCGTGGTGTCGATGCGTTCCAGATCATTGCCGTTCGCGTTGAACACGCGCAGGGTGAGGGTCGTACCCGCATCCAGGGCTCCGCGCGCGGTGACAGGGCCGGCATCGTGCCATTGCGGCGGCGGCGTTACACCACCGCCACCCTCGAAACGCACGTCCATGCAGGTGTAGAACGCCTCGGCCGAATCCGAGCGCTGCCAGGTGTTGTAGATCAGATGCTGGCCGGTGCGCTGGGGCAACGGGCAATCCAGCTTGTAGACACCACCTTCCGACAGCGGCACGTTGCCCAAGGTGCAGAACTCCTGCAGATCCGACCAGCCCACGGGCGAACCTGGCTGCCATCCTTCGCGCGTCACATAGAACTTCCAGTCACGGGTGGCATGCGGGGCGGGCGCAAGAAATTCAAAGGTGTAGCGGCCGTTGCCATCGGCGCGGATCGGGGTGGTCGACCAGTCGGACCGATCCAGATCCAGGCCGCGGTACTTGCTGTTGCCACCGCTGCACAACTGTCCGTCCGGCACCACGGCCTGGTGATTGCCGTTGGCATTGGCCTGGTTGATGCCGGACCAGTCATAGAAGGGCTGTGCACCGCCGATCGCTTTTGCGGCGGCGCACGCCGGATTGGTCGGGTTCTCCGGATTGCCCTGGTAGCAGGCATAGACCCGGCTGCTGGGTTTGGACATGGTGCCGTGTGCCAGCGCACTGGCAGAGACGCCCAGGCCGGCGATGGCAGTCATCGCGAGAGCGAGTCGATTGAGCGGTTGCATGGTGGGGATCCTGTGAACGGTGGAAGGACCAGCGAGTCTCCACACGATGCACAGCGCCATCCATTCAACGATTCCGAAAAGCTGCAGGTTGCGACGCAATGTGCATTGCCTGCGCGAACGGGTTAACACTTCATGTTGTACCCGCGGGTCTGCATCTGCCCGATTGCAGAAGCGGGGCGGCACGTGCGCGCCGCTCCCGCTCCATCTCTCACTCACTCAGTACGGCACCCAGGCATCGCGCCACGCCGAGCCCACGCCCGGCCGGTACGCCTCGGCATTGACGTTGCACCACGCACCTTCCGGGAACGGGCGGCAGGCGTAGAGCTTGCCGTCGCTGCTCTTCACCACGGTCTGCCCGGGTACGTAGCTGCCGATGCCGGCCGGATACACATGGTCGAAGTCGCCGCCGGGCGACGGCGTGCCCGGGTCCGGCACCTTCGTGTCCAGCTGGAAGCGGTTGCCGTCCTTCAGGTACACGCGGTTGTCGGTGGCCGAGGCGATCGGCGTGATCGCGCCGTTGCTGAGCACCCCCACGCGCGCATGCTGGGCACTGGCATTGACCTTGCGGGCCAGCGCCAGCGGCCACTGCGCTGGCGCGGTCTGGCCTGCGGCGAGCGTGGCTTCCACACGTTCCACATCGTTGCCGTTGGCATTGAACACACGCAGCGCCAACGTGGTGCCGACCGGCAGCTCGGTACGCGCGGTGACCGGCCCGGCATCCTGCCACTGCGGTACCGGCGTGGTACCGCCGCCGCCTTCAAAGCGCACATCCATGCAGGTGTAGAACGCTTCGGTCGAATCCGAGCGCTGCCAGGTGTTGTAGATCACATGCTGGCCGCTGCGCTGCGGCAGCGTGCATTGCAGCTTGTAGGTGCCATCGGCCGACAGCGGCGTATTGCCCAGCGAGCAGAATTCCTGCAGGTCGGCCCAGCGCAGCGGGCTGCCCGGCTGCCAGCCGGCGCGGGTGACGAAGAACTTCCAGTCACGCGTGGCATGCGGGGCGGTGGCCTTGAACACGAAGGTGAACCTGCCGTTCGCATCGGGCTGGATCGGCGTGGTCTGCCAGTCACTGCGATCCAGGTCCAGGCCGCGGAAAGTCGGGTTGTTGCCGCTGCACAGCTTGCCGTCGGGCACCACGGCCTGGTGGTTGCCGTTGGCGTTGGCCTGGTTGATGCCGTTCCAGTCGTAGAACGCCTGCGAACCGGCCACTGCCTTGGCGGCCGCGCAGGCCGGGTTGGTGGGGTTTTCCGGGTTGCCCTGGAAACAGGCATAGACGCGGCTGACCGGGGTGATCATCGTGCCGTGTGCGGCCGCGTTGCCGGCAACGCCAACACCGGCGCCAACGAAGACGGTAGCCAACAGCAAGGGGGTGTATCGCAGAGACATGGCGCATCCTTGTGGTCGTCGAAGAGAGCGGTGACCGCTGTACCCGCGCTGTGCCGCGCGACGGACGATGAGCGGTACCGCCGCGAGTATCGAGCGGCAATGCACAGCGCGAAACCTCGTCGATGCCGATCCGTGACTGCGCGTGTGAAGCCCTTCCCGCAGGCTTCACGCCACACTGAACGAATGCGTTGGCGGTCACGCCTGCATCGCGGCAACGATCACGTTCGTGCGTACCTTCACGACCGTTGATTTCCTGCCCGATCCACCTGGCACGAAAAGCATCCATGCCCTGCGTTGTGCAGTTGCACGAAGGCCACCGTCGCATCGGCGAATAACCGGTCCAGGTGCGCAGCAACCTCGTTGCCCTGGCATACCAAGCCGCTCAGCATGAAGTCCGCGCTGTCATAGGCACGCACTGACATCAGCCGACGGTGCACGTAGGCAGGTACCACGCCTGCCGGCAGCACGCAGCGGGTGGCACCACGCTGCACGAAGATCGGGCCCGAGGCGCGGTAGGGCGAATGCGAGGCCAAGTGTGTGTATGGCAGCAGAAGCAGTTCCGCACCCGCAGGCGCGTCGGTCAGGCTGACCCTGCAGGGGTAGCCACCACTGTCGCCGGCGCGTCGCCGCACGATTCCCCGTGCGGCCAAGGTGTCGTCGCTGGTTTCGAAAAGCGCTTCGAACGGCTGGTGGTCGATGCCACTGAGTTGCCACGAATGCATGGAGTGTCTCCCGGATTTCCGCGCATTCTGTCGGCGCCATGGGCCGCGTGCTCGCCGTTTTCCGCCACCGGATTCGATGGCTCGCCTGGCCCTGCCCAGGTGCAACGGTCCGTGCGGCCGCCGCAAGGCGCTAAGATGCGCGCGCCGCCCTTCCTGCAGCGCCGCATGTCCCTGGATTTCCCCACCGTCGCCGTGCTTGGCTTCCTGCTCTGCGTGGGCATCGCGCTGGGGTTCTCGTTGCTGCTGGTGGTGTTGCGCGGGCAACCGGTGCTGCGGCTGTGGACGCTCAGCCTGTGGGCCCTGACCCTGGGGGTGACCCTGCTGGCGCTGCGTCCCTACCTGCCGCAGGTGCCGGCGATTCTGGCCGGCAACGCAGCGATGGCTGCCTGCGCGGTGCTGCTGCTGCGTGGCATGGCCCTGCATCTGGACCAACCCCTGCCGGTATGGCGACCGCTGTTGCTGGTAGCTGCGTTCATGGCCGGCATCTTCCTGTTCCTGGTGCCGTGGCCGAACCTGGTCGTGCGCCTGCATGTATTCAGTGTGTTCGCTGCGATCATCGACGGCTGGATCGCCTGGCTGCTGCTGCGCCAAGCCCCGCCACAGCAGCGCACCAGCTGCAGGCTGGCCGCTGCGGTATTCCTCGCCGAGGGCCTGCTGTACGTGGTGCGCCTGTTCCTGCCCGTGGCGCCCGGTGCCGGCGAGGACATCATGCGCACCGGCACGCCGATGTTCGTGACCTACCTGGCCGGGGTAATGCTGGAGTTGGCCCGTTGCTTCGCTCTGGTGCTGCTGCTGGTCGAACGCATGCTGGTGGAACTGCGCCGGGCTGCGCGGATCGATGGTCTTACCGGCCTGCTCAATCGCAGCGCGGTGCTGGCGGATGGGCAGCTGCAGCTGGAACAGGCGCGCCGGCACGGTACGCCGTTGGCGCTGCTGTTGCTGGATGTGGATCATTTCAAGCAGGTCAACGATCGCTGGGGTCATCTGGCGGGTGACCACGTGCTGCAGCATTTCACCGGGGTGCTGCAGCGCTGCGCGATCGGCCGCGTGCATCTGCTCAGCCGCTATGGGGGCGAGGAGTTCCTGTTGCTGCTGCCTGGCAGCAGCGGCAACGAGGCGACAGCGCTGGCCGACGCGATCCGCCAGGGGCTGCAGCAGCGTCCGGCCCTGCTCGATACCGGTCCGGTGGCGGTGACCGCCAGCATCGGACTGGTGCTGGACGATGGCCGGACCGATCTTTCCGGCTTGATCGCGCTGGCCGACACCGCCCTGTACCGGGCCAAGGCCGAGGGCCGCAACCGCCTGGTGGCGGTGCCGACGCCGGCCTAGGACATCCGCCTGTCGCCGCCAGCGCCCGGCGCGTGTAAGTTGGGTCACATCTGTTTGGTCACATCTGCCGCGGCACACCGTCGTGGTGGACAGGAACATTCCCAGGGGAATCACGCACGATGCAACGACACCATTTCGCGCGGGCCGGGTTGCTGGCCAGCATGCTGATTGCCGGCTGCAGCGCACCGCCGCAGGCAGGGTCCGACGGCGCAGGCGATTCGCCCAGCCGCCGCTACGGCCAGATCGATTTCCGCCCCTGCACGCTGGCCACCGAAGGCGCCAGCGCCAACGTCGAGGCGCAGTGCGCCACCTTCCAGGTGCCGGAAGACCGGTCCCGTCCGGATGGCCGCAGGATCGACCTGCGCGTGGCCTGGCTGGAGTCGGGCAACAGCGGTTCCGGTCTGCCAGACCCGGTGTTCTTCCTGGCCGGCGGCCCCGGCCAGGCGGCCAGTGAGGTGGCCGTCATCGTCGATACGGCATTGCGCCAGGTGCGCAAGCAGCGCGACATCTTCCTGATCGACCAGCGCGGCACCGGCGGCTCCAATCCGCTCAGCTGCCTGGGCGCGGATGGCAAGGAGCTGCCGATGGATGAAGAGGCTGCGCCCAGCGAAGCGCTGCTGCGCGAGTACGCCGAACGCTGCGCTGCGTCGCTGAAGGGCCGTGCCGACCCGCGCTTCTATACCACCGCCGAGGCCATCGCTGATCTGGACGCGGTACGCCAGGCGCTGGGCGCCGACACGCTCAACCTGGTCGGCGGCTCGTATGGCACTCGTGTTGCCCAGCGCTATGCGGCTGCCTATCCGCAGCACACCCGCAGCATCGTCATCGACGGCGTGGTACCTAACGATCTGGTGGTAGGGGGTGAGTTCGCCAATACCTTCGACAACGCCATCACCCTGCAGTCGGCGCAGTGCCGCAAGGATGCTGCCTGCAGCAAGCGCTTCCCGGTCGATACCCGCGCACAGCTGCGCAGCGTCGCGGACACCCTGCGCCGCACGCCGGTTACCGTCGAGTACCGCGATCCGGGCACGAATGCGCCGCGCAAGGATGTGTTGACCCCGGACAGCGTGGTCGGCCTGGCGTTCGCCTTCTCCTACGTGCCGCAGTATTCCTCGCTGCTGCCACTGGTGCTGGACGAGGCCGCGCAGGGGCGTTACGCGCCACTGGCCTCGCTGGTACGCGGTGCGACCCGCAGCATGGATTTCCAGATCAACCGCGGGATGCAGTGGTCGGTGATCTGCAGCGAAGATGCACCGCGCTACCAGGCGCCGGCGGAAAGCGGAGATGCGTTGTTCGGACCGGAAGCGGCGCGTGCGTTCTTTGCCGCCTGCCCGGTGTGGCCGCACCAGCCGGCACCGGCGGCAGCAGCAGCGCCACTGCGCAGTGATCTGCCGGTGCTGCTGCTGTCCGGCGAGCTGGACCCGGTGACGCCGCCGCGTTACGCCGAACAGGTGCTCAAGGGGCTGCCGAAGGGACGTGCGCTGGTTGCCCGCGGGCAAGGCCACGGCACCCTGGCCGCCGGTTGCATGCCGCGCCTGCTCGGCCAGTTCATCGACACCACCGATGCCAAGGCGCTGGATGCCAGCTGCCTGGACACGCTGAGCTACGTGCCGGCGTTCACCTCGTTCAACGGATGGGCCCCATGATCGTCGCCGACAACCTGCACAAGGCCTTCAATACCCGCACCGGCCGTATCCAGGCCGTGGCCGATGTCGGCTTCCGCGCCGAGGATGGGCGCATCACCGGCCTGCTCGGTCCGAACGGCGCCGGCAAGACCACCACCATGCGCATGCTGTACACGCTGATGACGCCGGATGAAGGCAGCATCACCGTCGATGGCATCGACGCAGCCCGCAATCCGGTGGAAGTACGTCGCCATCTCGGCGTACTGCCCGACGCGCGAGGCGTCTACAAGCGGCTGACCGCGCGCGAGAACATCGCTTACTTCGGCGAGCTGCATGGCCTGTCCGCGTCGCGCATCCGCGAACGCATCGAAGTGCTGTCGCATGCGCTGGACATGGGCGACATCCTCGACCGCCAGACCGATGGCTTCTCGCAGGGCCAGCGCACCAAGACCGCCATTGCCCGCGCGCTGGTGCACGATCCGCGCAACGTGATCCTCGACGAACCCACCAACGGCCTGGACGTGATGACCACCCGCGCACTTCGCCGCTTCCTGCTGGGCCTGCGCGAGGAAGGGCGCTGCGTGATCCTGTCCAGCCACATCATGCAGGAGGTCGGTGCGCTGTGTGACCACATCGTGATCATCGCCAAGGGCACGGTGATGGCCGCCGGCAGCGCCGATGAACTGCGTGCGCAGTCCGGCGAACCCAACCTGGAAGATGCGTTCGTGAAACTGATCGGCAGCGAAGAGGGCCTGCACGCATGAGCATGATGTCGACCATGATGACGGTGATGCGCAAGGAACTGCGCGACCTCTCGCGTGACCGCCGCACCCTGATGCTGACCCTGCTGTTTGGTCCACTGCTGTACCCGCTGCTGATCCTGGGCATGGGCAAGCTGGCCGAAAGCCGTGTGCGCATCCAGATTGAACAGCCGCTGCAGATCCCGACCATCGGTGCCGAGAATGCGCCGAACCTGGTGGTTTTCCTGGCGGCGCAGGGGTTGAACACCGCGCCGGCGCCGAAGGATCTGGCCGAGGCGATCCGCTCGCAGGAGATCGACGTGGCCCTGCGCATCAGCCCCGATTTCGGCAAGGACTGGGCCAACGGCAAGCCCGCACTGGTGGAAGTGATCCGTGACAGCACCCGGCGCGCCGCCGAGGTACCCAGCGCCCGCCTGCAGGCGGCCCTGGCGACGTACAACGGCCAAGTCGGTGCGCTGCGGCTGATGGCACGTGGCGTCGACGCACAGGTCGCGCGGCCGCTGGATGTGGCCACCCAGGACATGGCCAGTGCCGAGGCCAAGCGCGGCATGATGCTGTCGATGCTGCTGCCGGTACTGCTGACGCTGACCTCGTTCATCGGTGGCGCCTATCTGGTGATGGATGCCACCGCCGGTGAGCGCGAGCGGCAATCACTTGAGCCGCTGCTGGCGACCCCGGGTTCGCGCAGTGCCATCGTCAGCGGCAAGATCGCCGCCGCCTGCGTGGTCGGCTTCGCCTCGTTGCTGCTGACGTTGATCGCGTTCAAGGCCAGTGCGCAGATCGCGCCCGGCAATGTCGGCCGGCAGCTCAACATGAACATCGGCTCGATGCTGCAGATGCTGCTGGTGATGGTGCCGATGCTGCTGATCGGCACCTCGCTGCTGACCTTCCTCTCGGCCGCCGCCAAGAGCATGAAGGAAGCGCAGAGCCACATGACCTGGCTGGTGCTGCTGCCGATGCTGCCCGGCTACGCGCTGATGGCCTACCCGGTGAAGAGCGAGCTGTGGCAGTACGCGGTGCCGTTCCTGTCGCAGAACCAGATGCTGCTGAAGGTGATCCGCCATGAGGCGATCAGCCCCACGATCTGGGCGGTCTACCTTGGCGCAAGCCTGGGTCTGGCCGCGGTGCTGTGGCTCGCTGCGGTGCGCCGTTACCACAACGAACGGCTGGCGATTTCCGGCTGAGCGGAACCGGTAGCGCCGGGCCATGCCCGGCGGATGCAGAACGAGGCCCGGTCATCCCCCGGGCCTTGTTCATGTCAGCGCAGTGAGGCGTTTCCGTCCCCATACCGCGCCGGCGTCACTCCCATCTCGCGCTTGAACACGGCGATGAAAGAGCTGGGCGTGTCGTAGCCCAATGACAGTGCGACGGTGGTGACCGGTTCGCCGGCCAGCAATTGCGGCAGCGCCAGCAGCACGCGCAGGCGCTGCCGCCAGTGGGTCAGGGTCATGTTGGTCTCGGCCTGCCAGCGGCGGGCGAGGCTGCGACTGGACAGGCCGCTCGCTGCGGCCCAGTCCTCGACGCTGCGGGTGTCATGCGGCGCGCGCGCCAGGGCCGAGGCGATGCGACGCAGGCGGCGGTCGCTGGGTTGCTGCAGGGCCAGCGGCAATGGCGTGCCGGCGGCGATTTCATCGATGATCACCCCAGCCAGGCGCTGTTGTACCGCATCCAACGCCTGCCCGGACCATTGCAGTGCCCGCGGCACTGCCACCTGCAGCAGGTCGCTGGGCTGGAAGATGCGTGGTGTGGTGGGCAAGCCTGCGCAGGCTTCCCTGCTGAAGTACAGGCTCCAGCCATCGAAGCTGCCGATGCTGGACAGCGCATGCGGGTGCTGCGGCGGAAGCCATGCCACGTGTCCGGCCGGAAGCAGCCAGTGGATGTCGCCCGCCTCGATCCGCAGCAGGCCCGTGTGGGCGCCCAGCAGTTGCCCGCGCGCGTGCTGGTGGCGGGCGGTGCGGCGTGAACCCGGCATCGCCAACTGCGTGCCGAGCAGGGCGGGCCCCGCGCTGGCATCAGCCAGTGCAGGATCGATCAGGGGTGTCTGGACTGTCTGTTCTGCCATATCGATTGGCAGTTATACGGCAGAACGGTCGGAAGCGAGCGTCGACACTGGTCGTCCATTCCCTAGGAGCACGCCATGCAACCGCAGGACATCCTTCCCGATCACCAGAACGACGTGCAGGTGAACGGTCTCACCGTGCGCAAGGGCAGTGTCGGCGCCTTCCTCGCCAGCGTCCGCGACTGGCAGGATCCGGCCGGTGACTCCGCCACCCGTGCCGCTGCCGAAGCCGATCTGCGCAGTCTGCTGCCCGGACTGCACGCATTGGGTCTGTTCCAGGTGCTGGCGGCACGCGATCCGACGCTGCAACGGTTGATCGACGGCGCAGCCTGAAACGAACAAAGCCCGGACATGCCGGGCCTTGCTCCAGATCCGCCGGGCGCGGCCCGGCGCTACCGCCTTGGGCATCAGCCGCCCGGTGCGAACACCAGCGTGCGGCGGGTGGTGACCGGGGCATTGACCGGCTCAAAGCGCCAGCGCTTGACCGCGTTGAGTGCTTCGCGATCAAAGACGCGCGAGGGCGTTGCACGCAGCACGCGCGCATTGGTCACCGAGCCGTCGGTGCCGACGGTGATTTCCACAAGTACTTCGCCGGAAGTGCCCGAACGCAGCGCGTCGGCAGGGTAACGCGGTGCCGGCGTGCTGACCGGGCGCAGGCTTGGCGCGGCGGCGGTCGCTGCCTGGCGGGCGGCGTTGGCCTGCTGCGCCGCGGCCTGCTGCTGCTTCTGCTCGGCATCGCGGCGGGCGGCGGCCTGGCGCTCGGCTTCCTGGCGCTCGCTGTCACGACGGGCAACATCCTGCTGCGCGGCAATCTGCTTGGCCGCCTCGGCTTCCTTGGCGCGCTGTTCGGTCAGGCGCTGCTGCTCGGCCAGCTGCTTGGTGCGGTCTTCAGCGTCCTTCTTGACCTTCTCGGTCTCGTCTTCGGTGCGCTTGGCCGCAACCTGCACGCCCTTGCTCAGGCCTTCCTTCAGGCGCGGCAGGGCCGGAGCCGAGGCGTCGACCTTTTCGATCAGGGCGACCAGCCGCTGCGCTTCGGCGAAATCTTCGCGGCCCAGGTGCTGCTCGGCGGCGATCAGGGTGTAGGGCAGCAGGTCGGTCAGCGCGCTCTTCACCGAGGCGTCGTCCGGCGTCTTGTCACGCAGTGCCAGGTAATACTCGATGGCGTTGTCGCCGGCCGGGGCGTACATGCGGTTCTCGCGCAGTGCCTGGCTGGCCGATTCGCGCAGCTGTTCGGTGCCCATCGACTGCACCTTGGCGGCCACGGCCGGTGCGGCTGGCGCCGCAGCGACGGGGGCGGCGCCAGCCGGCGCGGCCGGAGCCGGTGCTTCTTCCTTGCCCGAGCAGGCAGCCAGGGCCAATGCCAGAGCGACCGGCATCCACCGGCGCGCGGCAGCGATCATTGCGACGTGCGACATCCTGCTCCCCTCTAAGAAGACGACGTTACGAAAAACGTAGATACGCATGGCCGGGACCGAAGGTCCGGGCGTGGCGGGGGACGTTTCCCAGCGTCACCGTCGCCTGCAGCGAGGGTGCAATCTAGCATCCCGGCCACCCATGCGTACAAGGGCCGGGAACGGAGCCGGCGGCGGCAGTCGTGCCGCCACCGGCGTTGGCGTCAGTGCGCGGCAGCCTTGCTATGGCTGTTGGACATCAGCTTGTCGGTCCAGGCAATGCCGATCGCCGACAGGATGAACACGCAGTGGATGATGGTCTGCCACAGCACGCCATCGGGGGTCAGGGTCGTGCAGGTATCGGGGCCGGCGTTGTAGAAGCTGGCCGATGCCGACGAAGCCGCCGCCGCCCATTGTTCCGGCTTGCACAGCGGCAGGCCGTTCAGCGGGCTGGCTGCAATGAACGTCTTCAACAGGTGGATCGAGGAGATGCCGATGATCGCCATCGCCAGCTTTACCTTCAGCACGCTGGCGTTGACGTGGCTCAGCCATTCCGGCTGGTCCGGGTGGCCCTCCAGGCGCAGGCGCGAGACGAAGGTTTCATAGCCGCCGACGATCACCATCACCAGCAGGTTGGAGATCATCACCACGTCGATCAGGCCCAGCACGATCAGCATGATCTGCTGCTCGCCCATCGACACCGAGTGCGAGATCAGGTGCCACAGTTCCTTGCCGAACAGGAACACGTAAACGCACTGGGCAACGATCAAACCCAGGTACAGCGGCAGCTGCAGCCAGCGGGTAGCGAAGATCAGGCTGGACAGCGGGGACAGTAGCGGACGGTTTGCACTCATGCGGAGGATGCTGCGTTTCGGGGGAGAGGCGAGGTTACCGGCCCGCCATGACGGTGCCAAGCCAACGCACGCACTAGACTTCAGGTTCCTTTCCGTACCCCAGAGCCGCCGCCATGATCGACCTGTATTACTGGCCTACCCCGAACGGCCACAAAGTGACCCTGCTGCTGGAAGAAGCCGGCCTGGAGTACCGCATCCACCCGGTCAACATCGGCTCGGGCGACCAGTTCAAGCCGGAATTCCTGGCCATTTCCCCCAACAACAAGATGCCGGCCATCGTTGACCACGCCCCGGCCGACGGCGGCGCCCCGCAGAGCGTGTTCGAGTCCGGCGCGATCCTGCTGTACCTGGCCGAGAAGACCGGCCGCTTCCTGCCGGCCGATCCGCGTGGCCGCGTCACCACCCTGGAATGGCTGTTCTGGCAGATGGCCGGGCTGGGCCCGATGAGCGGGCAGATGGGCCATTTCAACGTGTACGCGCCGGAGAAGATCCCGTACGCGATCGAGCGCTACGACAATGAAGTGCGCCGCCTGCACGGGGTGATGGACAAGCGCCTGGCCGAGCACGCCTTCCTGGCCGGCGCGGACTACACCATCGCCGACATGGCCAGCTACCCGTGGGTTGGCGCCTACGACAAGCTGCCGGCCGACTTCGACGCGTTCCCGAACCTCAAGCGCTGGCACCAGGCCATCGCCGCCCGTCCGGCCACCCAGCGCGCCTATGCGCTGCGCACGCAGGTGAACCCGGACGCTGGCAAGCCGCTCAGCGACGAAGAGCGCAAGCACCTGTTCGGCAAGCGCTGACCCGGCACGGTGGGTGCCGACCGTTGGTCGGCACTCATTATGGGAAGACATCATGGGCAGAAGGTCATGCTGTCTTCCCGCACCGGCTTGGTTAGGATGGAGGCTGACCGTCCCGCGCCCGCCGCGGTGACGGACCTGCCGTTTGCCGGGATCCTCCATGCGCCATCTGTTCGCCTCGCTCGCCCTCATGCTCGCCACCGCTACCGTCGCCCACGCTGAAAAACTCACTCTGGAAGCCATCACCGGCCCATTGCCGTTGTCCGGCCCGACCCTGATGAAGCCGAAGGTGGCGCCGGACGGCTCGCGCGTGACCTTCCTGCGCGGCAAGGACAGCGACCGCAACCAGCTGGACCTGTGGAGCTACGACATCGGCAGCGGCCAGACCCGACTGCTGGTCGATTCGAAGGTGGTGCTGCCGGGCACCGAAACCCTCAGTGACGAAGAAAAGGCCCGCCGCGAGCGCCAGCGCATCGCCGCGATGACCGGCATCGTCGATTACCAGTGGTCGCCGGACGCGCAGCGCCTGCTGTTCCCGCTGGGCGGCGAACTGTACCTGTACGACCTCAAGCAGGAAGGCAAGGCGGCAGTGCGCCAGCTGACCCACGGCGAAGGCTTTGCCACCGACGCCAAGCTGTCGCCCAAGGGCGGCTTCGTCAGCTTCATCCGCGGCCGCAACCTGTGGGTGATCGACCTGGCCAGCGGCAGGCAGATGCAGCTGACCGCTGATGGCAGCACCACCATCGGCAACGGTATCGCCGAATTCGTCGCCGACGAGGAGATGGACCGCCATACCGGCTACTGGTGGGCGCCGGACGATTCGGCCATCGCCTACGCCCGCATCGATGAAAGCCCGGTGCCGGTGCAGAAGCGCTATGAAGTCTATGCCGACCGCACCGATGTGATCGAACAGCGCTATCCGGCCGCGGGCGATGCCAACGTGCAGGTGAAGCTCGGCGTGATCTCGCCGGCGGAACAGGCGCAGACGCAGTGGATCGACCTCGGCAAGGAGCAGGACATCTACCTGGCCCGCGTCGACTGGCGCGATCCGCAGCACCTGAGTTTCCAGCGCCAGTCGCGCGACCAGAAGAAGCTGGACCTGGTGGAAGTCACCCTGGCCTCGAACCAGCAGCGTGTGCTGGCCCACGAAACCAGCCCGACCTGGGTGCCGCTGCACAACAGCCTGCGTTTCCTCGACGACGGCAGCATCCTGTGGTCGTCCGAGCGCACCGGTTTCCAGCATCTGTACCGCATCGACAGCAAGGGCAAGGCCACCGCGCTGACCCACGGCAACTGGTCGGTCGATGAACTGCTGGCGGTCGATGAAAAGGCCGGCCTGGCGTATTTCCGTGCCGGCATCGAATCGGCGCGCGAAAGCCAGATCTACGCCGTCCCGCTGCAGGGCGGCCAGCCGCAGCGCCTGTCGAAGGCGCCCGGCATGCACAGCGCCAGTTTCGCGCGCAACGCCAGCGTGTACGTGGACAGCTGGTCCAACAACAGCACCCCGCCGCAGATCGAACTGTTCCGCGCCAATGGCGAGAAGATCGCCACCTTGGTCGAGAACGATCTGGCCGATCCCAAGCATCCGTATGCGCGCTACCGCGAGGCGCAGCGCCCGGTCGAATTCGGCACGCTGACTGCCGCCGACGGCAAGACGCCGCTGAACTACAGCGTGATCAAGCCGGCCGGCTTCGATCCGGCCAAGCGCTACCCGGTGGCGGTGTACGTGTATGGCGGCCCGGCCAGCCAGACCGTCACCGACAGCTGGCCCGGCCGTGGCGACCATTTGTTCAACCAGTACCTGGCCCAGCAGGGCTACGTAGTGTTCTCGCTGGACAACCGCGGCACCCCGCGTCGTGGCCGTGATTTCGGTGGCGCGCTGTATGGCAAGCAGGGCACGGTGGAAGTGGCCGACCAGCTGCGTGGCGTGGCGTGGTTGAAGCAGCAGCCGTGGGTGGACCCGGCGCGCATCGGCGTGCAGGGCTGGTCCAACGGCGGCTACATGACCCTGATGCTGCTGGCCAAGGCGTCGGACAGCTATGCCTGCGGTGTGGCCGGCGCACCGGTCACCGATTGGGGCCTGTACGACAGCCACTACACCGAGCGCTACATGGACCTGCCGGCGCGCAACGATGCGGGCTACCGCGAAGCACGCGTGCTGACCCACATCGAGGGCCTGCGCTCGCCGCTGCTGCTGATCCACGGCATGGCCGACGACAACGTGCTGTTCACCAATTCGACCAGCCTGATGAGCGCGCTGCAGAAGCGTGGCCAGCCGTTTGAACTGATGACCTATCCGGGTGCCAAGCACGGCCTGTCCGGTGCCGACGCACTGCATCGCTACCGCGTTGCCGAAGCCTTCCTGGGACGTTGCCTGAAGCCTTGATCATCATCCGGGAAGGAGCCCGCCCATGACCCTGCCGCCGCCGATTCCTGCTCCCTCCAACCTGGCCTCCGGCTGGTGGTGCCGGCATTGGCGCTGGGCGATGCCGCTGGCGGTGCTGCTGTTCCTGGCCGCCCTCGGCGGTGCCATCGCCTGGAGTGTGCTGCGCTGGACCGAGGCCGCGCACGACAGTGCGCCGATGCGCGAGGCGATGCGTCGCGCCGGCTGCAGCGTCGAACTGGTGCAGGTGTTCGGCGAACCGCTGCAGGCCGGCACGCTGCCGCTGGGCAGCATGCAGACCGCCATCAACGGCGAGCGCGATGTCGGCCTGACCGTGGCGCTGGAAGGACCGCATGCGCATGGCCGCCTGTTCGTGAAGGGCACCCGCAGCGACGACGTGTGGGATTACCCGGTGATGTACGTGCTGGCCGAAGACAAGCAGACCTTCGACCTGAGCGCGCTGGATGATGCCGAAGCGGCCGGCGAATGCGAACTGCAGGCCTGTCGCGCGCGCGGAGACTGTGCGCTGACGGTCGCGCTGTAGAGGGCGTGACCTCCGGGCGATTGTCGCCACCGCCATGAGCGCGTAGGGTGCGGGCAACCCTGTCCTGGAGTGCTCCATGAAGCCGATCGCGCTTGCCATCGCCCTGGCCCTGACCGCCGCCCCGCTGCTGTCGGCCCCACCGGCCCTGGCCGCACCGGCCGCCAAGGCCTCTACGCCGGCCAGCCCGGCCTGGGTCGCGCGCAGCAACGCGCTGGCGCAGATCCTGCTGGATGCCCAGGGCCCGTTCCAGCCCGAGGAAACCGGCTTCTTCGGCGTGCCCGGCTACGACGACAAGGTCGCCGACCTCGGCCCGGACAACGACCGGCGCTACCGCGCCGCGATGGCCAAGGCCCGCGACGAGCTGAAGGCGAAGCTGGCCAGCGAGAAGGATCCCAACGTCCGCCAGGACCTGGAGATCATGATCGCCGCCGCCAACCAGAACATCGAAGGCAGCGAGCTCAACCAGAAGTACCTGCTGCCGTGGCGCGATGCGCCGCAGAGCGTGTTCAGCGGCCTCAACCTGCTGCTGTCCGACCAGGTGCCGGCCGAGCGCCGGGCCAAGGCGGTCGATCGCCTCAAGGCCTACGCGGGCCTGCAGCCGGGTGGCACCGCGTTCACCACGCTGGCCCGCCAGCACTACGAAGAGCGGTTGAAGGACAGCACGCTGCTGCAGCCGACGAAGATCGAAGTGCAGCAGTCGCTGGACAACGTCGAGACCTACATCACCGGTATCGAGTCGCTGCTGAAGAAGTACCAGGTTGCTGGTGCCGACGAGGCGATGAAGGCGCTCGCCGCACAGATGAAGGACTACGCCGCATGGACCCGCAAGGAGGTGCTGCCGAAGGCACGTGCCGATGCGCGCCTGCCGGCCCCGCTGTACGCGTATCAGCTCAAGCAGGTCGGCATTGATATCGACCCGAAGCTGCTGATGCAGCGCGCGCAGCTGGAGTTCATGGAAACGCGCTCGGCGATGCGCCAGCTGGCCCCGCTGGTGGCGAAAGAGAAGGGCCTGAAGGTCAGTGATCCGAGCGACCCGGTGGCGGTGATCCGCGCGCTGAAGGGCGAGAAGATCGCCGATGACCAGCTTGAAGGCCATTACCGCAAGGTGATCGATGCCATCGATCCGCTGATCCGCGAACATCGCATTGTCGATGTGCCGCAGCGTGCGATGCAGATGCGCCTGGGCTCGGCCGCCGAAAGCGCTGCCAGCCCGGCACCGCATTTCCTGCCTGCGCCGCTGGTCAACAACACCGGGCAGCAGGGCACCTTCGTGCTGCCGCTGGGCAACCCGGCGGCCGGTGCGGGCGCGCAGTACGACGACTTCAACTTCGGTTCGGCGGCCTGGACGCTGAGCGCGCATGAAGGCCGCCCGGGCCACGAACTGCAGTTCACCGCGATGGTCGAGCGCGGCGTGTCGCTGGCGCGCACGATGTTCGCGTTCAATTCGGTGAACGTGGAAGGCTGGGCGCTGTACGCCGAAGCGGAGATGGTGCCGTACGAACCGCTGGACGGGCAGATGATCGCGCTGCAGTTCCGCCTGCTGCGTGCCGCCCGCGCAATGCTCGACCCAATGCTCAATCTCGGCCTGACCGACCGTGCCAACGGCGAACGCGTGCTGATCGAGCAGGTGGGTCTGTCCAAGGCGATGGCCACCCAGGAACTGGACCGCTACATGGTGCGCATGCCGGGCCAGGCGGGCAGCTACTTCTACGGCTACACCCGCATCCTCGAACTGCGCATGCAGACCGAGCTGGCACTGGGCGCGAAGTTCGACCGCCTGGCGTTCAACAACTTCCTGCTCGACCAGGGCCTGTTGCCGCCGGACCAGTTGGCCGAAGCGGTGAACCAGGTGTTCGTGCCGAAGTACCAGAAGAAGTAACGGTAGCGCCGGGCCACGCCCGGCGAGCGCAGCGGAAGGGAAGAGACGCCGGGCATGGCCCGGCGCTACCCGCGGTGACCCGTGCGGGTCACCGCTGCGGTTGCGGGGTGATCGTCTGCGTCGGCAGGCGTGCCGGCGGCGCCGGATTCGGCACCCAGATCGCCACGCCGGCCGCGCGTTTCTGCGTGGTCGGTATGCCGATGCCCACGCCACCGCCCACGTGTGAGCCGTAACTGCCGGCACCCACCGACATGCCGACCGGTGAGCCACTGCTGCCCACGCCCATCAGGATCACGCCGTTGGCACCGAGCGCAGCCGCTTCGCGCTTCAGGCGCGCCACGGCGGCATCGGTCTGGCCCTGCGTGCCGAAGCCCACCGCCGAAGACGACTCCAGCTGGGCGATTTCCTGCGAACCGGCGGGCGGCGTCGAATAGATCTGCACCTGGGCCGGATCGATCGGCGCACGGGCGCGGCCCAGCATGACCTTGGAGGTGCTGGCGCAACCGGCAACGGTCAGCAGCATGGCCGCCAAGGCGACCCAACGGATGTTCATGGCGTATACCCCTGTAGGACTGGTTCGGATCATCAGCCGGGCACTCTGAATCGGCGCCAACATCGGGGCTCGACCCATGGCCGCACGCTAGCACGGCGCCGGTGAGGTTGACGGCAACGGCGGTAGGCGGCGCTGCCGGGAACGGCTATGGTTGGGAGCACGAACAACCACGGGAGCGCGCTATGGGTGTGATCAGTCTGTTGTGGGGCGTACTGGCCCTGTTGTGGATGATCCTGGCGTTGATACCGCTGCTGGGCTGGGGCAACTGGTTCCTGATCCCGTTTGCTGCGGTCGGCGCGATCATCGCCGCGCTCGGCATCCTGTTCACCCACCCCAGCAAGCGCGGCCGGGCCTGGACCGGGCTGATCCTGAACGGCATCGTGGTGGTGGTCGGCATCCTGCGCCTGGGGCTGGGTGGCGGCGTGATCTGAGCCGGCCCCGGCCGGTGCGACAGGGCGTCGCAGGGACACGGCCGCTGGCCGGGCAGGGAGTAGAATGGGCGGCTGCGCGAGCCCCCCGCGTGCCTGTCGAACCGCGCGCCGCGCGGCTGCTCCCATGATCATTCGTTCCCGTCCCCACGGCTGGCAACTGCTGTACATCCTGCGTGGCTCCATCGTCCCGGCGATCGCGCCCAAGGTGCTGGCCATCCTCACCCTCTCCATCGCGGTCGCCGCGGTGGTGGAACTGGCGCCGCCGGTCGGCATCGAGCGCGTCTCGGTCACCCCGTTCACCCTGCTCGGCCTGGTCCTGTCGATCTTCCTCAGCTTCCGCAACAGCGCCTGCTACGACCGCTGGTGGGAGGGTCGCAAGCTGTGGGGCCAACTGGTGTTCGAATCGCGTTCGCTGGCGCGGCAGGTACAGGTACTGCTGGCCGACGATGCGCCACGCCGCCAGCGCATCAGCTACCTGACCACCGCTTTTGCCTATGCACTGGCCGCGCGCCTGCGCGCCCGCGACGTGGCGCTGGCCGCGGTGCCATGGCTGGACGAGGAACAGCGCGGGCAGCTCGCCCAGCGCGAGAGCGTGCCCGATGCGCTGCTGGCGATGATCGCCGCCGAACTGGCCCAGGCCCGTCGCGAAGGCACGCTCGATTCCATTCTTTACGTCCAGCTGGAAGAGCGCCTGCACGCGATGTCCTCGATCCAGGCCGGCTGCGAGCGCATCCTCACCACCCCGCTGCCGTTCGCCTACACCCTGCTGCTGCACCGCTGCGCATGGATGTTCTGCGTACTGCTACCGTTCGGCCTGGCCAGTTCGCTGGGCTGGGCCACGCCGGTGCTGTCGGCGGTGCTGGCCTATGCCTTCTTCGGCCTGGACCAGCTGGGTGAAGAAATGGAAGACCCGTTCGGCCTGGAGCCGAACGACCTGCCGCTGGACGCGCTGGTGCGCACCATCGAGATCGACCAGCTCGATGCCCTCGGCGAACGCCCGTTGCCCGAACCCCTGCTGCCGCAGGGCTACCTGTTGCAATAGCCACTCCTCGGAGCCTGCCATGCCTCATCCCCATTACCGCCCGCGGCGCATGCGCCATGACGAATTCTCGCGCCGCCTGATGCGCGAGAACACGCTGACCACCGACGACCTGATCTATCCGGTGTTCGTGCACGAACCGGCTGGCCGCGTTGCGGTGCCGTCGATGCCCGGCGTGGAGCGCCTGTCGATCGAAGAACTGCTGAAGGTGGCCGAGGAAGCGCTGGAACTCGGCATCCCGGTGATCGATCTGTTCCCGGTGCTGGACGCCTCGCAGAAGTCGCTGGACGCATCTGCGGCGTGGGCCGAGGACGGCCTGGCGCAGCGTGCGATCCGCGCGCTGAAGTCGCGTTTCCCGGAGCTGGGGGTGATGACCGACGTTGCCCTGGATCCGTACACCACGCACGGCCAGGACGGCATCATCGATGACAAGGGCTACGTGCTCAACGACATCACCGTCGAAGCGCTGGTCAAGCAGTCGCTGTCGCACGCCGACGCGGGCGCGGACATCATTTCGCCCTCGGACATGATGGATGGCCGTATCGGTGCGATCCGCCGTGCGCTGGATGCCGACCACCATCTCAACGTGCGCATCATGGCCTACTCGGCCAAGTACGCCTCGGCGTTCTACGGCCCGTTCCGTGACGCGGTGGGCAGCGCGGCCAGCCTCGGCAAGGCCGACAAGAAGACCTACCAGATGGACCCGGCCAACGGTGACGAGGCGATGCGCGAGATCGCGCTGGACCTGGAAGAGGGCGCGGACATGGTGATGGTCAAGCCGGGCATGCCGTACCTGGACCTGGTGCGGCGGGTGAAGGAGACCTTCGGTGTGCCGACCTTCGCCTACCAGGTCAGCGGCGAGTACGCGATGATGAAGGCGGCGTTCGCCAACGGCTGGCTGGACGAGCGCGCCTGCGTGCTGGAATCGCTGCTGGGCTTCAAGCGTGCCGGCGCCGATGGCGTGCTGACCTATTTCGCGCCGCAGGTGGCGCGTTGGCTGCGCGAGCGCTGACAATAGCGCCCACGACGGACGGAGGAACACGCGATGGGACCTGAAATGGGTTGGATGCAATGGTTGATCTGGGGCACCGGTACGTTGGTGTTCGGGGCCATCATCGTCGGCGTGTTCGTCGCTGCCTGGCGTGCCGCCAGGCGCCCGCCCGAGCAGCTTTCCGCTGCCGCCCAGGTTGCCCGCGAGCAGGCCATGCCGGAGAGCGTGCAGGCCGAACTGGCCGCACTGAACCGGCGCAAGGACAACGGTCAGCTCAGCGAAGTGGAATACGAGCAGCAGCGCGCGAAGGTGCTGTCGCGCTGATCTGGTGTTCTGGTAGTCGCCAACCTTGGTTGGCGGTTTTGTTTCTGTGCCGACCAAGGTCGGCACCTACCGGAGGGGGCGGTCGGCCTCCACCGAACCATCATCCACGCATGGCGTGGATCTACTGGTAGTCGCCAACCTTGGTTGGCGGTTTTGTTTCTGTGCCGACCAAGGTCGGCACCTACCGGAGGGGGCGGTCGGCACCTACCGGAGGGAGCCGGTCGGCACCTTCCAAACGATCATCCACGCATGGCGTGGATCTACCGCACGCACTCCGCCACTGCCACCACCTTCGGCACGGCCAGCCGGTACACGTCCACGCCACCGGCGCGTGGCGACTTCGCCGCGCTGCTGGCCACCATCATTTCGCCCGGCTTGGCGTTGTCGACCACCGGCGCGCCGGTCCAGCCGCTGGCCTGGTTGAACGACAACCCCAACGGCTGCAGCGCAGCGCCCGTCCACGCGCAACCGCTGGTCCAGACCTGCGAGGTGTCACCGCTGCCACGGCTGAAGGCCACCGCGCCTGCGCTGCCCAGCCAGTCGCCATCGGTTTCATCGGCAGCGCTGTTCAAGGCCTGCAACGCCGTCGCCGCCCCTCGCGCGCCCTGCGCGTCCAGCGTGGCCACGAACAGGTCCCAGCCGGCACCACGGCCCTGCTGACGGGCAAACAGCAGCCGCCGCCCGTCCGCGCTCAATGCCGGGCCGCGCTCCTCATGGCGACCGCCATCGCCGG
>NZ_JBYOLA010000009.1:0-162049 GCF_057799055.1 Stenotrophomonas sp. 14P6.2.3
CGCATCCATGCGGCTCACGCCCCTGCCACCGGACCCACCCCGCCTTCGATAGATTCCCGCGATCTGTGGGAATGGCATGGCCTACTCTTGGTGGGTGTCGACCTTGGTCGACACGTAGATCCACGCCATGCGTGGATGCTCTTCGACCAGATATCGAAATATTCGATTTCGATGGAGATTCATCCACGCATGGCGTGGATGTGCCAGATGACGGGAAGCTGTCGAAGGTGGGGCGGTGTCGGATTGCGGGGTGTCAGCCGCATGGATGCGGCTGCCAAGCCCCCATGGATGGGTTTACGGCGTCCCCGCAATCCGACACCGCCCCGCCTCCCACGGGATGCACGCCTTTGCTGTTGCTGTTGCTGTTGCTGTTGCTTCTGAGGTTGCCGGCCAGCGGCCGGCACTACCGCGGGTGCCGGGCGCCGCCCGGCCGCTACAGCCAGCGCCCGGCGACCACCGCCGGGCCATGGTCGGCACGCACCGCCACGAAGGTGGCCGGAAGATCGTCTGCAATGCCGTACTGCGGCAACCCGATCACCTCCGCCGCATGGGTGGTGACCATGTCCAACGCCAGCATCAGGTCCACATCGGTGTAGAAGCCCGATCGATAGCCCAGCAGCATCGCCCGCTGCAGCAGGTCGCCATTGCCGTAGGGCCACCAGCAGTCGCGGATGTTGTCGTTGCCGGCAAACACGCGTACACCCGCGTCGTGCAGTGCGCGCAACGGCGGGAACGGATGGTCGCCCGGTGCATTGCTCATGATCGCTACGCCTGCAGCAGCCAACGCCTCACCCACCTGCAGCGCCCGCGCCAATGGCACCTCGCCCAGCGCATAAGCGTGACTGACCGCCACCCTGCCCTGCAGGCCCGCCGCGCGCGTGCGCGCCGCGATCCGCAGCAGCTGCGCCAACCCGGTCTCGCCCGGCTCGTGCAGATGGATGTCCAAGCGCACGCCATAGCGCTCGGCCAGCCCGAACAACAACGCAAGCTGGCCGTCGGCATCCCCGTCCAGCGAGCTCGGGTCGATGCCACCCAGTACTTCCACTCCTGCAGCAATCGCCTGTTCCAGCACCGCCGCCGTACCCGGGCACGACATCACCCCCGCCTGCGGGAACGCCACCAGCTGGATGCGCATGATGTCGGCACAGCGCAGCGCCGCCTCGCGCACGGCCTGCAGATGCTGCAGGCCGGTACTGCCATCGATGTCGACGTGGCAACGCATCGCCACCGTACCGAATCCGCTGCACTGGCGGATCAGCGCCTCGGCACGGTCCGCCATCGGTGCAGCGGCGGCAATCGCGGTCTTCTCCACCGCCAGGCGTTCGCGCAGGCTGTTCACTGGCTGATGCGGATGCCAGCGGTCGCCGACGAAGCTCTTGTCCAGATGGATATGGCCGTCGACCAGTCCCGGCAGAACAGTAAAGCCGGTCAGGTCGACGCTTTCGGCCTCCTCCGGTGCGGCATCGTCGCTGTTGATGCCGACGAAACGGCCATCACGGACATGGAAATGCAGTGGGGTGCCGTCGCGATCGACGCCACCATGGACGAACTGCAGAGTCATCTGGATCTCCCGGAAAGCCAATACTGGCGCCATCCTGCCCGTCACCGCTGCCATCGGCCAACGAAATATCCGCATGCCATGCATTCACCGGCACGATGAATCCCGCCCGCGACCCTGCGCCGCAGGGACGCCGGATACACGCCTGAACGGGTAACATGGGCGCCTGTTTCCGCTGTGATGCCGCATGGGCCCGTCCGACCGCCACGATCGTCTTCGCCGCTGGCAGGCCGCGTCCCTGTTGGCCGCCGCCCCGATCGCCAGCCTGTCCGCCACCGATGCCAACGCCAGCGCGCCCCTGCAGGCGCCGCCGGGCCAGCAGCGGATCGCCTCGGCTGCGCTGGTCGAGGTGCTGCACCAGCGCGTGCTGGCCGGCCAAAGCGCAACCGCCACCCTGGAAAGCTGGTGTGCCGAGCACGGCCTGGCCGAGCAGGCCCGGGTCCGCGCCGTGCGCGTACATGGCCAGGACAAGCCTGCGCCGGCCGACGTGCTGCAGGCCTTGGGCGCCAATGCCTCCACGCCCCTGCGTTACCGCCGTGTGCAGCTGGCCTGCGGCAGCCGGGTGCTGTCGGAGGCCGACAACTGGTACCTGCCCGATCATCTCAGCGCGGCCATGAACCAGGTGCTCGACACCACCGACGAGCCCTTTGGCCGTGTGGTCGGTCCGCTCGGCTTCCAGCGCCAGACCCTCACCGACCAGACGTTCTGGCCACCACGCGGCGAAGGCGACCATGGCGTCATCCTGGAAGTGCGCGCCCTGCTCCGTGACCGCCAGCGGCAGCCTTTCAGCTACGTCATCGAGTCGTACCTGGTGCAGGCGCTGCCGTAGCGTTTCATCGGCCCAGCATGCCTTCGCCTACTGGGTGGTGATGCCGTTGGCAGCAGGATCGGTGGAGAACACAAAGCGCCCCGAATGCAGGTTCCGGCCCAGGGTGTACTCGGCCGTTGCGAATGCATAGACGGGGGGCGTATTGCCGTCACCGAAGGAGCGTGCCCAAGCGCTGAAGCCGTCGTCGGTCCGGCTGCGGATCTCGCCCAGGCACAGGCTGTAACCGCACGCGAACGAGACAAGGTCCGTATTTCCGTCCAGTGCGGCGGTCACCGCTGACCTGTACAGCGCGGTCAGATCCTGCGCTTCCGGGTTGCGCGCCACGTCCTGCTCGAACTGGCCGACCGCCTGTGCGAATGCTTTGTTCGAGCCGACCACTGCCTGGAATCTTTCGACGGACATCGCCCCCTCGCTCAACAGGCTCCTTTCGCCAGAGAGGAAAGCCGCACCCGATTGAGTGGCCCCCGGAGCAACGACTGCAAGCCCTGGCGAAGCGGCGGCAGTACCTGCGGGTGTTGCCGCGGCGTGTGCCGGTGTCGCTGCCTCACTCCGGTCGGCAGGCGCCATCGCAGCATCCATGGCAGCAACAGGTGGTACTTCTTGCTTGCTGCTGCAGCCCGCAACTGCCAACGCCACAACCATCAGATGACGAACGTCCATGCGCTGCTCCCTCCCTGGTGAGCTTGTGAGCATGCCACTCCATGGCGCTGGAAGCGAAGTGCCAGACAAAGAAAAGCCCGGCAATGCCGGGCCTTTCGTTTTCCGCTTCGATCAACGGAACCGGTAATCCAGCTCCACCCAGAACTGACGGCCATACGGGTCGTAGTTGCCGACCGGATAGAACGGCCAACCACCCCCATTCTTGTCCGCCGGCGGCCGGCTGTCGCGCAGGTTGTTGACGATCACACCCAGTGTCAGGTTCTCGCCGAACTGGCGGAACACACTGGCGTTGTAGGTCATGTACGGCGCGATGCGTCCACTGCCATCACTCTTGGGCAACGAGCCATAGCGGTTGCCATAGATCGTCGCGGTCCAGTCGCCCTGGTTCCAGGTGATGCTGCCATTGGCCTTGCTGCGCCACTGCCAGTCATCCAGCGAATTGCGGATGTCGCGCACTTCGTCATCGTCAAACTGCTTGTACTCGTGCTCCAGCACCAGGGTGTAGGCCAGACGCGTGGTGAAGCGGCCATAGCGGCCCGCATCAAAGCGCCAGTTACCCTTCAGGTCGATGCCACGCACCGATTCGGACGCTGCATTGATCGGGTTGATCAGTACGCGGGTTACCTGGTCCGGCTGCACGGTGGCATTGGAGGGGTTGCGGATCACCCGCGACAGCGCGTCCTGGCACAGCGACGAACCGATGTCGCGCGCCTCGCCGCCGAGGGTGCGACCCAGCCGGCAGTCGGCCTCATCACGCAGGATGCGGCTGGTGTCCAGGCTGGTCACCTCGTTGTCGATGCGGATGTCGTAGTAGTCGGCGCTGAAATCCAGCCCGGACAGCGGCGACCAGACCACGCCGAAACCATACGACTTGGCCGACTCCGGCTGCAGCTGCGGATTGGCGCGGTTGCTGTAGTCGATCGACAGGCCGTTGTAGTCGCAGTTGTCGTACGACTGGCCGGCGGTGCGGCAGCGCCAGTAGTCGGTCATGCCCGGGTTGTAGCCACGGGTCTCGGTGGCAAACACATAGTTCATGTCCGGCGCACGGAAGCTGGTGGCCGCAGTGCCGCGGATCAGCAGGCTTTCGATCGGACGGAATTCGACACCGAAGCTCCAGGTTGCCTTGCCGAGATGCTCGCCACCGGCGCGGTACTGGTCGTAGCGACCTGCCAGGGTGGTGGTCAGCGACTGCAGCAACGGCAGCTGCAGTTCAACACCGGCCGCATAGCGGTCACGTTCGCCACCGGCACCGATGCCGGCGCTGGTGTTCCAGAATTCGCCGGTGCCCAGGCGTGGGTCCGGGCGGTTGCGATAGCCCTGGCTGCCCGCTTCGACCACCGCGGCCAACGCGGCGTCGCCACCCGGCAAGGCGAACAGGCGACCATTGACCGTCGCACTGAAGGTCTGCAGCCACGCCGCGTTGCGGCTTTCCTGGTAGTCGGACAGGCGACCGTACTCATCGGGCGTCAGCGGCCGGAACAGGCGCGAGGGATCCGGCGCATAGACCTCCACGCCGTTTCGCACACCGAGCTGCGGACCGAGCAGGTACTCGTTGATACCGGCCAGCAGCACCGGCCGGCGCGTGCGGTTCTCGTAGCGCGAGCGGCTGTAGACCGCCTCGTAGTCCCAGCCGCTGTCACCGAACTGGCCACGCGCACCGACATTGAACGACCACGAGTTTTCCAGGAAGCGATTGGCGTTGCGTGGCAGGCCGCCGATTTCCTCTGGCGCAAAGCGGCGGTACCAGCTCTCCAGGTTGCCCGTGTTCTGGTTGTAGAAGTAGTTGCGTGACGAGGTCCAGGTGGGTGCACGCGTGTTGTTGTGGATCCGTGCGCTGCCCACGGCGACATCGGCGAACAGGTCGGTAGTGTCGTTGACGTGGAACGTCAGCAGGCCGTAGCCGTTGAGGTTGCGCTTCTCGGTCTGCACGGTCCAGTAGCTGGCAGCGGCTTCGTTGCTACCGCAGTACCATCCCTGGCGCGGATTGTTGGTGCGCAGCACGCTGCCACCGTAGATGGCCGAAGCGGCATCGCAGCCGGCCGCGCCGGGATCGATGTTGCGACCGGTAGCGGCGTTGCGACGATAGGCGACGGCCGTCGGCTGCGGCGCCTTGCCGGTAGGATCATCGTCCAGCGAATCCATGAAGTCGCGCTGCCGCGCGTGGATCGCCTTGCGCACGTCCAGTTCGAAGCCGAACAGGCCTTCCCAGCGATCGCCCGAGCTGCCGCCCACCACCTGCACGCGCTGGTTGTCACCACCACCCTGCTGGGTGCCGCCGGCACGCACGTTGACGTCCACGCCGTCGAAACGGTCCTTGAGGATGATGTTGACCACGCCGGCGATCGCATCGGAGCCGTACACCGCTGATGCGCCTGCGGCCAGCACCTCGATGCGCTCGATCAACGCACTGGGGATGTTGGCCAGGTTGACCACGTTCACCGAGCCCTCGTAGGCCAGCGGATAGTCGGCCTGGCGGCGGCCATTGACCAGCACCAGCGTGCGGTTCGGGCCGAGGCCACGCAGGTTGATGGTATTCGCCGCCGGGGTGAAAGTATTGCCGAAGTCTTCGCCCTGCACGTTACCGGTGTTTTCAGTGAGCGCGCTCAACGCATCGAAGGCGTTGCGGTAGCCCTGCGCATCGATCTGCTCGCGGCTGATCACCGTGACCGGCGATGGCCCCTCGACGCTGGCACGCGGGATGCGCGAGCCGGTGACCTTCACTTCCTGCAATGAGGTGGGTGCGCTTTCCTGCGCGAAGGCCGGCAACGAGGCCAGCATCAGGGACGACAAGGCAAGCACCAGCGGACGCGGGCGCAGCGCCAGGGAAGAGGCGGACATGGGCTTCCTGGGGGAGTTGGGCGGGTGGTCCGGGACGCTGGCGACGGTGCGCGCATAACGATCCCGTAACGAAAGTGTCCTGAACGGATGGTTGCAACGGAAATGACCAGGCCTGATGGCCTTATGCCTGAACCGAATCAGACCGCAGGCGTCGGCAACACCGCGTTTGCAACTTCTTTCATTGTTCCAGTTCGCCCAGGTGCGGCATCGTCCCACCCCATGAACCGGTATTTCCCTGCTTCCCTGCCACCGCTGCGACCGGTGCTGCGCCGCCATCTCCTGCGGCTCCAGCACGGGCCCGTCGTATTGCGCCCCCTGCAGCGTTCAGACCTTTCCGCCTGGCGTCACTACCATCAGCAGGTCGAACGCAGCAGCAACCTGCCTGGCCATTTCGATGCCGAAGCCCACTTCCTCTGCGGTGTGCAGCGTTCGCAGCTGCAACACGACAACGATCACCTGCTGCTGGGCAGCTTCGATGCAGTGGGTGAGCTGCTGGACCAGCTGAATCTGCGCCTGCATTGCGCGCATGCGCGCAGCGTCGAACTGCGCTGGCTGCATGCAGCAGGCTGTCCCCGGCAACGGCAGCTGCACGCTTCGTTGCAGGCGCTGTGCACGTTCCTGTTCGAACAGGTAGGAATCCGTCGCTTGTTCGTGCTGCTGCCGCCCGATGCAGGCAGCGAACTGGTCGCTACCCTGCAGGCGCTCGGCTTCGAGCGCGAAGGCCTGCTGCGCGACCACCACCTGGATGCCGAAGGCTGGCAGGACCGCCAGCTGTACGCCCTGACTGCCCCCGTCTGGCTGCAGCGGCAGCCAACGGAAAACTAGCGCACCCGCTCCAGCGAAGCATCCGCACCGGTCAACACGCTGCAGGCATGGTCCTGCAGTTCCTCGGCGCTGGCATCGTTGCCGCTGTCCGGGTCCAGCTGCGTGGCCAGCAGGATGAAACCGGGCGCGCCGTGCACGTCCTCGTGCCCCGCCACCAGCAGACTCCATTGGCCAACCTTGCCCACGCCGCTCAGGCCATAGGCCAGCAGGTTGAGCGGATTGGCAGTCAGCGCTTCGCCGGGCAGCAGCCGCGCCTGGTACTGATGGCCGCGCAACAGCACCGGAAGTGGTGCCCACTGCGTGCCGAGGGTCGCGCGATTGTCTTCCAACGCCTGCAGAACGTCAGCGCGCAGGCAGTCGACGTGGATGTGCAGCTGGTGCTGCGAACGACCATGCGGCGAATTCAATGCCAGGCTGGCGACGCTGCGCGGCAGCGGCTGGCCCAGCGCCTGTTCGGTGCGCGTGCGGGCCTGCCAGGCGGCAGCGAAGTAATTGGGTGCCCGACGCCGGTACAGCGCGGGGCTTTCGATGCCGCTGACCTTGTCCAGCGGCATCAGCAGGAACTGATAGTGGCCGTGCGCATCCTTGACCAGCACATCGCGGTGATCAACGGCAGGGCGCACCTGCAGGCAATCGCCGCGTGGCGACTGTGCGCCCTGGCAATCACGCTCGATCAGGCGCCACAGCGCATCCGAATGTGCCGGTGGCGGCGCGGGGGGCACGCTGGCACAACCGGCCAGCAACATCAGGGGCAGCAGCAGGAATCGCACGGCAACAACTCGCGGGATCAGGCGCGACAGGCAGCGCCGCGCGCCATTCTAGCCAGTGGAATGTGGCAATCAGTAGGTGCCGAACGGCACTTCAACCACGACCGGTGCACCCGTAGGCAGCAACTGCAGGGTATAGCGGTCCAGTGCGCCATCATCATCGGCCAGCGGCTGGCGATGGAACTGCAGGCGATAATGGGCCTCGCCCAGGCGCACCTCGCTGCCGTCGGCGGCCAGCGCGGCGGCGTCGGGCAGCAGCAGCCCGCCCAGATCGCTGTAGGCACCGGCAACATCGGCGAAACCATAGTCGGCCAATTCATCCACCCGCTGCATCGCATAGACATGCGGCAGGTACGGGCGCGCCGGGCTGCGGCCGTTGCTCAGATCGGTCACCCCGGCCTGCGGCAGGTGGTACTGCTCGCGAAGCGCGGCAACGCCCAGCGACTCGCTGGCCACCTGCAGGCAGCACACCGCGCGCTTGCCTTCACGGTCGAGGACCACGAAGCGATCACCCCGGGTGGCGGCCTGCGGCAGCATCGCGAACGCCAGGTTGCGCTGCGCCGGCTGGTAACCAGCTTCGGTCTGCAGGTTGCGCCAGCCACCAAACACCGGTGTTTCCGCAGCCGGCGCTGCGACCGGTTCGGCGGCCACGGCTGCCACTGCCATGCAAAGCAGCGACAGCACTGCCACCGCCTTCACTGCGTTCTGCCTGCCACGCAAACTGCCTGCCGTCATACCCGATCCAACACCTGCACCGGACTGGCCCGGTCTGCCCGCCGGCACGCTGCCGGCAACGCCGGCCACTATGCAGTGCGGCGGCCGCGCGGGCAATGACCCGAACGCTGCCGGGTTTCGCGCGGTCAGTGCTATCGTGCCGCCAATCCCCTGCGCAGGAGCGCCCGCATGACCATCCGCCTGACTCTGTTGCTGCCCGCCTCGGCCTTGTTGCTGTCGGCCTGTGTCAGCACTCCCGGCCCGGAGGTCAAGGGCAGTGGCCGCTGCGATGCCAGCCAGCTGGGCTGGGCCATCGGCCAGCCGGCCAACGAGCCGAACATCCGCCGCCTGTCCAGCGAAAGCGGCGCCGGCATGGTCAATCCCATCGGCCCGGCCACCATCACCACCAAGGACATCCGCCAGGATCGCCTGCGCGTGTTCGTGGACAAGGACAACATCATCACCGCCACGCGTTGCGAGTAAGCACGCCAGCGCCGTCGCGTAGAGCCGGGCCCAAGCCCGGCTCCATGGCTCAGGGCTCGGTGTAGCCCGAGCACTCCGGCAATGGCTGATCCGGCTGGTAAGCCCATGAGGTGAAGCGGAAGACGCGCGTGTAGCTGCACTCCGCATCCTGCTCGGTGCGCAGATCCTTCTTCTTCAACTTTCCTTTGGCCAGCGAGTCCCGCTGCGGCGATACCCCGGCCGGATAGTTGCTGGCCTCGGTGCGGTAGCGCAGCACGGGCATGCCCTGCCCTTCGGTTGCCAACGCAAGTTCCGCATCGAAACTGTACTCGTCGTGGCAGGCACCGGCGCGCTGAGCGAAATCGCGCTCGCTGAAACAGGCCCGGATCATCTTGTTGGCCGACCACGCAACGGACAGCACGTCGGCGTCCACCTGGACGCCATCGTCGAGATGGCGGATGCGCGCCAGTTGCAGGGTCGATGCGCTGGCACCGCCGCCGGAATACATCGCGCGGGCCTCCACCAGACCGCCAACGAGCACGTTCTGCAGTGCCGCCTGTTGCGGAGCGGCCACGGCCTGGCCTGCGCCCGCGCCGGGGGCCAGGCGCACGATGAAGGGCCAGACCCGCAGGTCGCCATCGTCAACCACCTCGATGGGGACGTGTCGCATCTTTGGTTCGGCGTCATCACCCGCACGCTCGGCGACTTCCAGCGCTGCCGGCTGGTCTTGGCCTGTTGCGGGCAACGCCCGCACGCACCACTGGCCATCGGCAGTGCAGTAGCGCTCGGGGTCGTCCGCTCCCTGCTCGCCCTGCAGCAACAGCGCTTCCAGCCGGTTGCCCGCGGCATCGTGTTGAACGGGCGCGACGTCCGCCGCTGCCGGCAGCGACGATGCCAGCAGCAGGGCGGACAGCACGGCGTAAGCAATACGCGTGGAATTCATGATCATCCTGTGCGCGCCGGCACGTCCTTGCGAGGGGCCGATGGTAGCGCAGGCACCGCGCTGCGGCTCAGTGCCCGTCGCAGTCGCACCCACCCCACCCTTTCGCCTTCGACGTCTGGCCGATGCCGGGGTTGAAGGTATTGCTCGGGTCCAGCGTGCGGTAGAAACCGGCCAGCGCCGGCTTGGCTGGATACAGATGGCCGACATTGTGCTCGGCCGGGTACTCGGCACCGCGCTGGTCCAGCAACGCCCACATCGCATGCTCGATGGCCATCGGGTCTTCACCCTTGCGCGCGATGTAATCCTGGTGGAACACGTGGCACAGGAAGTGGCCGTAGTACAGCTTGTGCAGCAGGCGGCCATCGATATCAGCCGGCAGCTGCTCGAACCACTCGGCATCGTCGCGGCGCAGCGCAATGTCCAGCGCGACGATGTCCTGCACCTGCTCGCGGTGCACTTCGCGATAGCGCACGGCGGCACCGGCCACGGCGAAGCGATGCAGGAACGCCTTGCGTCCCTCGTCCGCGGTGCAGTGGAAGTACCCGCCTTCATGGTCGTTGAAGAAGCCGCGCAGCCATGTCTCGGTGGCGGCCGCATCCTGTGCGGAAACCTTCAGCAACAGGTGATGCTCGTAACGCTGGCGGAACTCGCCCATGCGCTTGGGCAGGTGCGAAGGCAGCAGGCCGGTCAGCGTCTGCATCACCCGATCGGTGACACCACGCAGGCCAAGCCGTTCAAACCAGCCATCGACCCGGCTCTTCAGCGCGAACGCGGCCGGCACGCGCGCGGTGCCGAGCTTGTCGATCAGCAGGAAACTGTCCTTGCCGTAACGCTCACCGATGTCATAGGCATCGCGGTGGATGTACTCGCCGGCGATGGGCAGGCGCTCGAAGCCGGTCAGCAGCTGGCGGCGGATCGCGGTCAGGCTGTCGGTGCGGTTGCTGCCGATATAGAAGACCTCGGCGGCCTCCTTCTCGAACGTATCCAGGCGCACGGCGAACACCGCCAGCTTGCCGGCAGATCCGGTCGCCTCGAAATGGCGGCTGGGGTCAGCATTGAAGCGTGCCGGAGTATCCGCATCCACCTTGCGTACTTCCTCGGCGTAACGCGGATCGGACGCGGCACGGCCATTACCGTTGCTGACATCTGCAGTGCTGTAGTCGCCGTCCTGCAGGCGTTGCAGGATCTGCTCGGGCGTATCGCCCAACGCGATGCCCAGATGGTTGACCAGCTGCAGTTCGCCCCGCGCGTCAACCTGGGCATACAGCGCCATCTCGGTATAGGCAGGGCCACGGCGCACCAGTGCGCCACCGGAGTTGTTGCAGATGCCACCCAGCACCGAGGCGCCGATGCACGACGAGCCGATCACCGAGTGCGGCTCGCGACCCAGCGGTGCCAGCGTCTGCTCCAGCCGGTCCAGCGTCGCGCCGGGAAGGCACAGTACCTGCCGCCCCTCGTTCAACAGCTGGATGCCGGCCAGGCGCAGAGTGCTGACCAGCACGATCGGCCGGCCGTAATCGTCACCATCGGGGGTGGAACCGCCGGTCAGGCCGGTATTGGCCGCCTGCAGGATGATCGCCGCGCCGCCCTGCACCGCCGCCTGCAGCACCTGCCACAGCTGCAGCAGCGAGCCCGGACGCACCACCGCCAGCACCGGGCCGTCGCCGAAGCGATAGCCGCGACGGAAGCGGCGGGTGGCCTTGTCGCCGGTCAGTACGTGGCGGTCCCCCACCGCGGCACGCAACTGCGCCAGCACCGTGTTGCGATCACTCATGGCAGGCGCACCAGCGAATCACGGCCGATATCGGCGATGCGGTGTGCACCGGTCAGTGTCATCGCCACGCGCATTTCCTTGGCGATCAGGTCCAGCAGATTGGCCACGCCGGCCTCGCCCTGTGCGGCAAGCGCGTAGACGAAGGCGCGCCCCAGCAGCACGGTATCGGCGCCCAGCGCCAGCATGCGCACCACGTCCAGGCCGGTGCGGATACCCGAATCGGCGAGGATCTTCAGGTCGCCCTGCACCGCGTCGGCGATGGCAGGCAAGGCGCGCGCAGTGGACAGCACACCATCCAGCTGGCGGCCGCCATGGTTGGAGACCACGATGCCATCGGCGCCGAAGGCGACCGCGTCACGCGCATCGTCCGGGTCGAGGATGCCCTTGATCACCATCGGGCCCTTCCAGAACTCGCGGATCCACTCCAGGTCCTTCCACGAAATGGACGGATCGAAGTTGCTGCCCAGCCAGCCGATGTAGTCCTCCAGGCCCGTTGGGTTGCCACGGTAGGTGGAAATGTTGCCGAGATCATGCGGGCGTCCGCGCAGGCCCACGTCCCACGCCCAGCGCGGATGGGTGATGGCCTGGCCGATCCGGCGCATTGCAGCATTCGGACCACTCATGCCCGAGTGTGCGTCACGATAGCGCGCGCCCGGCACCGGCATGTCGACGGTGAACACCAGGGTGGTCACACCCGCCGCCTGCGCGCGCTCCAGCGCATTGCGCATGAAACCGCGATCGCGCAGCACGTACAGCTGGAACCACATCGGGCGCTGGATTGCCGGTGCGACTTCTTCGATCGGGCACACCGACACCGTGGACAACGTGAACGGAATGCCGCGGCTGTCGGCTGCGCGCGCCGCCTGCACTTCGCCACGGCGGGCATACATGCCGGTCAGGCCGACCGGGGCAAGCGCCACCGGCATCGCCAGCTTCTCGCCGAACAGCTCGGTTTCCAGGCTCAGGTCGGACATGTTGCGCAGGATGCGCTGGCGCAACGCGATGTCGGACAGGTCGGACACGTTGCGCTTCAGCGTGTGCTCGGCATACGCGCCACCATCGATGTAGTGGAACAGGAACGGCGGCAACCGACGTTCGGCTGCTGCACGGTAATCGGTGGAGGCGGAAATGATCATGGGGTCAACCGTGTGGGGAAGGCAGGCGCGAGGCCCGCGTACGCCGGGCTTCGTTGTCGTCGAGCGTGCGCAGCGTGGTGTGCACGAACTCAAGATGGGCATGCGCGGCGGCGCGCGCACGTTCGGGATCGCCGGCCAGCACCGCATCCATCATTTCGCGGTGCTGGTCGGACAGCGGCGAGAAGGTCCTGGCCGAGGTGTACAGCTTTTCCCGGCTCTGCGAGATGTTGGTCTGCAGCAGTTCGAACAGACCACGCATCACCTGCAGCAGCACCAGGTTGTGCGACGCCTCGGCGATGGACAGGTGGAAGGCCGCGTCGGCCTCGGCTTCGCCAGTGGGGTCGTCCTTGCCATGCGCGTCCATCATGGTCTGGAACGCCTGGGCGATGCGCGCACGGTCCTCGTCGGTGGCGCGCAGCGCCGCGTGCCAGGCCGTGGCGCCTTCCAGCGCGTGGCGGATTTCCAGCACGTCGAAGCGGTATTCCGGGTCGCCCTGGAACAGCGGCAGGTATGGCACCAAGGGTTCATCCAGTGCCTGCCGTGCCCGTGCGGCGGGCTCGCTCACATAGGTGCCACCACCCACGCGCGCGGTCAGCAGACCGTGGCTGGCCAACTGTGCGATGGCCTCGCGCAGCGCGGTGCGCGAGACCCCCAGCTGCACCGCCAACGTGCGCTCGGCCGGCAGCCTGTCGCCCGGCTGCAGCTGCTGTTCCTGCACCAGCGCACGCAGCTGCGCGGCCACCTTGTCCGAAACCCGTTGTGTGCTCATGGCGCCATTGTGGCCCGAAGCACGCCGCTGTTGGTCGGCCTGCGCTGCATGCTCAGGGAATCATCCAGGTCAGCCAGTAGGCCTGGGCCAGGGTGATCAGGCCGACCATCGTGGTGAAAATCAGGCTGTGCTTGACGGTGAAGCGGAACAGATCCGATTCCTTGCCGGCCAGGCCCACCGCTGCGCAGGCGATGGCAATGGACTGCGGCGAGATCATCTTGCCGGTGACGCCGCCGGTGGTGTTGGCCGCTACCAGCAGCACGTCGGAAACGCCGATCTGCTGCGCGGTGGTGGCCTGCAGCGCCGAGAACAGCGCATTGGACGAGGTATCCGAGCCGGTCAGGAACACGCCCAGCCAGCCCAGGAACGGCGAGAAGAACGGGAACGCCTTGCCGGTGTGCGCCAGTGCCAGCGCCAGCGTGGCCGACAGGCCCGAATAGTTGGCGATGAAGGCGAACGCCAGCACCATGCCGATCGAGAAGATCGGCATGCGCAGCTCGCGCACGGTTTCACCGAAGGTCTGCAGCGCCGACCGTGCCGGCATGCGCAGGGCGATGATCGCGATCACCGCGGCGAGGATGATCGAGGTACCGGTGGCCGAGAACCAGTCGAACTTGTACACCGCCTCATAGCTCAGTGGCGCATCGACGATCGGCGGCATCTTCTGCACCATCTGGTCCAGGCCCGGCACCGGGATCTTCAGCGCCCAGCCTTCAAGCGGGCCACCGGCTGCGAACAGCGACTTGAACGGCTTGATGCTCCACACAGTGACCATCGCGGTGAGGATCAGGAACGGCGACCATGCCTTGGCAATCTGGCCGACGCTATGGCGCGGCGCTTCCAGTGCCTGTGCGGCCGCCTCGGCGCTGGTTTCGGTATCGAAGCGGAAGATCCGCACCGGCTTCCAGCGGCGCAGGAACAGGGTCAGGCAGACCAGCGACGCCAGCGAAGCGGTGATGTCCGGCAGTTCCGGGCCGATGAAGTTGGAGGTCAGGTACTGGGCAATGGCGAACGAACCGCCGGCCACCAGCACCGCCGGCCAGGTTTCCTTGATGCCGCGCCAGCCATCCATGATCGCCATGATCCAGAACAGCACGATGATGGTCAGGAACGGCAGCTGGCGACCCGCCATCTGGCCGATCTCGAAGGCATCCAGGCCGGTAACCTGCCCTGCCACGATGATCGGAATGCCCATCGCACCGAACGCCACCGGCGCGGTGTTGACGATCAGGCACAGGCCGGCCGCATACAGCGGCTTGAAGCCCAGCCCGACCAGCAGCGCAGCGGTAATCGCCACCGGCGCACCGAACCCGGCCGCACCCTCCAGGAAGGCACCGAAGGCGAAGCCGACCATCAGCATCTGCAGCCGCTGGTCCTCAGTGACCGACAGGATCGAGGCGCGGATGATGTCGAACTGGCCGGTCTTGACCGAGACCTTGTACAGGAACACCGCGCCGATGATGATCCAGGCAATCGGCCACAGGCCATAGACGAAGCCGAAGCCCGCCGCCCCCAGCGCCTGCGCCACCGGCATGCGATAGAACAGCAGGGCCACGCCAAGCGCGATGGCCACGGTGATGGTGCCGGCGATCCAGCCCTTCATGCGCAGCACTGCCAGGGCAACGAAGAAGAAGGCGATCGGCAGCAGCGCGATCAGGCTCGACAACCACAGGTTGCCAGCGGGGTCGTACACGTGTTGCCAGGGCTGCATGAGGGCTCTCGACAGGAACAGGAGGTTCCCCACCGCGTGGGGGCGTCGTGTCCGTCATTATTGGTCGTACCACTTTGACCGATGATCGGACCACAGGCGCGAATTGAACCGCCAATCCTGCGAAGAGCCTATTAGACCATAGGGCTATACGAAATTATTGGTCTTACCATTTACCGGCTTACAGCTTCTTCTCAACCCGTCGGATCAGTGCGAGCACCAGCACGCACAGCACGCTGACGCCGAGTGCGATCACGTACTTGCCGATGCCCACGGCAATACCGATGGCCGCCGCCATGATCAAAGAGCTGGCCGTGGTGAGCCCGCTGACCTGGTCCTCGCGGTTTCCACGCAGGATGGTGCCGGCGGCGACGAAACCGACGCAGGCCACCACCGCTTCGATCAAGCGCACCGGGTCGACCTGCAGCAGATCGCGGTAGCGCTCCTGCTGGAAGTGTTCGGCCACCGAGTCACCGAGGCCGACGATCAGCGCAGCGGCACCGGCAATCAGCATGTGCGTGCGCAGGCCGGCAGCGTGCTTGCCCATCTCGCGCTCGACGCCCAGCACGCCGCCAAAGACCATGGCGGCGGCCACGCGCAGCAGAATGGACATGTCCTGGGTGAGTTCCATAGGGGGGGCTCCGGTAGTTTCCCGGAGCGTTGCGCGGCGGCCGTGGGATGGGGGTGAAGGCGATGGCACACCCTCTTCACCGCACGGATTCATCCACGCATGGCATGGATCTGGTGATGACCGCCATGCGTACCCCTGTTGCACACGGTTACTGCGCCAGATAGCCACCATCGATGGCGTAGTAGGCACCCGTCGCGAACGAGGCATCGTCGCTGGCCAGCCAGGCCACCAGCGCGGCCACTTCCTGCGGCGTTCCCAAGCGCTTGAGCGCATGCCGCCCTTCCAGCGTTGCACGCACCTTGGCGTCCATCTTTTCAAGCAATGGCGTGTTGATGAAGCCCGGGCCCACCGCATTGATGCGGATACCATCGGCGGCGTGCTCCCATGCAGCCGTCTGGGTCAGGCCGACCACGCCGTGCTTGGCCGCCGCATAGGCGGTCGAGCCGGCATAACCCACCTGGCCCAGGATGGAGGCCATGTTGATGATGCTGCCGCCGCTGCCCACCGCACGCATCGCCTGGATCTGCGCCCGCTGGCACAGGAACACGCTGGTCAGGTTCACATCCACCACGCGTTTCCAGCCATCGATCGGGTAGTCGCCACTGCTTGCCGCTGGCCCGCCGATGCCCGCATTGTTCACCGCGATGTGCACGCCGCCCAGTTCCTTCACCGTGCGCTGCACCGCCGCTTCCACCGCCGCTTCGTCGGTCACATCCAGCGCGATTCCGATGGCCTCAGCGCCCTGGCTGCGCAGCACGGCTACTGTTGCATCCACCGCTTCCTGCTTCAGGTCCCACACCGAAATACGCGCACCGGATGCAGCGAGCGTTTCTGCTACCGCCAGGCCGATACCGGAAACACCACCGGTCACGATCGCGGTTTTTCCGTTGAGCTGGTAATCAATCATCTGTGGTCTCCATGTGGGGGAATCGATGCGGACAGAAACGTCCGACCTCATAGACACTACGCCTTTCTTCGTGACGAAAGCGCTGCATGGGGGATACTTGCGCGCATGCCCGGCCAACAATCTCCCACGCGTACAGCCTGCGTTCCGCTTACTGCCGATGCCGAACGGCGCCTGGACACCGATTCCTGCCTGCCTGGCGACCTGTACGAGGTGATGCTCAGCGATTCCACGGTCGATCTTCTGTTCGACAGCGGCTTCCTCACCACCCTCAATACCCGTTTCGGTCTGCTCTTTGACCGCTACGAAGACGAATCGATCACCCGCACCGAGCAGTTGCAGTACGCACGCGCATTGCTGCGCGACCTTCAACTTGGCCGTAAATGCCAATCGATTGACCCGCTGGATATCGCATTCGGGCTGGCATTGGAGAAAATGACAGGGATCTATTTCTACCTCTGAAAGCGCAGGACCGATCCGCGCTGCAGGTGCACGATGGAACGTGCGGGCACATCGTCGCCGGCACCCGTCTTTTATTGTTGAGCGCCGAGCGATGTCCCGATATTTCACGTTTGCCGATTACCGCCGTTTTGGCCAGCGACACGGCTATGACTACCGTGCCGATCCAAGCCACCTGCGCGAAGAACAGTGGGCCGGCCATGGCGACCTGCACGAACAGACCCTGCGCGGGGGAATGAGCCTGCTCGCATCGGATGTGCACAACCGCATCGCCTATACCGCCACAGCGCATGAAAGGCCCGGCCTGGTCATCCGCGTGATGCTGCAGGGCCAGGTCGACGTGCAGGTTCCCAACCGCAGTGATTTCAGCCTGCGCGCAGGCACCGCAGTGACTACCAGCCACCGCGACCATGTGGCGATGGTCGGCGTCCATCCGGGCAATACGCGCCTGCGTGGCATCAGCCTGTTGGTGCCCGCCGACCTGGATCCGGACGTGTTCCAGCAACCGCAACTGCAACAGGCGCTGCGCGCGTCGCTGGAATGCCGCCATTGGGCCATCCCGCACGCGATGCTGCCGACCCTCGCGCAGTTGTTCGACAGCCCTTGGCAGGACGATCTGGATGCACTCTGGCGCGAAGGCGTGGCGCTGCAGCTGCTGACGGTGGGCCTGCAGGCCGATGATCTGCACGTTGAAGGCGCGCGCATGCTGCGCAGCGGCCAGCGCAGCCGGCTCGAGCGCGTGCGGGCTTTCCTGCACGATGACCCCAGCCATGCGCACAGCCTGGTCGAGCTGGCCCAGTTGGCCTGCATGAGCCCCAGCGCGCTGCGCCGGCACTTCGTCCAGGAATATGGCTGCTCGGTATTCGACTACCTGCACGAACAGCGTATGCGTCATGCCGAGCAGGGCCTTCGCGAATCTGGCTGGAGCGTGGAGCGGGCCGCTGCGGAAACCGGCTATCGGCATCCCAGCAACTTCGCCGCGGCATTCCGCAAGCGCTTCGGGCTGGTGCCCAGCCGCTGGCGCACCGGGCCGTCGAAGGTCGGCTGAAGCCATCTGCTCTGGTAGGTGTCGACCTTGGTCGACACGCTTTCGCGTCATCGCAGACGCCGGCCAGCGGCCGGCACTACCACACCCGCCGCTGGCGCACTGGCCCTTCGAAGTTCGGCTGACGCCCATCTGCTCTGGTAGGTGTCGACCTTGGTCGACACGCTTTCGCGTCATCGCAGACGCCGGGCATGGCCCGGCGCTACCAACATCGTGCGCCGCCCCGGGTAGCGCCGGGCCATGCCCGGCGTCACCCCCTCCGCCTCAATACACCGGCAGCTCGATGTAGCTGGCCTGCGCGGCGCTGTGCCACACCCGCTGCGTGGCCTTCCGGTAATCACCCGGCTTGGCCAGGTAGATGTTGGGCACGTAGGTCTGCGGGTTGCGGTCGTACAGCGGGAACAGGCTGGACTGCACCTGCACCATCACCCGATGGCCCTTCTGGAAGGTGTGGTTGGCATTGGGCAGGTCGAAGCGGTACGGCAGCACCTGGTTGGCCGCCAGCGCCTTGGGATCGCTGAAGCTCTCGCGGTAACGGCCACGGAAGATCGCCAGTGACACCGGCAGCTCATAGCCGCCCATTTCCGGCGTCGATGCCTCCTGGTCGGGATAGACGTCGATCAGCTTCACCACCCAGTCGCTGTCGGTGCCACTGGTGGACGCCTGCAGGTTCACCACCGGCGCGCCACCGATGCGCAGCGGCGCGGTCAACGGCTCGGTGATGAAGGTCAGCACGTCAGGCCGGCCATCGACAAAGCGCTGGTCCTTGACCATCCAGGTGGTCCACATGTCGCGGTCGCCGAAGCGCACCGGCCGCGGTACGAACGGCACCGGCTTGGCCGGATCGGACACGTATTCTTCGAAGTCGCCCTCGCCCGTCGCCGGTGCCTGGAACGCCAGCTTGCCACCGGCACGCAGGTACAGCGGCTTGCTGTTTGCCGCGCACGCCTTCTCGCAGCTGCGCGGCCAGCCCTGCAGGCGGTCCCAGTGGTTTTCACCGGTGTTGTAGACCAGCACCGGTGGCGTATCGGCCTTCGGCGCGCCGTCCACCAGGTACTGGTCGAAGAACGGCTTGAGCACGTCGCGGCGGAACTGCAGCGCGGTATCGCCGTCGAACTTCAGCGCCCCCAACTGGCTGCCGTCATAGTTCACCTGGCTGTGCCGCCACGGTCCCATCACCAGGTAGTTGTGGGTGTTGCCGGTATCGCGCCCTTCCATCGCCTGGTAGGCATGGTTGGCACCCCACATGTCTTCCTGGTCCCACAGGCCCTGCAGCCACATGGTCGGCACCTTCAGCGGCGTCTTCGCCATCACCGCGTCCAGCGCCTGGCCCTGCCAGAACGCATCGTATGCAGGGTGCTGCACCAGCTTCTTCCACCAGGTCAGCTGGTCCACACCGGTGAAACGCGCGTAGTCGCCGGCCGAGCCGATGCGCAGGAAGGTGCTGTAATCGTCGTAGCCCAGCGACGGCAGCGGCGTGCCCTTGCCCCGCTTCTCGGTCTGCATCGCGAAGTAGTTGAAATTGACCTGACGGAAGGCGCCGTAGTTGAGCCAGTCGTCGCCCATCCAGCCATCGACCATCGGGCTCTGTGGCGCTGCCACCTTCAGTGCCGGGTGCGGATCGGTCAGCGCCATCACCACGGTAAAGCCTTCATACGACGAGCCGAGCATGCCGACCTTGCCATTGGTTTCCGGCACATGCTTGACCAGCCAATCGATGGTGTCCCACGCATCGGTGGAATGATCGACCTTGGTACCGTTCAGCGGCCCGCGCAGCGGCCGGGTCATCACGTAATCGCCCTCGGAACCGAACTTGCCACGGATATCCTGGAACACGCGGATGTAGCCGCCATCGACGAACACTTCATCGCCCTGCGGCAGCAGATCGCGCATGCGCGGAGAATCGCTGCGGCTGGCGCGGCCGGCGGCGTCGTACGGTGTGCGGGTCAACAGGATCGGCGCGTTGTGGGCACCCTTGGGCACCACGATCACCGTATACAGCCTGGTGCCATCGCGCATCGGCACCATCACCACGCGCTTGTCGTAGTCGCGGCCCACATCGGGAGCGACGAAGGGTTTTCCGCTGATGTCCGGGGTCATCGGCGGCGTGTCGGCGGCCAGCACGGTGCTGGACAGGCTCAGGGCTACGGCAACAGCAACGGCACGCACACGCATGGACATCACCTCCCGGCAGGAAAGACCCCAGCCTACTCCCGTAGCACGCGGCAAAGCGCGTGCCTGCTTTGCATTCTGCGGCGTTTACAGGCAGGACTGATGGCACATGTGCGGGCCGCTGCCGCTGCGCTCGCCGGGCATTGCCCGGCGCTACCCGTTCGCGGACAACCACGATAGCGCCTGGCCATGCCCGGCGGATCCATCACGTCACCGGCACTTCATGCAACGCCAGCCAGCGCCAGCGCCCGTCTTCCTGCCGCAGCACCGCCAGCGATTCCCGCCATGTGGGTTCGCCCGCGCCTACGGCATGCCCCTCGCGATAGCGCAGCACTGCCAGCGGCGACGGGGCGTCGACCGCCTGCACAGCCTCGACGGCGATCTGCAGCCCAGGTCGCGCACCGTGGCCACCCGCGAACAGCGCCTGCACTGCACTCCGGTCCAACCTGCGTCCGGCAATGCCGACCATGCTGAAGTCCGCGCAGAAATGCGCCATCAGATCGTCCAGTGCATCGGCCGCGATCCCCGCGCGGAACCAGGCCTGCAGCTTGTCGTGCAGAAGGTGGATTTCGTGTTCGGCGGTCATGTCCATCAAGCGGTCTCCGTCGTGGAAAGGGAATGCAGCTGCGCGCGGTGCAGCAGCGCCAGCGGCAACAGGGTGAGTACGGCGGCCAGTCCCAGCGCCATGCCGGTGGCATGCGCCGGCCACCACTGCATGGCCAAGGCCAGCAGCAGGGCGATGGCGGCGGTACCCAGGCAGAAGCTGAGCTGGCGGTTGAGGTTCCACAGCGCACTGGCATCGCCCAGCGCCTCGGCGTCCACACCATGGAACGCCAGCGTCTGCGCGGTGCTGCTGCACAGGCTGCCACCCGCACCCATCAAGGCGAACAGCATGGCGGCCAGCACGAACGGTGGCTGTGATTGCAGCGCCATCAGCAGCAGACCGCTGGCCTGCAGGACCATGCCCAGCCGCAGTACCGTGCCCGGCCCGACGCGCGCCAGCAATCGCCGGCTGCCGGTGATCGCCAGTGCCGAGGCCAGCGCCCACGGCAGCATCAGGGCGCCGATCTGCGCAGCGCTGTAACCGGCGTGGTTCAACTGCAGGGTGCTGGCCAGCTGGCTACCGATGAACACACCCGGCACCGCCAGATAGACCAGCATCGCCATGCGCAGGCCTCGATGGGACAGCAGCGACCAGCGCAGCAGCGGCTGCGGCTGCCGGCGCGCATGGCGTAGATGAGCGACAGCCAGCACTGTCGCCAGCAGCAGCAACCCTGCACCGGCGAAGCGATGGCCGGGCTCACCCAGCCAGGTCAGCGCCAGCAGCAACGCGCCCAGCGCAGACATCGCGGTGGTCAACGCATAGCCTTGCAGGCGCGGCGCACTGCGCCGGCCATCAGCCGGCATCCACGCCAGCACCAGGGCGATCGCCAGCACCGCCAGCGGCAGGCTGGCCCACAGCACGCCGCGCCAGGACAGCCACTGCACCAGCAGGCCGCCAAGGGCCGGTGCCAGTGCCGGCACCAGCAACGCCACCAGCAGGATGCGCCGGGTCAGCGCACCGCGTTGTTCAGGCGTGCACTGCCGGTACGCCGCCGCCTGCGCCACCGGAATCAGCAGGCCACCGGCCAGCCCCTGCAGCAACCGCCAGCCCAGCAGCCAGCCAATGGACGGTGCGGCGCCGGCCAGGCCCGCGGCCACCGCGAACAGCAACAAGGCAACCAGCAGCAGGCGACGCTCACCGCAGCGCGCGGCCAGCCACGGTGCCAGCGGAATCACCACGCTCAGGCCCAGCATGTAGGCGGTGCCCACCCAGGCCAGGGTACCGACGTCCGCATGCAGCTCGGCCGCCAGCGCCGGATAGGCCACCGTGGCGATGAACATGTTGACCAGGTCCAGGGCGAACACCAGCAGGAAGATCGCCTCATGGCGCAGGCGCGGGGAAGGCATCAGCAGGCTCCAGCAGCGAAGGCGCCAGCATGGCGGACCGGCGTTGTTGGAAAAACACGACGACAGCTGCAACACTGTCAAATCTGCTTTGACAATAAGCCACCATGGTCAGCCTCGATCGCTTCGATATCTTCCGCGCCGTGGTCGAGGCCGGCAGCCTGACTGCCGCCGCCGAGCGCCTGGGCCTGAGCCGTGCCGTTGTCAGCTTCAACCTGAAGCGGCTGGAGCAGGAGCTGGGGGTGACCCTGCTTTTGCGCAGTACCCGCCACCTGGCGCTGACCGAGGCCGGCGAACAGTTCCTGCAGCACTGCGTGCAGGCACTGGATGCCGCGCAGGCCGCGATCGATGCCGCACGCCGCGACCAGCATCAGCTGCAGGGCATGCTGCGCCTGACCACCACCCCGGAGTACGCGCAGCTGCGGCTGATTCCGGCACTGGAAGCCTTCCGCACGCAGCATCCAGCGCTGGTGCTGCATCTGTCGACGTCGCCCGCACCGGCCGACCTGATTCCCGAACGCTTCGACCTGGCGATCCGCCTTGGCCGCCTGCCGGACTCGGGACTGCATGCCAGCGAGCTGGAGCGGCATCCGTTGTGCGCAGTCGCCGCGCCGGCATTGCTGGCCCGCCTGGGGTCCGCTGAAGCGGCGGACGATCCGGCACAGTTGAGCACCCTGCCCCGCCTCGGCTATCCGCGCCTGGCCGATGTGCCGGTGGTCGCACCGGATGGCAGCGATGCCCTGTTCGCCACCAACCCGGGCAACGCAGTGGTACGCGTGGATGGGGCCAGCAGCCTGCGTGCGTTTGCCCTTGCCGGTGCAGGCGTCACCGTGCTGCCACGCTGGCTGATCGAAGACGATCTCGCCCACGACCGCCTGCGGCCCGTTCTGCGCCAGCACCGCTTTCCGCAGCAGAGCGTGTACGCGGTATACCCGCACAGCACGCAGCCATCGCCGAAGGTGCGGCAGCTGATCGATTTCCTGCGCGTGTGGTTTGGAACATGAAAAGGGGACGGAGGGGATTAAGTCGTTTGTGGCATAAACGACTTAATCCCCTCCGTCCCCTTTTTTCACGGCCCCTTGCGGGGCCGTGTCTTCAAGCATCAACAACCCGCCGTATCAGCGCAGCACCTGCTCCACCAGCTGCACGTCCACCGTCTGCAACGGCTCGGCAGCATTGCGCGACAGCTGCACCTGGTAGGTGCCGCCATCGATCTTCCACTGGCGGGCCTGTGCATCGTAATGGGCCAGGGTCTTCGGCTCGGCTTCGATGCGGATGCGGCGCTGCTCGCCCGGCTGCAGTTCGACCTTGTCGTAGCCGATCAAGCGGATCGGCGTGGTGCTGCCGGCGGGCAGCTTCAGGTACAGCTGGGCGACGTCGGCGCCAGCGCGCTTGCCGGTATTGCGGATGTCGACGCTGGCGACCAGACGCGAGCCTTCCACGCTCACCTTCAGGTTTTCATAGGCGAACGAGGTGTAGGACAGGCCGTGGCCGAACGCGAAGGTCGGGGTCAGGCCCTTGGCCGCCATCCACTTGTAGCCGACGTTGGCGCCTTCGATATCGAAATCGAACACATCGCCGAACGGCTTGGCCGGCTTGAAACCGAGGCCATCGATGTGCGGGCGCGGCAGCTGCGATTCGTCCACCACCCAGGTCACCGGCAGGCGGCCGGACGGATTGGCCTGGCCGGTCAGCAGTGCGGCAATGCCTTCACCGCCGCGGATGCCCGGGTACCAGGCCTGCAGCACCGCCGGCACCTGTGCCAGCCACGGCGTGCGCACCGGGCCATTGGTCTCCAGCACCAGCACGGTCTTCGGGTTGGCCTTGGCCACCGCTGAAATCAGCGCATCCTGGTTGTCCGGCAACTGCATGTCCGGCAGGTCCACCGATTCGGCGGCCCACTGGGTAGCAAACACGATGGCCACATCCGCCTGTGCGGCAGCCTTGGCCGCAGCGGCAGCATTGGTGCCGTCCACATAGGTGATGGTGGCATCCGGACGCGCGGCACGCAGCGATTCCAACGGCGAGGACGGGTGGAAGATCACCGGGCCCGGCCAGGTGGTCGGCAGCACGCCCGGCACCGCATTGGTGCCCTTGGCAGTAACGCCCACCATCGACGAACCACCGCCACCGATCACGCCCTTGTCGGCATGGCCACCGATGATGACGATGCGCTTGGCGCTGTCGGCCAGCGGCAGCAGGCTGCCTTCATTGCGCAGCAGCACGCTGCCTTCTTCCACCGTGCGCTGGGCCACGGCGAAACCGGCCTCGGCGTCGACCTTCTGGTGCTGCGGCGGGTTGTCGAAGTTGCCGTGCAGGAACATCGTGCGCAGGATGCGCGCCACCATGTCGTTCAGGCGCACCTGCGGCACTACGCCGCCGTGCACGGCCAGACGCAGCGGCTCATCGAAGAACACTGCCGCATCGAACACTTCACCGGCCGACTGCTGGTCCAGGCCGGCCAGCGCCGCCTTCGAACCGCTGTGCACGCCGCCCCAGTCGGACATCACGAAACCGGGGAATTTCCACTCCTGCTTCAGCACCTGGTTCATCAGGTAGCCGTTCTCGCAGCCGTAGGTGCCATTGATCTTGTTGTAGGAACACATCGCCACGCCCGGACGACCGGCTTCCAGCGCGATCTCGAACGCCAGCAGGTCCGATTCGTGCATGGCCTGCTCGCCGATGCGCACGTCGTGGAAGTTGCGGCGGGTCTCCATGTCGTTCAGCGCGAAGTGCTTCATCGAGGAGATCACGTGCTGGCTCTGCACGCCCTGGATCAGCGCACCGACCATCGAACCGGCCAGCAGCGGGTCTTCACCGGCGTATTCGAAGTTGCGGCCGTTGCGCGGGTCACGCTGCAGGTTGACGCTGCCGGACAGCAGGATGTTGAAGCGCTGCTGCCAGGCTTCGCGACCCATCGTTGCGCCACCGGCAAAGGCAACACCACGGTTCCAGGTGGACGCCGTGGACGGGCCCGACGGCATCGCCGTGGCGAAATCACCCGGGCGGATCCCCCCCGGATTGGTCACGCCCACGCCGGCGTCGGCCGATTGCTGCGACGGAATGCCCAAGCGCGCCACGCCCGGCACGAAACCGGCCGAGCCCACCGCGCCTTCCGGCAGCTTGCCGCCATCCTTGCCCAGCCCGAAGTAGCTGTGCAGCATCTGGAACTTCTCGTCCTCGGTCATCGCCTTCAGCAGCAGCGCAGCGCGCGCATCAGCGGTGAGCGTGGTGTCCATCCACGGCTGCTCGCCGCCCTTGTCGGCGGCATAAGCCAGCGTCAACAGGGTCGCGCGCAGCGTGCTGCCTTCCACCTTGAACGGCGCACTGCTGGCAGCCTGGAAACCATCGCTGAAATAGCTGGCATCGGCTTCCAGGGCCACGCGTGCCGGGTCGAAGCCGGCGGCCTTGGCCGATTCACCGGCCACCGCACCGAGCAGCACCGCCGGCGCGCCGAGCCGCGAACGCGACACCAACGCCGGCAACTGCGTGGCTCCAGCGCCAGCGTCGGTATAGACCGCCACCGCATGGCGGCCGTCATCCAGACGCAGATAGTTCAGGCCCGGCTGGTCCGGGCCGGATTCGGCGGCGATCGGCAGCCTGGTCAACACGGCCTGGCCCTGCTGGGTCTGGCCATCGTCCTTGCCGGCGGCGATGAAGCGGTACTGGTAGCCCAGGCCATCGGCCAGCAGCTGCAGCGGGTCGACCTGGCCGATGCCGCGCTGTACCTGGCGAACGCTGACCGCGTCCACCTGCAGGGTCTTCAACTGGGCAGCCAGGGCCGGCATCGCGTCCGCTGTCGGCGCCTGCTCCAGGGTCAGCACGGTGAAGGCGGCGGAGTCGGCCCAGGCCGGGGTGGCCAGTACGGCAGACAGGGCCAGGGACAGGGCGAGCGGCTTTGTAAACGTTTTCATCGGCGGGCGTAATTCCGTTGCCAAGGCAATCGGTCCAGGGAAAGTGCCGCCGAAGGGTGCAGCGTCATGCCGCGTATGCGTTGCCGGGCAACGCCTTGCAGGCCAGAGGACGGGCCGGTCTGCGCGCGGGACCCTCCTCCCGTGCGTGACAACCTGCCTGTCCGGGCCGCGCAGGGCGACCCATCATGTGAAGAGTGTGCGAGGGCGTTCATCGCTGTCAACAGGACCTAAGTCACAGGCGCCACCTGCGCTATGGTTATCAGCCCATCACCGGCGGTCATCAACGGGCTGCACGACGCTGCCGATAATGGATCTCCCCGGCGACGAATCGAGCCCATGACCGTACATCGCGACTTCGACCATCTCTGGCGCGACCGCTGTGACACATCCAGCCAGCGCAGCCCGCGCGTGCTGATCCGGGTATTCGTCGCCCCAGAGGAGCTGGAACGCAGCGTGGCCTTCTACGAGCAGCTGCAGGGTGTGGTCGCCGATGCCGGCTTTCCGTTTCCCGAGGCGGGGCTGCGCCTGGCGATGGTCGGTGCGTTCCTGCTGATCGAAGGCTGCGACGAGGCGCTGGCGCCCTTCACTTCGACCACGGGCACGTTGCTGGTCGACGACGTTCGCCCGTATCACGACAAGCTGGTGGCCGCTGGCGCCGAGATCATCTTCCCGCTGCAGGTAGTGCCCACCGGTGCGGCGTTCAATGCGGTGCATCCCGACGGCACCGTGGTCGAGTACGTGCACCATCGGCCGGACCCGCAGGGGCGCTGAGGTGGCGGCCCCACCTCAGTAGATCCACGCCATGCGTGGATGCCTTGCACCCGGAGCCGTGCGGCACCATGACCGCTATCCACGCATGGCGTGGATCTACTGCTCTACCTGCGCCATCCACGCATGGCGTGGATCTACAATCCCACCATGTCCTCCCCCGCTCTGCCCTGGAATGGCACCCTGCTGCTGGATGCACACGTTGCCGTGCTGCAGGGCCACGCCGGTGACAGCGCTGCGCATGCGCACTACGCCCATCAACTGCTGCTGAGCGAAGGCGCGCCCTGGCAGATCGAGATCGATGGCGCGCGGCAGCAGGGCCAGCGGTTATGGCTGACCTCCTTCCAGCCACACGCGATCCTGTCGGCTCCCACTGACGGCTGCACGGTGTTCCTCGAACCGGCGCATGCCGACCTCGATCAGATCCAGCAGCACCTTCAGTCGTTGCCAGGCAATGCCGCGCAGCTGCACGAATGGCTGCCACGGCTGAGCCGACCGCAGCCCCTGGACCGTCGCGTGCAGGCGGCGCTGGCCCGCATCACCCAGCACCTGCCCGGCCCGGTGCCGGCCGCCGATATCGCCGAGGCCGCGCATCTGTCGACCAGCCAGCTGCATCGGCGCTTCCAGTCCGACTTGGCCGTGACCCTGCGCGGCTGGGTGCTGTGGCAACGGCTGCGCAGCGCACTGGCGCATCATCTGCGCGGGCACAGCCTGACCGACAGCGCGCATGCCGCCGGTTTCGCCGACCTGCCCCACCTCTCGCGCAGCCTGCGCCGCATGTTCGGCATCGGCGCCGCGCAACTGCAGGGCCTGCAGCTGCACGCGGCCTGACGCACCGGTCAACCGCGCCTGCGCAGCCCCTCCGGCAGCTCCGGCACATCGCCATGCGGCAGCTCGCGGAAGGGCGCCAGCAGTTGTGCGGAATACGCCTGCGGATAGTCCGGCTGGCTGCCGATACCCAGATCACGCTGCCCCAGCCGATAGCCCGGCGCATCGAACGCCGTTCCCAGCAGTTGGTCCCACACGGTCAGGAACAAACCGAAATTGACGTCGCCCGCAGTGCCATAGCGGATGTGGTGGAAACGATGCAGCGGCGCCCATGCCATCACCCTGCCCAGCACACCCGGGCGCATGTCCACGTTGGAATGCTGCAGCAGCAACTGGATCGCAATGGCAAACGCCAGCACTGCGGCCACCGGCATCGGCATTCCCAGCAACAGCAGCGGCAATACGCCACCCACTGCTTCGGCGGCCTGGTGCAGCGGGTGTTTCATCAATCCATTGAAACCGTACATGCGGGTTACGCTGTGATGCACCGCATGCAGCCGCCACAACCAGCCGATGCGATGGCTGGCGTAGTGGGCCAGGGTGATGCCAAGGTCAGCCGCGATGATCGCCACCAGCACCTGCAGCGCGAATGGCCACTGCATCGGCCAGATGTGCCAGGGCACGATCGCCGCCAGCAGCGGCACTGTGGCGATCGACAGCAGGTTCAGGCTTTCATTGACCAGCGCATGCAGGACGTCACGCAGGCGGTCGCCATGGTCGTGGTTGAACGCCGGGTCGTATGGCCACATCCGCTCGGCAGCGAACGACACCGTGATGGCCACAGCCAGCAAGGCAAGCAGCCACAGCGGATCACCGTGATGGTGACCGACCCAGCCGATGGCGGCAGCAACAAAACCCAGCAGGAACAACGGGGCATACAGGCGGAGCATCCAGTGCTTCATGGGCAACCCGGGAAGTGAGGGGCCTGCATGTTGGCGGGGCGTACAGACTGTCGGCTTGAACAAACGGCGCAACACCTCGCGTCGTCCATCCACGCATGGCGTGGATCTACAATGGCGGCCTCATCGCGGCCGGGACCGGCATGGACTCCTTCACCTTGATGCGTGCCTTCCGCCGCATCGTCGAACGCGGCAGCCTGGCCCGCGCCGCCGAAGACCTGGGCCTGTCGCCAGCAGGGCTGAGCAAGCAGCTGCGCACGCTGGAAACGCACCTGGGCGTGGTGCTGCTGCAGCGGACCACCCGCCGCATGAGCCTGACCGAAACCGGCCATGCCTATTACCGCGAATGCTGCCGCCTGCTCGATGAGCTGGACGCACTGGAGCGCGGCATCGCCCAGCAGCGCGGTGAAGTGAGCGGACGCCTGCGCGTCAATGCACCGCAGTCGTTCGCGCTGAGCACGCTGTCGCCGCTGCTGCCACGTTTCCTGCAGCAGCATCCGCAGCTTGCGCTCGACCTGGTGATGGAAGACCGGCTGCTCGATGCGGTCGGCGAAGGCTTCGACGTATCCCTGCGCATCCGCGCCGAGCTGGAAGATTCGCGGCTGGTCGCACGCCGCCTGGCGTCGCTGCAGCAGGTGCTGTGCGCGGCGCCGTCCTACCTGCAGCACCATCCGGCACCGCAGGTGGTGGAGGAACTGCAGGCGCACAGCGTGCTCGGCTACAGCCTGTCCGATTCACCCCGCAGCTGGCCGCTGCTCGGCCCCGATGGCCAGGTCACGGTGACCCTGCCGACACGGGTCACCGCCAACAACAGCCTGTTGCTGCGTGACCTGCTGGTCGCCGGCGTCGGTATCGGTGCGCTGCCCTCGTTCCTGGCCGCACCGGCACTGGCCAGCGGCGAGCTGCAGCAGGTGCTGCCCGACCATCGCTATCCGCCGCGGTTCGTCTACGCGGTCTACCCCACCGCGCGCCACCTGCAACCGAAGGTACGCGCCTTCATCGATTTCCTGCACGCCGAGCTGCCCACCTGCGCCGGCCTGGATTCGTAACCGCCAGCGAAAACTGAGCTGCCCGCCGCGTGCTGTTTCGGCCCGGCGGCGCTGCCTACTCTGCCGCCTCCCCTCTCACGGACGGCAGGCCGATGATCGCCTCTCCTTTACTGACCACCACTGCACCGGTGGTCGATTTCTTCCATGACGTAGTCTGCGGCTGGTGCTTCGTGCTGGCCCCGCGCCTGCAGCAGGTCTCGGCCGAACTCGGCATCCAGGTGCGCCACCGCAGCTTCGTGCTGCAGGACTCGCGCGCGCAGATGGTCGAGGTGTTCGGCTCGATGCCGCGCGCCAAGGCCATCATCCTGCGCCACTGGGCCGACTGCGCCGCGCATGAAGACAGCGCGCGCATCGACATCGAAGGCATGCGCGCACAGGACTTCGAGTATCCCTCCGGATGGCTCGGCGCACTGGCCTGCCAGGCCGCCGGCATGCTCGGCGGCAACGACGCGCACGGCGCGATGTTCGATGCCGTGCAGTGGGCACACCTGCACCAGCACCGCAACATCGGCGATGCCGAAGTGCTGCTCGATATCGCCGAACACCTGGGTCATCGGCGTGGCGTCTTCGCCGACCGGATGCGCAGCGATGAGGTGCGCCAGCGCGTGCAGGCCGACCGCGCTGAAGCTGCCGCGCTCGGCATCCGCTCCATTCCCACCGTCATCACCGGCCACGGCCTGCGCCTGCAGACCCTGCCGCTGCCGCAACTGCGCCAGGCCCTGGCGCCGCTGGTCGCGGCCTGAGCCGCACCGTTTCCCCACCCTGCAAGGAGATTTCCCATGACCCCACGTACCCTGGGCACCGCCCTGGCCCTGCTGCTGGCCGGCGCCGCCGTCAGCATTCCCGTATCCGCACACGAACGCGTTCCTTCCGGCCAGCAGGTCGGCACCAGCCCCTGGGGGCCGAAGGACGAGATCGGCCGCCTCAACCTGATCACCGAGGCCTCGCGCGCGGCGATCCTGTCGCGGGTCAGCGGCGGCAAGGCCTACGATCTGGCTACCGAGTACTACGTCGGCATGCCTAGCTGGCAGGATGCCGGCGACCCGCACTACCAGTTCTGGATGACCCACACCCCGCGCGGCACAGTGATGGACGACCCGATGGGCGTGGGCGAGACGATGAACCTCACCCGCAGCTACACCGGCACCGCGTTCTCGATGTACAGCCACACCGGTACCCACATCGATGCGCTGAACCACTTCGGCATCCATGGAAAGATCTGGAATGGCTTCGAGGCCGACAAGCACCTCGGCGACCGCGGCTGGAACGTCACCGGCATCGAGAAGTTCCCGCCGCTGATCGCCCGTGGCGTGCTGATCGACGTGGCCGGCGCCAAGGGCATGGACATGCTGCCGGACAGCTACCGCGTCACCCGCCAGGACCTGAAGGATGCGCTGGCGCGCCAGCACGTGCAGTTGCAGCAGGGCGACATCGTGCTGATCCGCACCGGTCGCATGCGCCTGTTCGAACAGCCCAGGGCCTACATGGCCAACCCGCCGGGCATGGGCCTGGATGCGGCGCGTTTCCTGGTCGAGGACAGCGGCGCGATGATCGTCGGCGCCGACAACCTCAGCTTCGAGACCTTCCCTTCTGAAGTGTCGGACGACTACGTGCCGCTGCACACCTACCTGCTGGCGCAGCAGGGCGCGCCGATCATCGAACTGGTGGCGCTGGATGAACTGGCCCGCGACAAGGTCTACGAGTTCGCCTTCATCGGTGGCCCGCTGAAGATCCGCGGTGGCGACGCCGCCCCGCTGCGCCCGGTGGCCCTGCCGGTCCGCCCGTGACCCGATAGCGCCGGGCCAGGATCCGGCGGTGCCGACCTTGGTCGGTACCGCATTTCCCCCATCCACGCATGGCGTGGATCTACTGTGGCCAGGCCCCCATTCTCCAGTAGATCCACGCCATGCGTGGATGCCTTACCTCCTTCAGCAAGCTGAAACCTCACCCTCCGATTTCATTAGTAATATTACTCACAAGCCGAGTAGCATGTCCGGTCTCAGCCCCTGATACCGGCCTGTCGATACTCGTTCCATGCCTGCCGTTTCCGCCCACTCCTGTCGCTTCCTGCCAGCCCGGCGCCTCTCTCGGAGGACCGGCTGATGGGCGCCGTCGTCGCCCTCGACCGCCTGCTGGACGGCCGCCAGGTCTGGCGCGGGCCGGCACGCCAGGGCCAGGCCAGCGACCATCTGGCCAGTGGCCACCCGGCGCTGGACGCGCGCCTGCCCGGCGGTGGCTGGCCGGCCAGCGGGCTGTGCGAAGTGCTGCAGGCCGCTCCCGGGGTCGGCGAACTGGCCCTGGTCTGGCCGGCGCTGGCGAAACTGAGCCAGCGCGAACGGCCGATCGTGCTGGTCGCCCCGCCCTACCGCCCGCATGCCCCGGCATGGGCCGCTGCCGGGCTCGACCTGGCCCAGCTGCAGATCATCCACGCCACACCAAAGCAGGCCCTGTGGGCGACCGAGCAGTGCCTGCGCTCTGCTGCCTGCGCCGCCGTGCTGTGCTGGCCGCAGCAGGCCGACGATCGCGCCCTGCGTCGCCTGCAGGTTGCTGCCGACAGCGGCCAGTGCCTGGGTTTCGTGTTCCGCGAGGCCCGCGCCGCCCGCAACCCCTCCCCGGCCAGCCTGCGCCTGCAGCTCGACCACGGCCAGGTGCGGGTGTTGAAGTGCCGCGGCGGGCTGCCACCGGCGCAGCCGTTGCCGCTGGCCATCGCCCACTGAGGCCGCGCCATGCACTGGGCCTGCCTGTTGTTGCCGCAGCTGGCGCTGGACAGCGTGCTGCGCCTGCAGCCGGATCCGCAGCGGCCGCTGGTGCTGCTGCAGGGGCCGGCGCAGCGTCGTGTGCTGCGTGCGGTCAGCCCTGCCGCGCGGGCAGCGGGGCTGCGCCCGGGCATGCTGCTGTCGGCCGCGCAGGTGCTGGTGCAGGACCTGCAGCTGCACGACTACGATCCCAGCGCCGAACAGCACACCCGGCAGTTGCTGGCCAGCTGGCTGTATGCCACCAGTTCGCTGGTCAGCCTCGATTTTCCGCATGCGCTGGTGCTGGAGATCGGTGCCAGCCGTGCCCTGTTCGGCGATTGGCTGACGATCGAACAACGCCTGCGCCACGGCCTGCACGAACTGGGCTTCCGCCATCGCCTGGTCGCCGCCCCCAACCCGCATGCCGCGCGCGTGCTGGCCAATGTGCACGATGGCCTTGGCATCGATGCGCAGCAACTGCCCGCCGCACTGGCGCAGCTGCCACTGGCACGTAGTGGCCTGCCCGTTGATGCGGTGACCGTACTGGCACGCTCCGGCCTGCGCACGCTGGGCGCGGCCTTCGATCTGCCACGCGAAAGCCTGGCCCGCCGCTTCGCCCCCGAGGTGCTGCAGCAGCTGGATGCCGTGCGCGGCCTGGGCAGCGCGCCGTTGCGCTATTACCAGCCGCCGGACCGGTTCGATGCGCGCATCGAATTCGAATACGAGATCGAATCCAGCCAGGCCCTGCTGTTCCCGCTGCGGCGCCTGCTGCTGGACCTGGCCGCGTTCCTGTGTTCGCGCGATGGCGGCGTGCAGCGTTTCGACCTCCATTTCGAACACGACCTGCTGCCGGCCAGCGTACTGACCATCGGCCTGCTGGCCCCCGAACGTGATGCGGCGCTGCTGTTCGAGATCGCGCGCAACCGCATGGAAGCCTTCGCCCTGCCCGCCGGCAGCCGTGCGTTGCGCCTGCAGGCCGAGCAGCTGCCGCCGTTCGTGCCGGCCGCACGCGATCTGTTCGACACGCGCCCGGCGCAGGCAATGCCATGGACGCAGCTGCGCGAGCGCCTGCGTGCCCGCCTTGGCGATGACGCCGTGCAGCCACTGGCCGTGCAGGCCGACCACCGCCCTGAACGTGCCAGCGGCACCCAACCGCCGGCCAAGCCACCTGCCTGGTGGCCGCTGCGCCCCGGCTGGCTGCTGGATACGCCGCAGCCGCTGCGCGATCCGCGCCTGCGTATCGTCGCCGGGCCGGAGCGGATCGAATCGGGCTGGTGGGACCAGGCTGATGCGCGCCGCGACTATTACGTGGTGGAAACCGCGCAGGGCCAGCGTGGTTGGGCCTTCCGCACGCGCAATGATCCGCATGCACCATGGATGCTGCACGGCTGGTTCGGCTGATCCCCATGCACACCGACCTGCCCGGGTACGCCGAGCTGCATTGCCTGTCGGCCTTCAGTTTCCAGCGTGGCGCCTCCATCGCCGAGGAGCTGTTCGCACGCGCTGCCGGACAGGGCTATCGCGCACTGGCGATCACCGACGAATGCTCGTTGGCCGGCATCGTGCGTGCCTGGCAGGCGGCGAAGACACACGGCGTGGCACTGATCGTCGGCGCCGAATTCCAGGTCGAGGACGGGCCGAAACTGGCCCTGCTGTGCACCGACCAGGCGGCCTATGCCGGGCTGTGCCAGCTGATCACCACCTGCCGTCGGCGGGCGGCCAAGGGCGAATACCGCTGCCTGCGCGAGGATCTGCATGAGCTCCCCGAGGGCCTGCTGTGCCTGTGGCTGGACCGGCAACCGGCGGCCACCGAACTGGAACTGCTGCGCCGTTGTTTTCCGCAGCGCCTGTGGCTGGCGGTGGAGCTGCATCACGAACACGACGACACGCGCCGGCTGCAGCAGTTGCAGGCTTTCGGCGAACGCCACCAGCTGCCACTGGTCGCCAGTGGTGACGTGCACATGCACGTGCGCCGGCGCCGCGCCCTGCAGGACACGCTGACTGCGATCCGCCACCGCTGCAGCGTGGCCGAGGCCGGCTGGCGGCTGTTTGCCAATGGCGAGCGCCATCTGCGCCCACGCACCGCACTGGCCCAGCTGTATCCACCCGAACTGCTGGCTGAAACCCTGCGCATCGCCGAACGCTGCCACTTCACCCTGGACCAGCTGAAATACACCTACCCGCGCGAACTGGTACCCGAAGGCCACGACCCGGACAGCTGGCTGCGCGTGCTGGTCGAGCGCGGCATTCCGTGGCGTTGGAAGAAGGGCATCGAGCCAGCCCAGCGCAAGCAGATCGAGCACGAACTGGCGCTGATCAAGCAGAAGCAGTACGCCTCCTATTTCCTCACCGTGCAGGACATCGTGCGCTTTGCCCGCAGCCAGGACATCCTCTGCCAGGGCCGTGGCTCGGCTGCCAATTCGGCGGTGTGTTTCGTGCTGGGCGTGACCGAGATCGACCCGGCGCGCAGCAACCTGCTGTTCGAGCGCTTCATTTCCGCAGAGCGTGATGAACCACCGGACATCGACATCGACTTCGAGCACGAGCGCCGCGAGGAAGTGCTGCAGTACGTGTTCAACCGCTATGGCCGCGAGCGTGCCGCGTTGACTGCGGTGGCGATCAGCTACCGTGGGCGCAGCGCGATCCGCGATGTCGCCCGTGCGCTGGGCCTGCCGATGGACCAGGTCAACGAGCTGGGTGCGGCAATGGATCATTGGGGCGGCAACATCCCACTGCCGGAAACCCTGCGCGAGCGCGGCTTCGATCCGGAAACACCGTTGATGCGACGGCTGCTGGCATTGACCGCCGAGCTGATCGATTTCCCGCGCCACCTGTCGCAGCATCCGGGTGGCTTCGTGATTTCCGAACACCCGCTGTCGACGCTGGTGCCGGTGGAGAACGCGGCGATGGCCGACCGCACCGTCATCCAGTGGGACAAGGACGACCTGGACGCCACCGGCCTGATGAAGGTCGACTGCCTGGCGCTGGGCATGCTCACCGCCATCCGCAAATGCCTGGCGATGCTGCAGCAGCATGGCCTGCATGCAGGGCGGATGGATGCCATTCCTTCCAAAGATGCCAGGACCTACGACATGATCTGCGCCGCCGACACCATCGGCGTGTTCCAGATCGAGTCGCGCGCGCAGATGGCGATGCTGCCACGCATGCAACCGCGCAATTTCTATGACCTGGTGATCGAGGTAGCAATCGTGCGCCCCGGCCCGATCCAGGGCGACATGGTCCACCCCTACCTGGAACGTCGGCGGATCCTGCGCGAACAAGGGCCGGATGCGTTGAACGATCCGGACAATCCACTCTATCCCGCCCGGTTGGAGCGCGTATTTGCCCGCACGCTCGGTGTGCCCTTGTTCCAGGAACAGGTGATGCAGCTGGCGGTGGATGCGGCCAACTACACCGCCGGTGAAGCCGATGCCCTGCGCCGCTCGATGGCCGCGTGGAAGCGTCGTGGCGGCCTGGAGCCCCATCGCGAAAAGCTGCTGACCGGCATGCTGAAAAATGGTTTCAGCCTTGAATACGGCGAGCACCTGTTCGAGCAGATCAAGGGTTTCGGCGATTACGGATTTCCCGAAAGCCACGCCGCCAGCTTCGCCCTGCTCACCTATGCCAGCTGCTGGCTGAAGTGCCATCATCCGGCCGCGTTCGCCGCCAGCCTGATCAACAGCCAACCGCTGGGCTTCTACAGCCCCGACCAGCTGCTGCAGGATGCGCGCCGGCATGGCATCACGGTACTGCCGGTGGACGTGCGCCACAGCGACTGGGACTGCACGCTGGACTTCGGCAAAGGCGCCGCGGCAATCCGCCTCGGCCTGCGCCTGGTCGATGGCTGCAGCGAACCGGCCGCGCAGGCCATCATGCGCGAACGTGCGCGGCGCCCATTCGACGATGTCGGCGACCTCTGCCAGCGCACCGCACTGGATCGCCGCCAGCAGGGCCTGCTTGCCGATGCCGGCGCCCTGCGCGGCCTCAGCGGCCATCGCCACCGTGCACGCTGGGATATTTCCGGCGTGGAGAACCGCCTGCCGTTGTTCGACCAGGCCCGCGCCACCGCCGAAGCACGCGTGGCCCTGCCCCTGCCCAGCGCCTGGGAAGACATGCAGGCCGATTACCGCAGCACCGGCACCACCCTCGGCCGCCATCCGATGTCATTCCTGCGCGCGCAGCTGCGAACCCGCGGCTGCCTGGATGCCGCGCAGCTGGCCAACCACGGCCATGGCCGGCGCGTGCGCATCGCCGGCCTGGTACGCATGCGCCAGCGCCCGCAGACCGCCAGCGGCGTCACCTTCCTTACCCTGGAAGATGAAACCGGCATGGTCAACGCCGTGGTCTGGCGACATCTGGCCGACCGCCAGCACCACATCCTGGTAGACACCCAGCTGATGCAGATCGATGGCCGACTGGAACGCGTGGATGGCGTGCAGCATGTGATCGTGCAGCGCATGCACTGCCTGGACGAACTGCTGCAGGGACTGCGCAGCCACAGCCGCGACTTCCATTGACGATACACATCGTCACACAACGCACTGGCCACGATCGACCGGATTCCGCTATCGTCGGCCACGTCCAAGGAAGGAATACACAATGGCTCGTGCCCTGACCCTGACCACCCTGGTGGTCGCCACACTCGCGTTGCTCGTTTCCGGCTGGACCGCCTGGAACCTGCATCGCAGCCAGTCACCGCAACGCGTGATCGAAGCGCGCGGCCTGATCATCCACGATGCCAGTGGCCAGCCACGGGTGATCCTCGGTGCACCGGTCCCCGATCCCCTCAGCCAGGGCCGCCCGCAGGGGCCGCGTGCCACCGCCTTGTCCGGCGTGATCCTGCTCGGCCCCGATGGTTCCGAGCGCGGTGGCTATGGCACCAGCGACCGGGGTGGCGAAGCGATGCTGACCCTTGACGATGCCACCGGCACCACCGAAGTCTTCAAAGTGGTCGCCAACCCGGACCGCGGTGCCAGCCTGATGGTCAAGCACCAGAACAACACCGGCGCCATGCTGAGTTCCTGGCAGGGCAAGCCGGAACTGGTGTTCCTCGACGACAGCGGCCAGTCCTACTACGTGCGCCCCGGCGCCAGCGCCGCGCCCTGAGCACGCTCAGCGCATCACCGCCGCCAGGTCATCGGCCAATCGCCGTTGCTGCGGCGGGCCGAGTGCCGCACAGGTGATGCGCAGCCCATGCGCCGGTGCAGCCACGGCAAAGACTTCGCCCCCGCGCACATGCCAGCCACGCGCGGCCAGCGCCAGCACCTGTGGCGTGCTGTCGGCCGGCAGTGGCAGCCACAGATTCAAACCTTCCATCGGCATGGGTGTCGGCAGCCCACGCGCCTGCAACAGCGCCTGCAGACCCTGCAGCCGCTGCTGGTAGCGTTCACCGGCCGCAGCGACCTTCGCTCGTTGCTGCGCCGACTCCAGCACCGCACTGACCGCATACTGCAACAGATGGCTGACCCAGCCGGTGCCCGCCGCCAAGCGCAGGCGAAGGCGTGCCGCGGTCTGCCCATCACAGGCCAACCAGGCCACGCGCAGGTCCGGGCCCAATGCCTTGGACAACGAACGCAGCAGCGCCCAACGCCGACCGTCCATCGGCAGCACCGAGTGATAGCTCTGTTGCGAGAGCAGAGCGTAGTGATCGTCGATCAGCACCGCGACCTGCGGATAGCCGGCCAGCAACTGGCGCAGCGCACGCGCACGCTTCGCATCCAGGCTGGCACCGGTGGGATTGTGTGCGCGCGGGGTCAGCAGCACCGCACGTGCACCCGCATCCAACGCCTGCCGCAGTGATTCCACCTGCATGCCGTGCGCATCCACCGCCACCGGCAACGGCGCGTGCCCGGCCGCACCGAGGACATTGAGGCTGCCCAGGAAACAGGGATCCTCCACTGCAATGCGGTCCCCCGGCAGCAGCCACGCCGACAACAGGCGCTCGATGCCATCGACCGCGCCATGGGTCAGTTCCAGCGCATAGCCCGGCGGGCAATCGGCATCCAGCGAGGCCCGTGCCAGGTGCTGCATGCGTGGATCGACCGTCTCCACCCCATACAGGCGCGAGGCCGTGGCAGCTACGCGCAGGCTGGGCAGGCAGCGCGGATCCGGATTACCACCGGCCAGATCATGCAGGGCCAGCCCTGGCGCACTGCCCTCGCGTGCCATCGTCGCCGGCAGGCCGCGCACCACGGTGCCGCGACGCCCCGCCGTACTGGCCAGGCCCGCCGCATCCAGCCGCTTGTAGGCGGCGGCCACGGTATTGCGGTTGACCCCCAGCTGATCGGCCAGGTCCCGCACCGGCGGCAGCACGCTGCCCGCCGCCAGATGGCCACTGCCGATGCCCTCGCGGATGCTGTCGAAGATCGCTTCGGCGCTGCTCCCGGTGATTTTCATTTTGTCCTATGCCAAACTATCTCTTGTCCTGTGCCAGTGTATCCCACCCTGGCCACCCCGCACCGGAGGTGCCCCATGTCCCTCGCCCCCGCCGACTGGCCCGTCGCCCAGTCCGTCGAACAGATCGCCGCCAACCTGGCCACCGTGCGCCAGCGCATCGCCAGCGCCTGTGCCCGCGCCGGACGTGATCCGGCCAGCGTGCGCCTGCTGCCGGTCAGCAAGACCGTCGATGAAGCGCGCATCCGCATGGCCGTAGCCGCCGGTTGCCACGAACTGGGCGAAAACAAGGTGCAGGAGGCGCAGCGCAAGGCCGAGGCCATGGCCGACCTTGGCGTGCACTGGTCGGTCATCGGCCACCTGCAGACCAACAAGGCCCGCTACGTCGCACGCTTCGCCAGCGAGTTCCAGGCGCTGGACAGCCTGCGCGTGGCCGAGGCGCTGCAGCAGCGGCTGCTGCTGGAGGACCGCACGCTGGATGTGTTCGTACAGGTCAACACTTCGGCCGAGCCCAGCAAATACGGCCTGGAGCCGGCCGCGGTGGCCGACTTCGTGCAGCAGCTGCCCGCCTTCGACCGCCTGCGCGTGCGTGGCCTGATGACCCTGGCCATCTTCACCCCCGAAGTGGAACGGGTACGCGCCTGCTTCGTGCGCCTGCGCGAGCTGCGCGATCAGCTGCAGCAGACAGCGCCGGCCGGCATCGACCTGTCGCAGCTGTCGATGGGCATGTCCGGTGATTTTGAAGTCGCCATCGAGGAAGGTGCCACCGTCGTCCGTGTCGGCCAGGCGATCTTCGGTGCACGCTCCACGCCCGACAGCTTCTACTGGCCCGTTCCGGGAGCACCGGCATGAAGCGCGCCGTTGCCCTGCAGCACGTGGCCTTTGAAGATCTCGGCACCCTGCACCCGCTGCTGCTCGCACAAGGGTGGCAGGTGCAGGTCCTGCAGGCAGGCGTGGATGCACTCGACGACGCCGAAGATGCCGATCTGCTGGTGGTGCTGGGGGGGCCGATCAGCGTCAACGATGGAGCGGCCTATCCGTTCCTCGCCGACAGCATCGCGTTGCTGCAGCGTCGGCTGCAGCAGCAGCGGCCGACGCTCGGCATCTGCCTCGGCGCCCAGTTGATGGCGCGCGCACTGCACGCTGGCGTCGCCCCCACCGGTGGCAAGGAAATTGGTTTCGCACCGCTGCTGCTCACCGACGAAGGCCAGCGCTCACCATTGCAGGCATTGCAGGGCATCCCGGTGCTGCACTGGCATGGCGAAGCCTTCGAGCTGCCGGTGGGCGCGCGGCGCCTCGCCAGCACGCCCGCCTGTCGCCACCAGGCCTTCGCCATCGGCCACCATGCACTCGCGTTGCAATGCCATCCCGAACTGGATGCGCGCCAGTTCGAGCGCTGGCTGATCGGCCATGCGCTGGAGCTGGCCGAGACCGGTATCGATCCCGTCGACCTGCGCACGCAGGCCCGCCGCTACGGCGGGCCTCTCGCCGCCGCGGCGACCGCGATGTTCCATCAGTGGCTGCACGACCTGCCGGAGACCCGCCAATGCACTACCGCCTGACCATCCAGCACAACGGCATCCATTGGGGCCATGTCGACTGCGACGGTCCCAACGCGCTGCAACGCATCGATGCCATCGCCGCACGCCTGCCCGCTACCGAAGGCTTCACCCTGCAACGGCAGAAGGGCATCGGTGAGGAGCGCATCCTCTCCAGCACTGCCGATGGCCTGCGCGTGCTGGCCGCGCAGATCCAGTACCGCGATCTCTGACCATCGCGCCGGGTGCCGGCCAGCGGCCGGCACTACCCGGCTACCCACTCCCATGCGAAGCTTCACGCATGTTGAAACTGTCACGCGGCACCATCGACGGCCTGCGCATTGCCCCACGCTGGCCCGCGTCACAGGTCATCGTCGAGGCCGAGGTCCTGCAGCGCCTGCTCGATGCGCAGGCACTGCTGCCGTCCACACTGCGCCTGCTGGTCACCCGTGGCTTCGAATGCAGCCAGGGACCGCTGGGCGGCTTCCGGCGCCTGGTCCGGCGGCTGGGCATCGCCATGTTCCGCTGCTGCTATCGACATCGCCATGATGAGATCGACGCCATCTTCGGCGCCAATGGCCACGACGTGGACGGGCGTCATGTGGATGTCTCGCTGGTCCTGCACGGCCAGCGCCTGCGCCTGCTTCCGCTGGGCGTGTTCACTCCACTGCGCTGGCAGCAGCAGCGCGTCAGCCGCCACGCCGACGCCGTTGCAGCGGCCAAGGATGCACTGCAGCGATGCGGCTTCGATCTGCACCCCAACGCCACGGAGAGCCTGCAGATCCACTGCGACTATCGCGGCACCACGCTGGCGGAACCGTCGCGTTGATCGACGTTCCCCGCGCGTTGCAGGCAACCTGCACCGACCTTCAGCAACGGCTGGGCCGGATCGACAACCTGTCGGGCAATGGTGAACGAAGCCTCATCATCGAAGGAGAACTGCTGCGGTTCCCTTATCGTATCTACGCCGACGCCACGGACCTGTTCCGGCTCGCATCCCAACTGCAGGGTGATACGCGCGCCCTCTGCCTCTGCCTGCTCTCGCGTCACTGCGACGGACATGTACGGCAACGTGCGATCGAGACGCTGGGGCCCTCGCCGATGCCCTGGGTGCATGCCTTCCATCTCGCGTTGCTGGGTGAGTACGTAGACGAGATCGCATCGACCGTGGCGATCCAGGCGCGGCACACCGGCCTGCAGCGCTATGCCGCGCTCATCAGCGAGAACCACGCCTTCTTCGACCTCTGCCGACAACGCGCCGCCAGCTACTGGGATGCTTACTACCGCGCCCGCTACTCCACCCTGCGCCTGTTCCCTGCCCACAGACTGCTGCTGCAGATGGCCAACGCTGCGCGCTCGCCGTAGCGCTCTCTGCACCCGCCAACGCACATCCGCTCGGCACCCTGCCTCCTCGCCTATAGATGCAAATGATTCTCCTTTACTGTAAGGTAATGCCGCTGCCCTTGCCGCCGCGGGCTGTTCCCTTCCCCAGCCTTCGCCCGCCCCGTGCCCACGCCTGTCGAATCGACGGATGTCGCGCAGCTGTGCGCCGCCCATTACCGGCCGCTGCACGCCCACGTCCGTCGCAAACTCCCACAACGCAGTGACGCCGATGATGTCGTCCAGGAAACCTGGCTGCGTGTCGTCAAAGTCGCCGCCAGCGGCCTGCTCGGCAATGGCCGCGCCTACCTGTATCGCGTCGCCCACAACCTGATCGCAGACCACTATCGCCTGATCCAGCGGCGTCGCGAAGAGGCCTTGGACGACGCGCAGCTGCAGGCCATCGCCGATCCCGCCCCGTTGCCCGAGCAACGCCTGCTCGATGCCGAACAACTGCGTCACCTAGACGCGATCATCGCCGCCCTGCCGCCGCGCTCGCGCGAGGTGTTCCTGCTGGCGCGCGTCGAACAGCTCGGCCTTGCCGACATCGGCCGCCAGCTTGGCATCAGCCGGCAGACCGCGCATGGCCATCTGCTGCGCGCGCTGGTGGCCCTGCAGCAGGTGCCGACCGCATGAGCCAGGATCCGATCGCCCGCGAGGCAGCGCGCTGGTGGCTGCATGCGCACGACGAACAGCGCGACGAAGCTGCCTTCACCCAGTGGTACGAGGCCGATCCACGCCACGCGGCGCAGTACCAGCACCTGTTGCGGCTGTGGCAGGCCGGTGCAGCACTGCCAAGCCTGCAACGGCAACAGCAGCGTCGCCAGCGCCGGCGCCTGCGCGAAGCCGGCATCGCCGTGCTGCTGCTGTGTGCGCTCGGCCTCTACACCCGGCACAACGCCCTCCCGCCGGAACAGACACTGCGCACGGCATCAGGCGAAATCGAAGAGGTGCGCCTGCAGGACGGTTCTCGCCTGCAGCTCTCGCCGGACAGCGAACTGGGCGTGCGCATCGATGCCAACCGGCGTGCGTTGCAGCTGCGGCACGGCCAGGCCTGGTTCCAGGTCGCACCTGATCGCGACCGTCCGTTCCAGGTGCATACGCCGCACGGTACGGTCACGGCGGTGGGTACTGCCTTCGATATCGCGGTCAACGGCGATGCCAGCGTAGTGACCGTCACCGAACACCAGGTGCGCGTGGACAGTGGCTCGGGCAGCAGCGAAGCAGCCGCCGGCCAGCAGCTGCGCTTCGATGGCACGGCGCCCTCGGCCGCGCTTGCAGCAGCCCCGGCGCAGCTGGCATGGCGCGAACGCCGGCTGGCCTGGGTCTCCGCGCCGCTGGCTGACGTTGTCCAGGATCTGGATCGCTGGCACGGCGGCCGCACCTGGATCGCCGGCGACGCACTGCGGCGGCAGCCGGTCACGGTGCTGGCCGACGCGGATACGGCCGCGCGCAGCCGCGACCAGCTGGCCGCCGAACTGCACGTGCGCGTTGTCCGTATCGGGCCCGACCTGCAGGTGTGGCTGCCGGCGAAGGCATCGTCCGATGCACGCTGAACGCATCGACCCTGACATCCGGGCCATCGCTGCGTCTTCCCAGGGTGACGACGCACTGCGTCACTCCCTGGAGCCCACGATGCTGTCCCACCGCCCCCTTGTTCTTGCGCTGTCTCTTGCCTGCGCCGGTATCGCCCCCGTGCTTGCTGCCACCGCGCAGGCGCAGGCCAGCGCAACCCGCCGTTACGATATTCCCGCACAGCCGCTGGTCACCGCGCTGGACGCCTACAGCCGCCTCAGCGGCGTCGATCTGGTGATCGGCCGTGCCCTGCCAGCCAACCAGAGCGCACCCGCCCTGCAGGGTGACTTCGACGACACCCAGGCATTGGCACGGCTGCTGGCCGGCAGTGGCCTGCGCGCGCGCTTCATCGATGCACGCCGTGCCACCCTCGAACCGGCGCCGGCCAGCACCGGCGACGGCAGCCGCCACACCGGCCCGCTGCGCGTGCAGGGGCGCACTGCCCATGCCACGACACCGGGCACGGGTGCCAGCCAGTACATTCCGGCCACGCAGGATGGCTTCGCGCCGAAGATCGGCAGCGAGCGGGTCGCCATGGCCGAGCGCCAGGACGGCAACAGCCTGCTGCGCTCGATGCCCGGCACGCACAGCTTCCACTCGCGCAGCCAGCCCGGCCTGCAGGTCAACATCCGCGGCATGGCCGGCGCAGGCCGGGTCAACACCATGATCGACGGCGTCACCCAGACCTTCCGCAACAACGCCGGCCATGGTTCGGGCGGCCCGTTCGCCTACGTGGACCCGTTCCTGTTGGCAGGCGTCGACGTACAGCGCGGCGCGGTCAGTGGTGGCGAGGGTGCCGGCACGCTGGCCGGTAGTGCCAACTTCCGCACCCTGGACATCGAAGACCTGGTCTCCGACGGCCGCGAGTGGGGCCTGCGTGCGGGCTATCGGCATGGCAACAACGGCTATGGCAGCGGACGTACCTTCGCCGGCGCCTGGCGCCACAGCGAAGACGGCGGCGATCGCCAGTTCGGCCTGTTGGCAGCAGCCAGCAGCAGCCGCAGCAGTGAATACGCAACGTCCCGTGGCCAGAAAAACAGCGCCGACCCCGGCAGCCAGCAACCCAGCAGCTGGCTGCTGAAAGCGCGCCTGCAGCCCAGCGACCAGCACCGCCTGGACCTGAGCCACATGCGCTATGAAAACGACTTCTACCACAACTATCCGTGGCAGATTTCCGCTCGCAACCAGCGCGCCAGCTACCACTACACGCCCTACTCGCCGTGGATCGACCTGCGCGCCAGTTTCGCCGCCAACAAGACCCGGCTGTTCTATCCGCCCGTGGAAGACTCCAGCTACATCGGCCGGCGTACTCACAGCAGCCTGAGCAGCTGGAACGTGGACAACACCAGCCGCTTCGACATCGGCGCCGTACAGGCACGCTGGAACACCGGCATCAAGCACCAGTCGGACATCTTCGTTGCCGATACCCCCACCCTGCGCGGCGCCAACCCACAAGGGCGCAGCCAACTCGACAGCGTGTTCACCACGCTGGAGCTGCAGTACGACATCTACGCGCTGTCGGCGGGCCTGCGCCAGGACCGCTACGGCATCCGTGGCCACGTCCCCACCTGCTCGGATGTGCCTGGGCAATGCCTGGAGATCGGAGGTGGTGGCATCGACGTCGATCGCACCCAGCATGCGCTCAGCCCCAGCCTCTCACTGTCGGTGCAGGCCACTGACTGGATGCAGCTGTTTGCCGAAGTCTCGCGCACCTCGCGGCCGCCGCGCGTGCAGGAAATGTTCTTCGAGAAGATCCCGCTGGAAGGGATGAGCGATGCCGACGGCGTCGGCGCCAACCCCTTCCTGCGCCGCGAACGTTCGCGCAACCTGCAGTTCGGCGCCAACCTCAGCGCCAGCTCGCTGCTGGTCGACGGCGACCTGGCGCAGCTGCGCCTGACCCGCTTCGACAACCGCATCCGCGACTACATCAAGCCGCAGTACCTGCTGATCGTGCACCCGCCGGAAGTAGAACCGTTCGTGGTGCCGATCGACAGCGACCCGCAGCTCAACGCGTGGACCGACAGCCTGGACGTGGACGACTTCAGCACCACCACGCGCTGGATGAACCATCCCGGCGTGGTGCGCATGCGCGGCCTCGAACTGGAAGCGCACTACGCCAGCGAGCACTACCACGCCACCCTCAGCTGGACCCGCTCGCGCACCAGCGCGCCGGCCATCGAATTCGTCAACCTGGAAGACATCACCGCCCTGCCCGACCGCTACTGGACGCTGGATGTCGGCGGCCGCTGGTGGCAGCAGCGCCTGCAGGCCGGTGTGCGCGCCGAGTACTCCGGCCCCACCGAAGAGGGTTACGACTTCTTCCAGACCCGCAAGACCGGCGGCACCGGCGTGCTGCTGGACTTCTATGCCAGCTTCAAGCCACAGGCCAACACCACGCTGTGGCTGAACATCGAAAACCTGCAGAACAAGGCCTATGACAACAACGCCTCCATCGACAGCATCTTCAGCCCGATCCTGGACCGCGGCAACGGCCGTGGCCGTACCGTCTCGGTGGGCGTCAATGTGGCGTTCTAGCCGGCGCTGGCTGGGGCTGGGTCTGATCGCGCTGGCGGCGGCAGCCAGCGCGCAGCCGATGCCCGGCAAGGTGATCGACCTGGCCAGTGGCAAGGAGCTCGACCAGGCTGCCTTCGTGCAGCGGGTTGCTGCCGCCGAGCGCGTGCTGCTCGGCGAGCGTCACGATATCGATGCCGACCATGACGCCGAACGTTGGCTGCTGCAGGCATTGCAGCAGCGGCGTCCGCAGGGCGCGCTGGTGCTGGAGATGATCGCCAGCGAACGCCAGCCGCGACTGCAGCGTGTGCAGCGCTGGCTGGACAAGGGCAACCGGGCAGAACCGCAACGGCTGGCCGAACTGCTGGACTGGGATCCCCGCTGGCCTTGGACACGCTATGGCGGACTGGTACAGATCGCCACCGATAGCGGCATCCGCCTGCAGGGCAGCAACCTGTCGCGCGCTGAAGTCAATACGCTGCTGGCGTCATCGCCCGAGGTGGTGTTCCCGGCCGACGGCGCGCGGCAACGGTTGTCAGCAGTGGTGCTGGCCCAGCACGCCGACGCTGCGCCCATGCTCGACGGCATGCTCGCCGTTCAGCACGCGCGGGACACGCGGATGGCACGGGTGCTGATGCAGTCGCCGGCACCCGCCCTGCTCGTCGCCGGCCGCTGGCATGTGCTGCGTGGCACGGGCGTACCCGGTTATCTGCCAACCTCTGCGCCAGCGCTGGTGATCGCGCTGGCCTCAGTCGACGAAGATGTGGCGAGAGATGACGCTGATCTGTTGTGGGTGGTCGGCGATGAGTGAGCGTCGGCAGCACTGGCAAGCGGTGACGATCAGCATCGGCCTGCACCTGCTGCCGTTGCTGCTGTTCGTCCACTGGGTGTCCACTCCGCCGCTGCCACCGCCTCCCGAACAGGACGTGCGCATCAGCCTGCGCCTGCTGGCACCGGCCACACCACCGCAGCCGGTGGAAGAACTGCAGGCCGAGCGCCCCAGCCAGGCGCAGCAATCGCGGGCGGCCGAAGCACGCAAAGCACCCCCGCCGCCACGCGCCACGGCGGCACCCGAAGGCAACCTCGCCGCCAGCGAGAAGAATGGCGACGGCCACCAGCCCTTGCCCGTGGCCCCGCCAGCGGCCGCGACCGATGCCCGTTCCGCACCGGCATCGATCACGGCCGCACCGCCCGCCCCGGACGCACCACCGGCGGACTTCCAGGCCGGCGCCGCCAGCGACCAGTGGGAAGCCCGCCTGATGGCGCGGCTGGAGCGTTACCGCTACTACCCCGCCGTAGCGAGGTCGCGGCGCCAGCAGGGCACCGCATGGGTCAGGGCCAGCATCAGCCGTGAAGGCCACCTGCTGGCATTGCGCCTCGAGCAGCCCAGCGGACAACCGATGCTGGATGAAAGTGCGCTGCAGACATTCCGGCGCGCGCAGCCCCTGCCGCGGATTCCAGAAGAGCTGCCAGCTCCGCAGGAACTGGTGGTGCCGGTGGAGTACTACCTGCGCTAGGCGCTGTAGGCCTCGGCCTCGATCTCGAACAGCATTCCGTCCAACGCCAGCCGGGGCACCGGAATAAGCGTGCAGGTCGGTGCCGGGCGATTGGCCCAGCGCCGCCGCACCTGCCGGGCGATGATGCCCAGGCGATCCTCATCGTGGTCGACCACCAGGATCCGCAGTCGCGCAACATCGGTCAGATCCGCATGGGCCGAGCGCAGCGCGGTCTGCAGATTGTCCAGTGCCTGCGACACCTGCTCCTCGAAGCTGGGTGACAGGTTTCCCTGATCATCTTCACCACCCTGCCCAGCGATATGGATCACCCGCGCTGGCAGTCGCACCACCGCCACGTGCGAGTATCCGTTGGCACTGGGATCGTGCAGGCCAGGGGGATCGAACAGATCCAGCAGGCCATGGCTGAAGTCCGGAGTGGTCAGCAGGTTCATACCGCATGCCTCGTAGGGAATGCGAGGCAGTCTGCTACCTCAACTGCTGTTGAGGTCAAACCTATTGCATGCAACAGAGCGGCTCACCGCATGCAACGATCGGCTGCAACAACATCAGGTCCATGCCGGGTCCGCGGTGAAATCGATCGTCAGCCAGAACGTGCTGCTTCGCGCGTCCATCCGCACCGCGATCTCATCGCGCATCGCATCCACCTCACCCACCGTGCCCAGCGGCGTCGACGGCGAGGTCAGGATGTGGATCTCGATGAACCGCATGCGCCCCATCTTCGCGACATGGCTGGTGAAGCCGGCATAGCCATGCTCGGCCACGAATGCCTGCATCACCTGCTGCACACGCTCGTCCAGGTCATCGGGTGCCACCTGCAGCACTTCCCGCATGGCCTTCCACGCACTGCGCGCCGGCACCGGCAACACCGCAAGGCTGATCAGCGCCAGCACCATCGAATCCAGATACGGCACCCAGTGGTGCCACTGCCCACCGTGCAACGCCAGCGCCAACACGAAGGCCAGCACCACCGCCAGGCTCATCAATCCACCCAGCAGCCAGCCACGCACATCCAGCCACAGCAATGCCGACTGCAACCTGCGGGCACGCTGGGCCACGAACGCGGCCATGCCCAGGTTGCTGGCACTCAGCAGCACCGCCCACCAGAGGGCGGGCCCGAATTTCACTTCGTGCCCGCCGGTGGTCAATCCAATCACCGCGTTGGCCAGCGCGTACACGCAGGCCAGCGACAGGATCACTCCGCCCAGCGCCTCGACCATCGGCTCCAGATGCCAATAGCCGTACTGGAAGCGCGGGCTGTGTTCCCGCGCCACCAGCCGCAGCACCGACAACGACACCAGGGTCAGGGCTACGTCAACCAGGCTGTAGATGCCGTCGAACAGGATGGCCTGCGATCCCACCAGCAGGCCACCGATGAAGCCGACCGCGCTGACCGCCACGGTGACCCCGATCGAGAACTTCAGGATGCGTTGCTCGCGCGCGGTATCCATCGTTCGCCGAAGGGCCGACCGTACCGGCTCAGGCCTTCAGCACCTCCACCTTGTAGGACGGCACGTCGCCATCGCGCTCGATGATAAGGCCATGCACGTCCGACTCGAAGCCCGGGAAGCGCGCGTTCTGCTCGCGGGCGATGCGCAGCGACTGGATGATCGGCTCGTCGCGGTCGCCGAAGCGCTCGCCCGGCATGATGGTCGGGATGCCCGGCGGGTACGGCACCAGCATCGTCGCAGCGATACGGCCGCTGACCTGCTCGATGTCGACCCGCTCGATCTCGCCCTTCACCAGGTGGTTGTAGGCATCGGCCGGGGTCATCACCGGTGTCGGCAGGTCCACGTACATCTCGCGCATCACCTTGGCCACCGCGAACTCCTGGTTGAACGCATGCAACGCGTCACACAGGTCACGCAGGCCCCAGCCGGCATAGGCATGGGGGTAGTCGGCAGCCAGCGACGGCAGCGCCTGGGTCAGCGGCGCGTTGCGGTCGTACAGCTCCTTGAACGCCATCAGTTCGGTAACCAGCGTGCTCCACTTGCCCTTGGTGATGCCCATCGAGAACAGGAACAGCACCGAGTACAGGTTGGTCTTCTCCACGGTGATGCCGCGGCCCCACAGGAACTTGCTCAGCACTGCAGCCGGGATGCCCAGCTTGCCCATGCTGCCGTCCATCGACAGGCCCGGCGTCAGCAGGGTCACCTTGATCGGATCGATCAGCACATAGTCATCGACCAGGTTCTCGAACCCGTGCCAATGCGCATCGGGCTGCAGGTACCATTCCTCGCGCTTGGCCACCAGCGGCGCCGGCGTATCGCCCTTGTCCAGGCTGCGCTCGACCTTCGTCGGTTGCCACACGCTGAACCACCAGTCATCGCGGCCCAGATCGTCGCGTACGTGCAGCATCGCACGGCGGAAAGCGATCGCTTCGTCATGCATTTCCTGCACCAGCGAACGACCGGCATCGCCCTCCATCATCTTCGAGGCCACATCACACGCGGCGATCACCCCGTAGTGCGGGCTGGTCGAGGTATGCATCATGAACGCTTCGTTGAAGCGCTCGGCATCCAGGTCGCGGCTGGCCGAGTTGCGTACATGGATCATCGAGGCCTGCGAGAACGCCGCCAGCAGCTTGTGGGTCGAATGCGTGGTGAAGATGATCGCATCCTGCTCGCGCGGCTTGCCCTTGGCCATGCCGTAGTGATTTTCATAGAACGGATGGAATGCGGCATAGGCATACCAGGCCTCGTCGAAATGCAGGAAGTCGACCGCGCTGCCGATCTCCTCAGCGATCTTCTCGGCGTTGTAGCACAGGCCGTCGTAGGTCGAGTTGGTCACCACCGCGATACGCGGCTTGGAGCCGGCCTGGTAGGCCTGGCTGGCCAGCGGATTGGCGGCGATGCGCTGCTGCAGTGCTTCCGGAGTGAACTGGTCCAGGCTGATCGGGCCGATGATGCCGTGTGCATTGCGGCTGGGCGTGAAATACACCGGCACCGCGCCGGTCATGATCAACGAATGCAGCAGCGACTTGTGGCAGTTCCGGTCAACGAACACCACGTCGCCGCGGGCCACGGTGCCGTGCCACACGATCTTGTTGGCCGTCGACGTACCGTTGGTGACGAAGAAGGTGTGGTCGGCACCGAAGTTGCGTGCTGCCTCGTTCTCGGCGTCCTTGATCGGGCCGGTGTGGTCCAGCAGCGAGCCCAGTTCCGGCACTGAAATCGACAGATCGCTGCGCAGCGTGTTCTCACCATAGAACTGGTGGAAGGCGCGCCCGACCGGTGACTTGGTGAAGGCCACACCACCGGCATGGCCCGGCGTATGCCAGGAATAGTTCGACTCGGCGGCGTGATGGATCAGCGCCTTGAAGAACGGCGGCAGCAGGTTCTGCATGTAGTCTTCGGCTGCTCGCATCACCTGCCGCGAGATGAAGCTCTTGGTATCTTCGAACAGGAAGATGAAGCCGTGGATGTACTTGAGCAGCTTGCTCGGCACCTTCTCGATGGTGCGTCGTTCGCCATACAGGAACACCGGAAGATTGGCGCGGCGCGCACTCTGTTCGCGCAGGAAGGCGGTCAGGCGCTGGAACTCGCCATCGACCTCCTCGCTGCCGTCGATCGAGATCAGCACCGCCGAAGCGGCCACGTAGGTACGGGCACCGGCACGGGCGTCATCCAGGTTCAGGCCGCACAGCACGCGCTGGTCATTGCTGCGCAGTTCTTCCACCAGCGCGCGGATGAGGATGCCGCCGATGCGCGGCGAATCGTAGTCACCATCAATGACGATGACCGGATAATCCAGGGACTTGAAATACACGTTGATTCTCCTTGTCTAACTCAGGAACGCTGCGCGCCGGCCGAAATCGCCGCCGCCTCGCGGGAACGCTGCCGCTGCTGGCGACGCTCCTCGCTGAAGAAGGGATAGAACACAGTGATGAACAGCACGAACAGGAAGGCGTACTGCACGATCGTTCCCGACGAGCCATAGATCGCCCACAGGCAGTACACGACCGTCAGGCTGGTCAAGGTCCAGAACGCACCGGTGTGCACCAGCGTGTGCGAACGCTCCACCACGAAATAGCAGGCCACGCACGAGTAGATGTATGGCAGCAGCGTCAACACCACCGCCGCCGAGGTGATCACATCGAACTGGGCCGAGGCCGTCTTCGAGGTGGAGGTCACCAGCACCGCCAAGGTCATCAGCACGGCCACGATCAGCACGCCCTTGACAGGTACGTCGTCCTTGTTGGTCTTGCTGAAGATGCTCGGGAACAAGCCATCATCGGAGGCCGCCTTGGCGCTCTGCGCGGTCAGCAGGATCCAGCCGCCCAGCGAACCGGCGGCGCCGACGAAGGCACACAGGCTGACCAGCGCACCACCCCAGCCACCGACGGCCTTGGCCGCTGCCAGTGCGAACGGTGCATCGGAGGTCTGCAGTTCACCGTTGGGCACCATGCCCATGATCACCGACGAGCTGGCGATGTAGGCGATGGCGGCCAGAAACACACCGGCCAGGGTGGCGCGGGCCACGTTCTTCTCCGGGTTCTCGACCACACCGGCGGTCACCGATGCCGACTCCACGCCGATGAACGCCCACAGGGTCAATGCCGCAGCACTGGAGATCGCGCCGAAGTTCGATACGCCGGACACGTTGTACGCACCCTTGAAGATGTCGGCATCGAAGAAGAACCAGCCGAAGATGGCGATGCCCAGGATCGGCACCAGCGCGAAGCTGGTAGTGACCGTCTGCACGCGGCTGACGAATGCCGGGCCGATCATGTTGGCAAAGCTCAGCGCCCACACCAGGATCAGCACCGCGATGCAGCGCACCAACGGCTCGGACAGGATCGGGAAGAAATAGCTGAAGTAGCCCACCGCCGCGATGGGAATGGCAACGTTGCCGATCCAGTTGGCGAACCAGTAGATGGTGTTGGTCTGGAAGCCCATGTAGGGGCCGAACCAATCGCGCGCATACGCATACGGGCCGCCCGCCTTGGGCGCCAGCTTGCCGAGCTTGGCGAACACGAAGGCCAGCAGCAGCGCACCGGCCGTGGTGATCAGCCAGCCCCATATCGAGGCGGTACCGATCTTGGCCAGACTGGAGGGCAGCAGGAACACGCCTGAGCCCATCATGTTGCCGGCGACGAGGAAGGTGGCTCCGACCACCCCGATTTTCTTTGCTTCTGCCATGACAATCTCCTGTACCTGGCATGGGCCCGGTGAACCCGGGCGTGGGGAATGGCTACGCTGGCGTGCTGCCGCTGGCGCCTACTTGATGAAGTTGTATTGCAGGCTGCCCTGCACCCGGACCGTGTCGCCGCGCGCTCCGCCCTGCTGCTGCAGACGGCCGTACAGCAGCTCCATGCCCATCGTCCACGACGGAGCCGGGCTCCAGATCAGGTTGAACACGCCGTAGCGGCTTTGCCGGAATGCATCGGTCGGCAGCGCCGCATTGCGCTCCAGGGTCAGCTGGCCGTAGATCAGGTTCGAGCGCCACAGATCCGACCAGTAATGGGTGTAGCCGACGAAGCCACCGTGCAGGTCCAGCGCATCGATGCGTCCATCGGCGTCCACCACGGCATCCAGGCCGGAGCCGGTGAGATCGGCGGTGTAGCGGCTCAGGCCGCGACCGCCCAGCGCGCCGAACAGCAGCAGATCGCGTTCCCCCACCGAGGCCGAGCCACTGAGCTGCGCGCCACCGGCAAAGACGCGGTCACGACGGGTATCGCCGTCGTAGGCCAGATTGCGCGCCACGACGCCCAGTTGCAGATGGCCCCAATCGCGCTCCATGCGCGCGATGGCACTCACATCCGGCAGTCGATTGACCGCCGCCATCGCATCGCTGGCGCCAGCCAGCTCGGTGTCCGGGTCTTCGGCGGCCAGCGTCAGGGTGATGCCCTTGCCCAGCGCAAAGCTGTGATGGATACCAGCCACCAGCAGGTAGCCGGCGCCGCCGGGGCCAGCAAAATCCAGCGTGTCGGGCAGGCTGTCCGGATCCATGAAACTGGAATAGCCATAGCCTGCGTAGGTATTGCCCAGCTGGCCGTAGGCATGGCGCAGGCGGAATTCATAGCCATCGCTGCTGCCGAAGAAATCATTCTCCAGATAGAAGCGCAGGTTGCCGTGCGTGGTTGGACGCCGCGCCTCGAAGCTGAAACGCGTCTGCTTGGCGTGGATGTTGAAGTTCGAGACGTCGCGATGATTGCCGCCCACCGGCATCGACGAGGGAATGAACTGATCCTCGTCGCCCGCCCCGCGCGAATCCGCAATCGCATCGAGCTTGGCATAGCCGCCAATGCGGATCACGGTGTCGGTGCCGGGAATGGCAAAGAAGCCTTTCAGATCCGGATCGGTGGGGCCGGCGGCGCTGTCTGGACGCGAGGCTGCCGTTGAAGGATCGGCCACCGATTCACGCTGTGGCAGCACAGGAGGCGCCACGCCAGGCACTTGGGTAGGGTGCAGGATGCCGCTGGTGATTGGCACATTCATGGTCGCCTGCGCTGCAGCGGGAATCGGCGACGACGCTGCAACGGGAGCCGCAGCTGCATGCTCTTCGCGTCGTTCAAGCTGGTCCAGACGCTGCTGCATACCCTGCAGCGTCTGCCGCATCGCGTCGATCTCCCGACGCAATGCCTGCGCATCATCCTGTGCATGCAACGGCATCGCGGCCATCGCCGCCAGACACCCCAGACTCAGTACCGCCAAGCGCATTGCATCCTCCCTGGACTGTAACTCCCGCTGCCCGGCCGTGCAGCGCGCGTGCGCGGCCCCGACCTCAACGAGCCGTTGCTGGAAATGCGGGTACTGCGTGGACGACCGTTGCCAGCCTGCACGTTGCAGGCAACAGGGCAATGACACTGTCCCGATTGCCAACACTGCGCCGGAGTCGTTCCCACTGCAGCAGTGCTGCCGAAGGGGTGGCGACCGCAGCGGACTGGGTAACAAGCGCTGGGTGAGAATGTCGTGAATGGCATTGCGCGCACGCCCTCTGCAGGGCATGACGTGTGCGACATCCATAGCGCAGTGACGCTGTATTCCATGCGCCAAGGCTAGTTCGATTGTCGTTTTTGGCCTTGATTGGGATCAAAGCGAAATGCTTGATGTCAGTCACGATTCAGACGTGACATCTGTTCGTGACGTGCGCAGCCCTCATCGCCGGGACTGTCGCAGAAAGCAACAGGCCCACACGTTGCCGTGCGGGCCTGTTGCTCAAAACAGCATGTCGAGGTGCCTCAGCGCGGGCCGAGTACCGCCTGCAGATCGTTGCCCTGCGGAAGGCCAGCACGTCGCTGCACCTGGCCCTGTGCATCCTGGAACAGGATGCCCGGCGTGCCCTGGAAGCCCATCTCCACCATCAGCACCTGGTTGGCATCCAGCTTGGCTGCGATCTCCCGGCTGATGTTGGGCAGCGGCTTGATGCCACCACGATCGAACTGGTGCTCGTTCTCCAGCAGTGCCGCACTCGGATCGCGTGCGGCCATGATCGCCGCCGCCTTGGCCGGGCTGTCCTCACGGATCACGCCGACCATGATGTGGCGCAACTGCACCTTTCCTGCGTCCACCCAGGGGCGTGCAGCCTCCCAGAATTTGTGGCAGTAAGGGCAGTTGGCATCACTGAAGGTGTACACCACGCGCGGCGCATCAGCCTTGCCATCGCGTACCCAGGCACTGGTTTCAAGCTTGCTCCACATCTTGGCCGACATCGGCGCGGCAACCAGCTTCTCCAGCGTCTCGGCTGCAACTTCGTTGCCCTCGGCGTCGAACAGGCTGCCCACCAGCACGTGCTTGCCATCGGCGGTCACGTAAGCCGCCGCCGGCTGCTGGCCGCCAACCATGCCGGCAAAGCCACGCAGGCCGCCAGGCGCGTCGAATTCGGAGACCACCTCGAAGCCATGCTTCTCGATGCCCTTCAGGACAGCCGGCAACTCGCCCTTCTTGGCGGCCGCCGATGCCGAAGCCGTTGCCGGTGCAGCGGCATCCTTGCCCGTCGGGGTCTGTGCCTGGCTGCAGGCAGCCAGCGCCAGCATGGCCGGCAGCATCAGCGTATGCGCGATGCGCGGGGAAATCGACAACATGGAAACTCCGTAGTGGGATGCCAGCGCAGGCTACCGCAGCCGGCGCAGTTTGTGTTCAAGACCGGCCTGGGTCAGTTCGCCGAGATGCAGTTCCTGCAACCTCCCCTGCGCATCGAAGAAGAGCGTGGAAGGGAAAGCCCGGACGTCCAGCGTGGTCGACGCAGCCGAAGCCTCATCCAGCAGGACGTTGCCCAGCGAGAGGTGTTCAGCAGCAAGAAAGGTCTGGACCTCCACAAGGGTCTCGCCCTGGTTGAGGAAGACGAACTGGATATCGGCATGTTTCTGCTGCGCCGTCGCCAGCACCGGCATCTCCCGGCGGCACGGGCCACACCAGCTGGCCCACAGGTTCAGTACCAGAGGCTTGCCATGAAACGTCTGCAGTTCAATCGCCCTGCCCTGCAGGTCGACCACCTGCAGCGTGGGCAGTGGCATCTGCTTTGCCTGCCAGTACGCGAGCCCCTGGCTTGCCCCGCCCCACAACAGCAACCCAACCAGCGCACCTGCCAGCACCGGCGCCCGCAACGGGCGCTGCCTGCGCAGCCGCCACAGCGCCCAGGCAAATCCAGCGCCAACAACAACGGGAAGGTGGTACCCGCCATCGGCAATCTGCAGCACGCTCCAGGGAGCTTCACGATAGAGGCTGAAATGCGCTGCGACAAACGACAGCCGGCCACACAGCAGGCCAACCAGCAACATGTCCAGCACCATCCCCGCTGCGGGCGGCCGAACCTGACCAGGCTCACCACGCGACCAGATCCGCGCAATAGCCATCGCCAGCAGCAGGAAGATCAGGATCAACACCACCGGCATCGGCACCGGCCCAACACTCGACATCAGCTCACCCGCTCTTGCCTGCACAGACCCGCATGGTCAAAGCGTCGAGCCCGCGATGCAAGCACGACGCATTGAACCTTGTTCATCAAGCGGCGCTGCGACCCAGCTGCGTGCCCGGCGAGGCGCGCAGCCCCCGCAGGCTGCCGGCCACAGCAGGCGTCAGCGGACGATCGCGGCGTTTGCTGCTGACGTGGCGACGATAGTTGGCGGGCGTCATGCCGACAATGCGCAGGAACAGCCGGCGGAACGCGCTCTGATCGGCGTAACCCACACCCCAGGCAACTTCATCGATGCTGGCGCCCTGCTGCAGCAACGTCTGCGCCTTCGCCACGCGCAGCCGCTGGCAATACTCGATGGGCCGCAGCCCGGTCGCCTTCAGGAAACGACGCTGCAGGGTACGCGGCTCCAATCCCGAGATCTCACAGATCGCCCCCAGCGTGGCCCCACGTGCAGCCGTGGTATGCAACCAGCGCTGTGCCTTCAGCACGTCCCGGTCGCCATGAGCGAAATTGGCACTGAATCGCTCGAGATCCTGCTGGATGCCAACTGGTACCACTATGCCCAACTGCTGTGCCACCGCGCTGGCCACGCCCTGGCCATGCAGCCGGTACAGCAGGCGCAAGCCAAGAAAGCGCCAGGCCTGGGCACCGCCCACGGTGAGCAGATCGCCGTCATCGACGAGTGCTCGCTCACTGGGCGCCCAGCTGCCGACCTGCACCTGCAGCGCCGGATGGCGGTTGAGGTCAGGACCGGACACCGTACGCCCGGTCAGCAGACCGGCCCGCGCCAGCACACTCACCCCGTCACCTGCGGCGGCCAGCAGGCTGCCGCCGTCGTAGTGGGCCCGCAACCAATCCAGCAGGACGTCCTCGGCACGCACCGACGTGCTGGAACTGACCTGCCCCGGCAAGGCGATCACCGCAGGAATTGCCGCGTCCAGCATCTCGGCACCGGCGATGCGATGCACGCCGGTATTGCTGGCGGGCACGATCCAGCGGGTCACCAGCACCCGCTTGCAGGGCCGCCGCTGCTGCTGTGCCAGACGATTGGCGACGTGTGCCATTTCGGCAAGCACCGATGCAGCCGACGGGTCGCCTCCGGGGTATTCAACCACCGCAACCTCGACGAATCCCTCGTTCCTGATTCCCTCCACTCCCCACCTCCTCTTCCGGTTCAGGCCGTCGAGCGGCCGGTTCAGGCGCAGGGTAGGAACTGCTTTGCCTTGGGGGATATGAAGAAAGTTGCAAAGTGTGCTGAATAGGCGGCGCGGGCAAAGCCTTGACTCTTGACCAGAGTCCAGGGATGACTATGCACGGCAGGTCCCAAGGAGTCCGCCGTGAACATTGGTCAGTTGGCACGTCAGGCCGGCGTTCCCATCGATACCGTCCGCTACTACGAACGTCAGCAGCTTCTGCCCACCGCAGCGCGCTCGGCAGGTGGCTACCGCATCTTCGGCGAGCAGGACCTGCGACGCCTGCGCTTCATCCGCCGGGCAAAGGCGTTGGGCTTCAGTCTCGATGAGATCGGTGAACTGCTTTCCCTCAGCGACCATCCTCCGCAGGACATGGGCAGCGTGCGTGACACCGCACGAATACGCCTGCAGGACATCGAACTGCGGATGGCAGAGCTGCAGCGCATGCATGGCGCGCTCTCCCAGCTGGTCGATGCCTGCCCTGGACATGGCGCCCTCGACCAGTGCCCGATCCTGGCAGCGCTGACCGGGGAAGACCGCTGAACCCTTCGCTTCTGCATCGACACATGTGCTGCCCGCATGCAGAAAACGCAGCTGCGCCACCGCGCGCGCTACGTGAAGAAAAGTGCAACAAAGCGCTTGCCAACCCCCGGGGGCACAGCTATTATTTCGCTCCTCAGCGACGTGGGGCCATAGCTCAGCTGGGAGAGCGCCTGCATGGCATGCAGGAGGTCAGCGGTTCGATCCCGCTTGGCTCCACCATACTTTCGGCATTAGGCCGTCGAAAGGTCGCAAAGAACATTGATGAGATCTGCGTCCCCATCGTCTAGAGGCCTAGGACATCACCCTTTCACGGTGGCGACCGGGGTTCGAATCCCCGTGGGGACGCCACTCATCATGAACAACGAGGACCCGGCCGATAACCGGGTCTTTTTTGTTCACCGCCCACCGGCATTCAGGTTGTGGCGTCGGAACGCTCCCTGCCCTTGTGGCAATGAACGGTTCGATGAAAAAGCTTCAAAAAAAGCTTCCACAAATGTGAACAGGCAGGTATGATAGGCGGCTCGGTAACACGGGGCCATAGCTCAGCTGGGAGAGCGCCTGCATGGCATGCAGGAGGTCAGCGGTTCGATCCCGCTTGGCTCCACCACTTTCGACATTAGGCCGTCGAGAGTTCTACAACTTGAAGTTTTTCGTGCGTCCCCATCGTCTAGAGGCCTAGGACATCACCCTTTCACGGTGGCGACCGGGGTTCGAATCCCCGTGGGGACGCCAGTTTCAAAAAGGACCCTGCTCCCAGCAGGAATCCGAAGTTTCATGGGGCCATAGCTCAGCTGGGAGAGCGCCTGCATGGCATGCAGGAGGTCAGCGGTTCGATCCCGCTTGGCTCCACCACTTTCGGCATTAGGCCGTCGAAAGTTCTACAACTTGAAGTTTTTCGTGCGTCCCCATCGTCTAGAGGCCTAGGACATCACCCTTTCACGGTGGCGACCGGGGTTCGAATCCCCGTGGGGACGCCAATCTTTGAAACCCCGGCTTCGGCCGGGGTTTTTCTTTGCCTGCGATTCCGCGGTGACCGCACCTCAGAACCGGCGATACATGCCGATCGAGGCTGGCGCGGTCGGCGCAAAGCCAAACTGCGCATACAGCCGATGCGCTTCGCCATCGGCCAACAGACTCACGTACGCCGACGGCGGCAGGTTGCCCTGCATCCAGTCGCTCAGACGCTGCATCACCGCCTTGCCCAGACCCTGACCCTGCAGACGAGGCAGCACGGCGATATCGCAGACCTGCAGATGGCAACCGCCATCGCCGATGATCCGGCCCATCGCTACCAGCTCGCTGCCCTGGTAGGCACAGACGCCGAAGACGGTGTTGGGCAATGCCCGCGTCGCCGCCTCATGCGTCTTTGCGCTGAGGCCGGCCAATGCGCGCAGCTGGCAGTAGTCCTCGACCGTCGGCACCGCCTCGCGGAACTGGATCGTCTGTGGATCATTCATGCAACGTCTCCTGGAAGGTCGGGCTATCCTGCCGCATCCACGTCGCAGCCGCTGCGACCCATCTTCCGGCAGAGTCCCATGTGCTATTCCGCCCTGATCCGCGCCGACTACGCCAAGCTGGTGCGCGAGTTCGGCGCCGTCCTCTCCCTGGAGGAATTCGCCGAACTCTATGCGCATGATCCCGGCAAGAAACGGCCGAAGACGCCAAAAGCCATGGACGACGGATTTGCAGGTGCGCGTACCGAACTAGGCCGCGACATCGTGGCGAAGATCCAGCAATGGCATGCACAGGAGCGGCAGCAGCTGCAGGCCGAACTGGAACGGCAGCTTGAACGTCGCGACATCGCCAATGCGACCCTGGCCACCCGACCCACGCAGAAGGCGCGCAATGACCTGCGCGTTGCCGGCAACCGCATCGACCGCGCGCAGGCACGGCTGGACGACCTGCATCGGGAACAGCTGCTGCCACGTGACAATCGTATTTTCCCCGGTACCTATGCACCGGTGATGGTCAGCGAGAATGGCCGGCGCGTGATCAAACCCATGCGCTATCAATGCCGGCTGCCGGACAAGCCTGCGCGCAGCGATGTGCTCTACCCGGGCACCTACAATGCGCGACGGGACAGCCTGGAAGGCTATTGGCGCGGGGCCTTCGGACTGCGCCATGGCGTGGTGGTGGTACAGGCCTTCTACGAACACGTACCTCGCCACGCCATTGCCGGCCGCACCTTGCACAATGACGAGAAGGCACAGGACGCAGTGCTGGAATTCCGCCCCGACCCGCCGCGCGACCTGCTGCTGGCCTGCCTGTGGGCCGAATGGGACGGTCCGGAAGGACGCCTGCTGTCTTTCGCCACCATCACCGATGCACCATCAATCGATGTCGCCGCTGCCGGCCATGACCGGGGTGTACTGCCGATCCGCGCCGAGCATCTGGACGCATGGCTCAACCCGGATCCGGACAACCTGGCTGCACAGTACGCCATCCTCGACGACCGCGAGGACATCCGTTACGTCTACGAAGAAGCCGCTTGAGCGGCTGGGTCAGGCGTTGGCGCTGGAACGCCCAACGGCGCGAACCAAGGCCTTGGAGAGTTCCGCCGACAGGTAGGGCTTGATCAGCAGCACGCCGGATTGCATCGCGACCGGCAGTTGTTCAGCGGCCATGCCGGTGGCGAGCACGAACGGCACGCCGCGCGCAGCCAGCGCCGCAGCAACCGGTTCGCTGGTCTCGTTGTGGGCCAAGCGGTAATCCAGCAGGGCCACATCAGGGGCGGCCTCTTCCAGCAAGCGCAGCGCCTCGGCAACGGACGCGGCCAGGCCGACGACCAGAGCGCCGGACTGCACCAGCTGCATCTGCAGCAGGGCTGCACTCATTTCATCGTTTTCGACTACCAGCACCCGCAGGTCCTGCAACGCTGACATAGCGCTATCGCTCCTGTGCCTGTTAAGCCTTGCCAGTATAGCCAGCAGCCAGCTGATACCGACAATTCAACGCCATTTCGGCCCCGTTCGCCCGCACCTCTATGAACACCCGCCGAGCTCGGGTACACTAGCCCGCTGCTGCCGGTGTGGCGGAATGGTATACGCAGCTGACTCAAAATCAGCCGGGGGTGACCCCATGAAGGTTCGAGTCCTTTCACCGGCACCACGATCAAAGGCCAGGTCCACGACCTGGCCTTTGTCGTTTCCGGTCTTGCCCTGCCCGACCGACGCCGCCGACACTCGAGCGATGGCAACACACTCCAGTCCAATCCTTCCCTCAGCGCTCCAGGCCCACCTGCGCGAACTGGTCCCGCAGGACGCTGTCGCCTGGTCGAACTACCTGTCGCTGCCGGGCGTGATCGAGCACACCAGCTGGGGCGATGTCTCTGTAGAGGCTCTGCAGCGGCAGATCGTCGACCATGCGCGCAGCACGCGATGCCGCCGCTGGGCGATCCTCGACAGCGGCGACCAACTGCTCGGCACCGTCGGCCTCAACGACATCGACATCGAGCACCACCGCGCCGAACTGGCCTACGACCTGTCCCCTGACCAGCAGGGACGCGGGCTGGCGACCGGTGCGGCGCGCGCGGTCATCGCCTGGGCGCATACCGCACTGGGTTGCGTGCGCATCCAGGCCACCGTACTCGACAGCAATCTGCGATCCATTGCCGTGCTCGAACGCGCAGGCATGCAACGCGAGGGATTGCTGCAGTCGTATCGCCATGTCCGTGGGCAACCGCGCGATTTCTGGATGTATGCGCACACTCACCCGCAGCTGCATGGCGGCCAGGGCGAAGGCCGCGCCGCCCCATAGGCCGGCGCGGTCCTGCGCGCTACACCACCCGCAGCGCCGGCGCATGCACGCCATGTCCATGCCCTGCACCAGAGCCCGCGTGCACACGGAACCCTGCCACCGTCTGCAACAGCTGCGAGGACTGCTCCTCCATGCTGCGCGCGGCCGCTGAGGCCTCTTCCACCAGCGCCGCATTCTGCTGCGTGCCCTGGTCGATCAGATCCACTGCGTGGTTCATCTGCTGGATGTCGTCACTCTGCTGTTGCGCAGCGGCGCTGATCTCGGTCATCAGGTCACTGACCCGACGCACGTCGACCACGATCTCGTCCATGGTCCGCCCTGCGCTCTCGACCTGCGCCGTTCCGGCGCCGACGTTGGCAACCGACGCATCGATCAGCTGCTTGATTTCCTTCGCTGCACCCGCCGAGCGCTGCGAGAGCTCGCGGATTTCGGTGGCGACCACGGCGAAACCACGACCATGCTCACCGGCACGCGCCGCTTCCACGGCCGCGTTCAATGCCAGGATGTTGGTCTGGAACGCAATGCCATCGATCACGCCAATGATGTCGACGATGCGACGCGAAGAGGCGTTGATCACCGCCATCGTCGAGACCACTTCATGTACCACCTGGCCGCCGCGTGCGGCCACATCGGCGGCGCCGCCCGCCAGTTGGCTGGCCTGGCGTGCGTTGGTCGCAGTGCGCTGCACGGTCTCGGCCAGCCCCTTCATCGACACTGCGGTCTCTTCCAGCGACGCCGCCTGCTGCTCGGTGCGCTGGGACAGGTCGTTGTTGCCTTCGGCGATTTCGCTCGCACCCACCGCAATGGTGTCCGCGGCGAACTTGATCTGGCCGATGATTCCGGCCATTGCTTCGACCAGCGCGTTGACGCCGCCGCACAGTTCGGCGATCGGGCCGCTCTTGTCGGCCATGGCGATGCTCCGGGTCAGGTCGCCCTCCTTTGCCGACGCCACCACCTCGCGCGTCTGCGCCACGGCACGCTGCATGGCCTGGCTCTCATGCACCTGCGCGGTGATGTCGGTGGCGTACTTGACGACCTTGAACGGCCGCCCGCCCGCGTCGAGGATCGGGTTGTACGACGCCTGGATCCACACTTCGCGGCCGCCTTTGCCCAGCCGCCGGTACTGGCCTGCGTCGTACTCGCCAGAGCCGAGCTTTTCCCAGAACCGGCGATACTCGACACTGGCCCGGTAGTCGGGCTCGACGAACAGCGAATGATGCTGGCCGCGTACTTCTTCCAGCGTATAGCCGGTGGCGGCCAGGAAGTTGGCATTGGCCGTGAGGATGCGGCCATCCATGCTGAACTCGATGACTGCCTGCGATTTATCGATGGCGGCCAGCTGCCCCGCCGACTCGGCTGCCTGCTGCTTCTGCGCCGTGATGTCAGTCGCGAACTTGACAACCTTGTATGGTCGCCCGTGCTGGTCAAGCACCGGGTTGTAGGAGGCCTGGATCCAGATCTCACGCCCACCCTTGCCGAAGCGCCGGTACTGTCCTGCATCGAATTCACCGCGGCCGAGTCGCGCCCAGAAGTCGCGGTATCCGGTACTGCGCGCGTCCTCAGGATCGACGAACAGGGAGTGATGCCTGCCCTGGATCTCATCCAGGCGATATCCCACTGCCTGCAGGAAGTTGTCATTGGCCTGCAGGATGGTGCCGTCGAGCGCGAACTCGATGACCGCCTGCACCCGATGCAGTGCAGCAACCTGGGCCTCAAGCTCGACGTGTCGCCGATGCTGTTCGGCCACCTCCGTGGCGCGGCGCTGCCTGCCCAACACCCCCTGCAGCGCGCGCAGGGGAGACCAACGGGTGAGCACTTCGGCCGGCGCCTGAGCACCTTCCATGGAGCCTGAAATAAGCATCGTCTGATCCTCGGTGTCCGGGTAGCGGTTGCGACCCGCCGGGCGGGATGCCCGGCGGCAACTTCGATTGCCTGGGACTGCAGACGCCGGAAGGCGTCACTCGAGCGACTGGCAGAAACAGTACGGCAGCTGCGATCGTCATCAAACAGCGGCGGAGCACACGGCACGGGCCGCCCATCGGAGGCAGCCTCGGGTCCGGCAGCGGGAGCCAGCAGCGGGCTCCAGAGAAGGTATCGGCGCGGCGGCCAACAACTTTAGGGGGCCAGCCCCTGGTCGGCAGCGCGCCGCAGAACCCAGCGCAGCAGCATCGTTGCCAGCACCGCCGGCAGGTAGCCCAGACTGCCGCAGACGACCAGCAGGGAAGGTCCCACCAGTGGCCCGCCACCACCCAGGAACCAGTTGCGGGTGGCGAGGATGTACAACGCGAACGGCACCAGCAGCAACGGTGCCAGCCGCAACAGCTGCCACCGCCATCTGCCCGGACCGATCCAGCCAGCCAGTGCACCAAGCACGGCACCTGCGGCTACGATGGGGGCGATTTCATCCATGACGCGCTTCCGGAAGTCTTCCAGCCACCATTCTGGACCAGCGCCGACGGAAAGGGGATGCGACAGGCACGCAGAAGGTTGCAATGACCATCGGGACATCCCTTGCCGGCGCGCTGCCGGCGAGCATGTGCCCACTGACTGGATTTTTCCTGGGAGGCAGCATGCTTCGACGCTTGAACGCCATCATCATCCTCAGCCTGTGCAGTGCCGGCGCATTGGCCAGCGACGCGGGGTTCCGTCCCAGCTTTCATCCCGACCAGCTGAAGGGACCACCTGCCGGTCGCCACAACGAAGTACTGGTGCTTGGGACAGCACATCTGTCGGAACTGCCAAAGACCTTCGAGCCGGCCATGCTGGAGCCCTTGCTGCAGCGCCTGGCACGTTGGCGCCCGCAGGCGATTGCCACCGAAAACCTGTCCGGCCTGCAGTGCGACTTCATGCGTCGCAATCCCAGCCGCTATGCCGAAAGCGTTGAAACCTACTGCTACGACACCGATGAGGCCCGCGTCGCCACCGGCCTCGACGTGCCCAGCGCGAACGCCGAGATGGGACGCCTGCTGTCGGCATGGCCGGCAAGCCCGACAGCAGCGCAGCGTAGGCACCTGGCCGCGGTGTTCCTGGCCGCTGGCGAGCGCGGATCGGCGCAGGTGCAATGGCTGCGCCTGCCTGTGCAGGACCGGATCGCCGGCGACGGCCTGGATGCTGCGCTGGTCGCGATTCTCGACAAGAGCCTGACCCGCCGCAATGAAACCAACCTTGTGGCGGCAGTCCTCGCTGCCCGCCTGGGGCTGGAACGCCTGTGGGCAGTGGACGACCACACCGCCGATTCGCCCACCCCACCCGAGGACGAGAAGGCAGCACGCGAAGCGATCATGAAGGCCTGGGACAATCCGCACGCAAACGCACGGCGCGACGCCGACGAGCCGCTGTATGCAAATGTCGACAAGGTCGGTGGCGTACTGGACCTGTACCGTGCCTACAACCGCCCCGACGTCGGCTTGCAGGCCTACCAGGCGGACTTCGGCGCGGCGCTGGTCGAGCCCTCCTCCCAGGGCTTTGGTCGCAACTATGTGGGCTACTGGGAAACCCGCAACCTGCGCATGGTCGCCAACATCCGCGAAGTGCTGGGCCAGCAGCCGGGAACGCGCCTGCTGGCGATCGTTGGTGCCTCACACAAGGGCTATTACGAGGCCTACCTCAACATGATGCACGACGTGCAGCTGGTCAGCTCGGACGAAGTGCTGCGTTGACAGAGGAAACGCTGGGTGCGATATCGTGGATGGGACTGTCCACTGGAAGGAGCCGTTATGAAGAAATGGATCCCTGCCGCATTCGCGGCATTCGGCTTGGCCGCGGCGCTGCAGGCCGCTGCTTGTGACCTCACTCTCGACAACGGCGGCGACCTTGCTGGCGCGGTCGCCAGCGCGCCAGGCAAGAAGATCTGCCTCAGGCCAGGCCAGTACGTCGCCGGCCCGGCGCCTCTGGAGATTCCTGCCGGGACCACCATTGAAGGACTTGGAGCCACCATGGCCGAGGTGGTGGTCTCAGCCTACGGTGCACCACAGAAGGCCATAGGCCTCGGCAGCAACACAATGCTGCACAACTTCACGCTGACGACCGGGGCAGGCGGAAACTTCGGCGTGCTGGCCTACCACCAGGACCGCGTCATCATCTGGAGTCTGGATATCGTCGGCTTCCAGATCAGCGCCGGTGTGGTTGGAGGCAATGGCGTGGAGATCTGGGATACGTTCATGCGTGGAAACGGCATTGCCGGCAATGCGACGGCGGATCCCAATCTATGGATCACCGACTCCCGCGACGTCACGATCCTTTACGGACAGCTCACAGGCCGCAAGGATGGTCCAGGCGGCGATGGTGAGATGGCCATATACAACTCCAGCAACGTCATGATTGACGGCGCACGGGTCATCGATTCGGGGGCCAGCGCCATCTATCTAGTGAACTGTGTCGACTGCACCGTCAAGAACTCGGTGATTGAACGGCCAGGAGAATGGGGTATCGACGTCGTGCAAGGGTCACACCGATTCCTCGCCGACAACAACTACGTCAACGGCGCGAACTATGGTGGTGCGGTGTTTGAAACTTCCGGCGGCGCCACCGCAACGTTCCGCTCGAACCGATTTATTCTCAATCGACGCATGGGCGTGGGCAACTGCAACGGCATCAATGCAAAGGGAGGTACTGCAGGCATTCAGTCGATCGGCAATACATCCATGCCGTCGGGCGATCTCTGCTCATTCCCCTGAAGCACGGGCAAGGGGGCAGAAGCCATAGGCGCCTCGTCCCTGCCCGCTTTCCACAGAACGATGCTGGCCACACATATACAGGCCAGCGTCACTACCAGCAACACCAATGCTCCGCCCTGCAGAATGGGCAGAACAGCCTGCGCGCGCAGGTCATCGCGCAGCTGCTCCAGCCGCAGGCAGGCAGCCGAGGTCAGGCACCAACCGACCAGAGCAGGAGCAAAGGCGCGCATCGCCGCCGAGTCGCAGAAGTTCATTTGATCACCTGAGGATGTGGGCGTTGGCGCAGTATTCGCCGCGCCCCTCTCACAGGTTGAGATCAGCCGTCGCCGAGGTCGCTGCCGTCCGCCGGCGAGCCGCCGGGCAGTTCACTGGTTTCGCCCTGCACCTGCACGTTGTTGCGGCCCATCGCCTTGGCCCGGTAGCACTGGGCATCGGCGGCCGCGACGGCCTGGTCCACGCTCATGCCGGCAGCAAGCGGCGCGATGCCGATGCTGGCGCCGATCCGCAGCTGATGCTGGTCCCACGGAATGGACAGGCTGGACAGGGTGTGCAGCAGTTCACCACCGATGCGCGCCGCGCGCCGCGGGCTGCACCCGGACAGGATCACCGCGAATTCGTCACCGCCCAGGCGCGCCACCACATCCGAATCGCGTACACCATGACGCAGCACGCTGGCCACGGCCCACAGCACTGCGTCGCCGGCCAGGTGCCCAAAGGTATCGTTGACCGGCTTGAACCGGTCCAGGTCGATATACATCAGCGAAGCCGCCTGGCCCGTCCGCTCGACCCGTGTGATCGCCTGCTGCAGGTGCACTTCGAAGCCGCGGCGGTTACCCAGTTCGGTCAGCGGGTCCATCTCCGCCAGGTGTCTCGCCTCGCGTTCGCGTGCACGCTGCTGCGTATCATCGCGCAACACCCACACGGCGCCGCGCACATGCCCTTCGTCGTCACGCAACCAGGCCCGGGTGAGGTCCACCGGTACTGTCGCCGCCCCCATCCGCAGCAGCAGATCGGCGTGCAGGTCCACGGCATTGCTTTCCGGATCCAACAGTACGCTGACGTCGAGCTGCGATTGCGGTGCGTATTCGGTGGTCAACGAAAGCACGTCCTGCACGAGATGCCCGGCCAGTGACAGTGCGCCATCGCCGGCAAGCATTCGCACGGCAGCCGCGTTTGCATATTCGATGCGGCCATCCAATGCAACGCTGAGCACCAGGTCGGCGACGGCATCGAGGGTGATGCGGCTGCGCTGTTCGCTTTCGAACAGGCGCTGCTCGCTGCTGCGCTGCGCGCTGACATCCTGGATCTGCGACACGAAATGCAGCGGTTCGCCGCGCTCATTGCGTACCAGCGATACCGACAGCCGCGCCCATATGGTGTTGCCATCACGTCCCACGTAGCGCTTTTCAAGGTGATAGTGGGTGCGTCGCCCCGCCAGCAGATCCTGCACCAGGGCCAGGTCGGTCTGCAGATCGGCCGGATGGGTCAACCGCTGGAAATCGACCTGCAGCAGCTCCTCGCGCGGGTAGCCAAGAATGCGGCACAGCGCATCGTTGACATCCAGCCAGCGACCTTCCAGCGACACCAGTGCCATGCCCAGTGCCGCCGAGGTGAACGCACCGGCGAACTTGTCCGCCGCAAGACGTGCCTCGGCGCGGGCCTGCAGGATTTCAGTGATGTCGATGGCCATGCCGACATAGCCGATGCGCTCGCCATCGGCGCCATCCATGCGGCTGATCGACAGGCGCACTTGGCGACGCTGGCCATCCTTGCGCAGCAGCGTCCACTGCCGCGAATACGTCTGGCCGTCGGCGCGGGCACTAAGTGCCTCGAACACCCCGGGAACCTGTCCGTCAGCGGTCGCCAGCGGTCGCAGCCACGCCTGCAGTTCAACCGGGTCGTGGAAGGCGTCCAGCCGGCGCCCACCCACTACTTCAGCAGCGGTGTAGCCGAGCAGCCGCTGCGCACCCGTGTTGAACAGGGTGATGGTGCCGTCGGTGTCGGTGGCGATCACCGCCACTTCGTCGGATGCATCCACCACTGCCTGCAGGCGCTGGCGCATTTCGGCCGCGTCCTGGCGCGCCCGCTGCAGTTCGGTGACGTCGGCATGGGCACCGGCCATCCATAGCGGCCTGCCCTGCCCGTCCCACTCGAACACCCGTCCGCGGTCGTGAATCCAGATCCATTCGCCATTCCTGTGGCGCATCCGCAACAGGCAGACATAGTGGTCGGTGCGGCCATCGAAGTGGTCCTGCAGAGCCGCATCGGACAGCGCCAGATCATCCGGATGCACCAGCGCGATGAACGTCTTCTGGCAGATCGGCTCCAGCTCGTCCAACCGGTAGCCGACGATCTCGGCCCAGCGTTCGTTGACCCGCATCTGTCCGCTCTGGACGTTCCATTCCCAGGTGCCGGCCGCGGTGCCCTCGATGATCATCGCCAGGCGACGGCGCTCTTCGGCCAGTTCCTGCAGCCGGCGCTCCAGCAGTGCGTTGCCGCTGCTGCCCTGATCGGCCATCAGCCGCCTCCCCTGCAGACGCAGCTGCCCGCAGGCCGTGGCGAGGCGCCACAGCGGTCACGGAACAAGGCGGATGGTGCTGACGGCATGGCCTCCCCAGCGACAGCGGGGCCCCAAGCCCCCTTTCCAGCGCAAGTGTGCGCATTGCCGGGGAACATCGACAAGTCCCCCACCCGGCCGTGCCGGGAGGGGGACGGCAGACTCAGCTGCGCTTGGCCCTGGCGAACGCCTCGGCCAGGGCATTGTTGGCTGGCGGCGCGGCCGGTGCCGGGCGTCCGCCATTGCCCGGGTTGCGCCCCTGGCCACCACGCCCCTGCCCGGGGGTGCCCGCGTCGCGACGCGGGGCCTGCCCCTGGCTGCGTTCGTCACGGCTGCCCGGGCGGCTGGTGGCCTGGCCAGGCGTGTCATCCAGGCGACGGGTCAGGGCGATGCGTTTGCGCGGCACATCCACCTCCAGCACCTTCACCTTGACGATGTCGCCGGCCTTGACCACGTCGCGCGGGTCTTTCACGTAGGTATCGGACAGCGCCGAGATGTGGATCAGGCCATCCTGGTGCACGCCGATATCGACGAACGCACCGAACGCGGCCACGTTGCTCACCACACCCTCCAGCACCATGCCCTCGCGCAGGTCCTTGATGTCCTCGACGCCATCGGCGAAACGAGCCGCCTTGAACTCCGGGCGCGGATCACGGCCGGGCTTTTCCAGTTCCTTGAGGATGTCGCGCACGGTCGGCACACCAAACGTTTCGTCGGTGAACTGCTCGGCCTTCAACCCGCGCAGGAAACTACCGTCGCCGATCAGCGCCTTGATCGGGCGCCCGGTGCTGGCCACGATCCGCTCGACCACCGGGTAGGCTTCCGGATGCACCGACGATGCATCCAGCGGCTGATCACCATCGGCGATACGCAGGAAGCCCGCACATTGCTCGAACGTCTTCTCGCCCAAGCGCGACACCTTCAACAAGTCCTTGCGACGCTTGAACGGACCGTTGTCATCGCGGTGGCGCACGATGTTCTCGGCCACCGTCGACGACAGGCCCGACACGCGCGACAACAGTGCCGCCGACGCCGTGTTGACGTACACGCCGACAGCGTTCACGCAGTCCTCCACGCGCGCATCCAGCGCACGCGCCAGACGGTACTGATCCACGTCGTGCTGGTACTGCCCGACACCGATCGCCTTCGGCTCGATCTTCACCAGCTCGGCCAGCGGGTCCTGCAGGCGACGCGCGATCGATACCGCGCCACGGATCGACACGTCCAGGTCCGGGAACTCCTTGGCCGCCGTTTCCGACGCCGAGTACACCGAAGCCCCGGCTTCGCTGACCACGATTTTCTGCGGTGCGTTGTCACCCAGCGCCTTGATGGCTTCACCGGCCAGCTTGTCGGTCTCGCGGCTGGCGGTGCCGTTGCCGATCGCGATCAGCTGTACGTTGTGCCTGGTGCACAGCTGCTTGATCGTCTGCAGCGACTGCTCCCACTGCCGGCGGGGTTCGTGCGGGTAGATGGTATCGGTGGCGACCAGCTTGCCGGTGGCGTCCACCACGGCGATCTTGCAGCCGGTGCGGATGCCCGGGTCCAGGCCCAGCACACTTTTCGGGCCGGCCGGCGCGGCCAGCAGCAGATCCTTGAGATTGTCGCCGAACACGGCGATGGCTTCGGCCTCGGCTTTCTCGCGGGCCTGGTTGAACAGGTCCAGCAGCAGGTGCATGTGCAGCTTGGCCCGCCAGGTCAGGCGGCAGGCATCGAGCAGCCAGCGATCACCGGGGCGCCCCGCATCGCGAATGCCAGCGTTGTGCGCCACGCGCCCTTCAGCGTACTGATGCCCCGCCTCGGCATCCTTGCCCGGGTCCAGTTCCAGGAACAGGATCTCCTCGCGGCGCGCGCGGAACAACGCCAGCAACCGGTGCGAGGGGATCTTCGCCAGCGACTCGGCGTGTTCGAAGTAATCGCGGTACTTGGCGCCCTCGGTTTCCTTGCCCTCGGCAACGCGGGCACGGATCACCCCCTGCTCGCTCAACCAGCTGCGCAGTTCACCCACCAGCGTGGCGTCCTCGCCCCAGCGCTCCATCAGGATCGCGCGGGCACCTTCCAGCGCGGCCTTGGTATCGGCCACGCCCTTGTCGGCATCCACGAACGTGGCAGCAAAGACCTGCGGGTCCCGCGTCGGATCGCCCAGCAGGCCGTCGGCCAACGGCTCCAGTCCGGCTTCGCGGGCGATCTGCGCGCGGGTACGGCGCTTGGGCTTGTACGGCAGGTACAGGTCTTCCAGCCGGCTCTTGGTGTCGGCAGCGAGGATCTCGTTGCGCAGCTCATCGCTGAGCTTGCCCTGTTCGCCGATGCTGGCCAGCACCGCCGCACGGCGGTCTTCCAGCTCGCGCAGGTAGGTCAGGCGGGTTTCCAGGTTGCGCAGCTGGGTATCGTCCAGGCCGCCGGTGACTTCCTTGCGGTAGCGGGCGATGAACGGAACGCTGGCGCCTTCATCGAGCAGGCCGACGGCGGCGCTGACCTGGGCGGTCTGGGCACCGATCTCATCGGCGATGGTCTGGGCGATCTGCTGGGCGAGCTGGCGCTGGGCGTGCTTGGCGTCGTGCATTGTTTCCGGCCTGGGCCGCATTGCGGGAAAGGCCCATTCTTGCAATGCGCGGGCGGCAGGGACAAGGCGTTGACAGAACGGCGGTTCAGGCGGCGGGTCCGGATCGGACGCCGGCATCCTGGCAAGTGGGGCTCGGACTGGCCCTGGGGCTGGGATGCCGGCGCGGACGCGCGATGGTGGGGCGCGTCCTGCCGCGTATTGCGAAGGTCAGCGGTAGTGGCGGGCGGCACGCTGCATGACGATGTCGTCACGCAGGCTCTCAAGCGCCATCAGGCGGACCTTGCCGACACCCTGCAGTTCCATGAACCGCTCCGTGTAGAACTCCGGCCCCAGCGCGGTATCGGCGCGGGATTTGCTGAAGCCGTAGGGCACCACGCCCTTCTCGCCATCCTTGCTACCACCGACATAAAGAACGATTGCCATGTGATGTCTTCCTCCAAATTGCTACTGCGTACTGCACACGATGAGCGGTACTTGCGAGCCCATCGGGGTAGAGCTTACCGCGACCAAGCTGACTGGAACGTCACGAAGACTAATGACGATCGGTTGCATGCAGATGACTGCGGGATAGCAGCAGAATGCTTACGGATCTTTAACTTCCGTCTAACGAATGGAGGGATTTCCAGCCAACGGCGCAGCCCCTCGTGGGTGGGTTGGTTGGTCGCGGAATGCAAAAGCCGTCGCGCTGGTCGGCCGGGTTGGGTTCGCGGGGGACGCCGTGAATCCGTCCCTGGAGCAACTGTGTTGAGAGAGGGGCCTCGGCCCCTCCGACAGTCACGCACGGTAGTGCCGGCCGCTGGCCGGCAGCCTTTTGGGGCACGCGCAGACTGGCTTCAGGCGGGGATCGATCCGCCTTGAGCGTCACGCATGCGCGCGTTGAGAATCACCAGCATCTTCCGCATCACCGCCACGATGGCTACTTTTCCTTCTTTGCCTCGGGCTCGCAGCGACTGGTAGAAATTGCGCAGTCGAGGTTCATGCCGCATGGCCGACATGCTGGCCATGTAAAGCACCTGACGGATCTCGGCCCTGCCGCCATGGATGCTTCGTTTGCCGCGCATGGTTCCGCTGTCGTGGGACATGGGTGCTACACCGACCAGACTGGCGATGGCCTTGCCGCTGATCTTGCCCAGCTCCGGCAGATAGCTGGCCAATACCGCCTGCAGGACAGGGCCCACGCCTTTCATCGACTTCAGTACCGCCAGCTGAGGTTGCTGGGCAACCTGCTCGGCAATCTGCTGTCCCAAACGCCCAACCATCCTCTGCAGGCGGCTGATGTTGGCTTGCAGCAGTCGGCGCAACTCACGATCGGTCACCATCTCCTGCTGCTGGCGCGCTACGGTCAGGGCTTCCATCGTCTGTCGACGCGCCCGCACAAATTCCCGCAGCTTTTGCTGCCAGGGCTCCAGTGGCTGATAGGCGGGCAGTTTCACCAAGGCCGCCATCTGCGCCAATGCATAGGCATCCAGACGGTCGGTCTTGGCCACCTGGCCCATTCCCTGGGCCAGCCTGCGAGCCCGCAGCGCGTTGGCACGGACCACCGCATGACCGGCGTTGTGCAGGAAGTTCAGTACTGATTGTTCGTAGCCCCCAGTGGCCTCCAGTGGCCTCCAGTGGCCTCCAGCACGATCTGGCTCACCGGATGTTTCCTCAACCAGAGATCCAATTCAGCGAAACCCGAAGCGCTATTGCTGACCTGCAGCACCTCTCCGTCCGTCGTGCCGACATCCAGTTGGCGCTTGCTGACATCAATCCCGATCCCGTTCATCACCGGACTCCGTATAGTCTGGAAGGGTCGAGAGCTCCCCCGCTTGCCCAGTCTTATTACTGCGAGTGTCAGCTCCAGCAACTGTTCGGGCGGATCAAGGGAGATTCCGGCGTGGGCGCCAAGCTCCAAGGCGATCGTCGAGATCCAGGCTTACACGGCGGCCCACGCCGGCTCTCGACACCTACGTTGCCAGATTCCAATCAGATAAGGCTTGGCCGCGGCATCCATGCCGCGGACACCCCCGCGAACCCAACCCGCCCGCCCTCTGACAGATCTCTGCGGTCTGCCACCCACGGAAAAGAAAAAGAAGATCAAAAGCAAAAGCGGCTTGGCCGGCCGCTTCTTGTAGAGCCAAGCCCACGCTCGGCTGCGTTCAGGCCAGTCCGCGAAGCCGGGCGCAGACTCGGCTCTACACGAGCAAGCGCAGCGCGCGACCCGCTTCTGCTGTTCTTTTTCTTTTCCGTGGCTGGACGCACCCGGAAACTGTCAGGAGCCGGGCGGGGTGGGTTCGCGGGACCGTTGGCGCCATGGATGGCGCCATCGAGCCCCCAGGGATGGGTTTACGGCGTGTCCCGCGAACCCACCCCGCCCGGCCCAATCACATGATTCGCTCTACGCGACCACCCACGAGGGGCTGCGCCGTTGACTGGAAACTATGGCCACCAGCCATGCCCGAACCGCGCGTAATGATCAGCCGCACGCTCGAACGGATTGCGCGCGCTGACGCCGCCACACAGCAGATACACCGGCAGGTACAGCGGCCCCAGCACCAGGTACTGGTACACGTGTGCGCGCTCATGATCATCCAGCCGGATCAACGGCTCCACGCCCCACCCCGCCTGATGTGCATAGGTACGGCAGCACATGCCCAGGTCGTAGCCGGTGTGCAGGATCACGTTGCCGAGGGTAATCGCTCCGCCCGGGCCCCATGGCCAATGGTCGAAAACCACCGCGCAATCACGACCGCTCCAGCGCATCTTCGCACCACCCAGCAACCCGGCCAGACCGCCAAGCAGGCCGATCAGGGTATTGGGCACGGTCCACAGCGCGCCCAGCACCTGCAGCGCGCGCAGCCAGATCGGCCAGGGCCGGGACGCGGCGTTCAATCGGCCTCGTTGGGGATCAGCAGCCACAGCAACAGGTAGATCAGGATGCCCGGGAAGGCGGCCGATGCCAGCGAAATCACCACGTACAGCACCCGTACCAGGGTCGGGTTCCAGCCGAAACGATGGGCGATGCCGCCCATCACTCCGGCGATCATGCGGTCGTTCAGCGAGCGCGACAGGGTGCGCGGCACAGCGTTCATGGCGAGGTCTCCCGGCTGACTGGCTGCGGCCACTGTAGCGCCTGCCGTGTCTACGGCGTGCGTTGGCGCAATGCCTGCAGGCGGGCGCCGAACCACGCCGCAGAGGTCTGTTCGGGCTGGCCGGGGCAGCGGATCCGGTACGCCTTGCCACTCATGCTGCTCTGGCTCGCCGCACGCTCGATGAACTGCTCGGCGGTGTCGACCATGTCCTTCTTCAGCAGGTAGTCGTACTTGCGCTGCAGGTGCGAACGCGCATCGGCGGGACCGTACCAGCTGCCATTGCGCTGGAACTGGCACTGGGAGCCGTCCAGGCTGCCGATCAACTGTGTGATCTCGCGGCGCGCATCGGCGCTGGGCGCGGCGCCGGCAACGCCCGGTGCAAGGGCCAGCGCAAGCGCGATCAAGGGGAAATACTTCATGGCGTGCGTTCCTTCAGCCAGTTGTCGATGGTCGCCGGCACTTCGCGCTGCGCGCGGCCGGAGACGTAGATGCCGATGTGCCCACCGCGGAAACTGGACTCGGTGTAGTCCTGCGTGCCCAGCCGGCCACGCATCGCACGTGATGCATCCGGTGGCACCAGGTGATCCTGTTCGGCGTAGATGTTGAGCACGGGCAGGGTCACCTTGGCCAGGTCCACCGCCTCCTCACCGATATGCACGGTGCCGTTGACCAGCCCGTTGCCCTGGTAGAACTGCTTGATGAACTCGCGGAAGGCCTCGCCCGCCAGATCGGGCGAGTCGAAGATCCACTTTTCCATGCGCAGGAAGTCTTCCAGTGCGGCCTTGTCATCGAGGATGTCGAGCAGGCCCACGTACTTCTGCACGTTCAGGCGGAACGGCTTGAGCATCAGGTAGCTGGCATTCATCAGATCGGCCGGGATGTTGCCCAGCGTGTCCACCAGCAGATCCACGTCCACCTGCTGCGCCCAGTGCGACAGCATGTTGTCGGCGGTCTGGAAATCGACCGGGGTGACCATGGTGATGAGGTTGCCCAGCTTCTGCCGGCGCAGCGCGGCGTAGCACAGCGCGAACACGCCGCCCTGGCAGATGCCGAGCATGTCGACCGGGCCACCGCTGCGCGCGCGCAGCGCATCCACCGCGCCATCGATGTAGCGCAGCAGGTAATCCTCAAGCGTCTGGTAACGCTCGGAACGATCCGGATAGCCCCAGTCCAGCACGTACACGTCCTGGCCCAGCGCCAGCAGCTTCTGCACCAGTGAGCGATCGGCCTGCAGGTCGACCATGTATGGGCGGTTCACCAGCGCGTACACGATCAGCAGCGGCGTGCGCCGGACCGGTGCGTTCTCGCCGACGAAGCGATACAGCACCACCTTGCCATCGCGCCAGACTTCCTCGCGGGCGGTGGCGCCATAGTCGACATCCTCCACCTGCGGCAACAGCTTCAACCCTTCCATCAGCTTGCGCTGCATGGCCAGGGTCTCCTGCATCAGGTCATCGGCATTGAAGCCCAGCGGTCCTTTCATGGCTTACGACTTCCGCGTGGTGGTGCGGGAGGTGGCCTTCTTCGCTGGCGCCTTCTTCGCTGGCACATTCTTCGCGGCAGCCTTCTTCGCTGGTGCCTTCTTCGCGGCAGGCTTGCGCGCGACGGGCTTCACCTTGGCAGGCGCCGGCTGGGCTACCGGATCGACCGCGTCGGTACCGGCAAGCACCGCTACCTGTGCCTGCAGCCGGCGCAGAGTACGCTCGAGCTCGGCGATGCGACGGTGGGCGGCATCCATCTCGGTTCGGGTCGGCAGGCCGATGCGTTCACTCATCTGTTCCACCTCGCGTTGCAGCCCCGCGCGCAGGCGCATCTGCGCATTGCCCAGCGCCGCGTAGATCTGCTGGAAAGGTGCCGACATGGCGACCTTGGCGTAGGCCTCCTCGGCCACTTCGATCCACAGATCGAACATCGCCCGTGCGCTGGTCAGCTGGCTGCCGGGCTGCTCATGCTCGGCCAGGCGCTGCTCGAACAGGTCGAACGCTTCTTCCAGCGCCTGCTTGATCTGCTCGACATAGGCCTGCGAGTGATGCTGGTACTCCTCCTGCGCGCGCAGCAGGGCCTGCCACCGCGCCTGGTGCTCGCGGCCGGGCCCGAACGCCGGGCTCTGCAGCCAAGGACCGGCCAGCGTCTGCAACTGCTGGAACCACGCCGCGAACTCGGGCGGAGCAGCGCCGGCATGGGTGCTGCCACGGGCGCCCTGCAGCATCCACTGCAGCATGCCGTCGCCCTGACCCTTTACCGCTTCACGCCAGGCCTGGGCAACCTCGGCACTGCTGGCATCGCGGCCGGCAAAGCGTGCAGCCACTTCCTGCATGGTGCCGTACCAGCTGCCAGCCTGTTCGCGGAACCGACGCACGGCCTCTTCCGGCGCTGCCGCCCCGGTCTCGGGCAGCAGTTGACCCCACCAGTCGAACAGGTGCTTCCAACTGCCCGGGTCGTCACCGGCGGGGGCCCCCTGCACAGTCGCGTGGCGCAGGGCATCGCCCCAGGCACCGAAGTACTGCCGGGCCAGGTTCTCGAAATCGCTGCTGCCGGCGTCGTTGGCCGAGCTGGTCATCGCGCTCCTCCGCAGGGCTGGGTCATGGCTTGGGAATGCGCAGGGTCTTGCTGATCATCAGCGACCCGGACAGCGCGAACAGCAGCACCAACGGATGCAGCTGCCAGGGGCCGATCTGCCACTGGCCCAGCCACAGGTCGTGGCCGATGGCATCGGTGCCGGCGGCGATCGCCAGCACGATCACCAGCGCCAGGCTGGTGGGGATCGGTGTTCCCTCGAAGTACTTCACCTTGCCTTCGTCACCGCTCATCGCCTCGGCGGTCACGTTGTAACGGGCCAGGCGGCTGACGCCGCAGCAGACGAAGTAGCTCAGCACCAGCCAGTCCCAGCCGCCCTGCATGCCACAGGCATAGGCCAGCGCTGCGGGTGCGACACCGAAGGAAATCACGTCCGACAGGGAGTCGAGCTCGCGGCCCAGGGTCGAACTGGACTTGCGCCAGCGCGCGATGCGGCCGTCCAGTGCATCGAAAATGAAAGCCAGCGGGATCAGCGCCATGCCGAACAGCAGATAGCCGCGCTCGCCATCCTGCAGGAAACGCATCGCGGCAAACACCGCGCCGGTGCCGCAGAAAGCGTTGGCGAGGGTGAACCAGTCCGCCAGATGGAACTCGCGCAGCATCGAGAAGTGACGTTTCATGAAGTCTCACGGGGCATCAAGGCCCACAGGGTACCGCGAGCGCCGCCACCGGCAACAGCGTGGGCTGACCCCGCCCTTCACCCGTCACTCACCGATCCTCACCGGCGGTGAATTTTTCGCCACCCATCTTGACAGCCTAGGGGGGTGGCGCCTGCCAGTGCTTATCCACAAAGTTGCCCACGCGTAATCCACACCCCCTGTGGGCAAGTGGCTCTCACCGACTGCGACGCTGGACATTTCCTGATCACCTCAAGCCGGGGTTTCCCTACTTCCCAAGCCGATCGGCTGGCGCTATGGTCTGCGGCGGACCCGCCGCCGCCACGTCCGACTCCTTACCGACGGACGATGTTGATGCTGGATGCACGCACCCTGGCCGCGCAGTTGCGGCAGCCCCATGGCGAGGCCGCGCTGGCCGTGGGCGAATCGATGAACCGCAGCAACGGCGCCCTCAACCAGGCAGCAATCGCGTTGCTGGCCGTCGCTCCCGGAGAGCAGGTGCTGGAGATCGGCCCAGGCAACGCCGCCTTCGCGCCGCTGCTGCTGCAGGCCAGCGGCAGTTGCTACGTGGGCGTCGAGCTGTCCCGTGCCATGGTCGACGCCGGCAACCAGCATCTTGCCGCCAGCGGCCTTGCCGGGCGTGCCGCGCTGCGCGAGGGCGATGCCCATGCCCTGCCCTTGGCGGATGCCTGCGTCGATGCTGCGCTGGCGGTCAACACCCTGTACTTCTGGCCGAACCTGGCCCCCGTGCTGGATGAACTGGCGCGGGTGCTGCATCGCGGCGGCCGGCTATGCCTGGCCTTCGGCGATGCTGGATTCATGCGCAGCCTGCCCTTCGCCGCCGACTTCGAACTGCATGAGCTGGATGCCGTGGAGCTGGCGCTGCGGGTGTCCGGCTTCAGCGTCACGGCATGGCGCTCGCATCGCGAATGCACAACCGGCAATGACGGCCAGCAGCGGGAAAAGCACTTCCACCTGCTGCTGGCGCGCCGCCGGTAGGGCCGGCCACTTGAACTGCAAAAGACTGCTCTGCTGACGCTTGGGCGATAGCGGAATGCAGGAACGTCACAGGCCCCGCCCCGCTCCGCATGTGCTCTGGCTCAGGCTCGAACAGCAAGCCGGCGCCTCCAGCCGAAGAAGCAAAGCAGCTGCAGCAACAGCATCGCCAGCAACCCCAGCGGCCAGGCCCACCACAGCCCAGCCAAGCCATGCCGCGCCTGCAGCCACGTCGCCAACGGCAGCTCCAGCAGCAGGACAGCGGCTACTCCCGCCAGCGCCGGCAGCAGCACGAAGCCGCTGCCGCGCATCACCCCGACCAGCACCGCGCTGATTCCCATCGCCAGCACGCCCCACACAACCGTGCGCAACTGCTGGGCCGCCAGTTCCCGCACCGCCGGCGCATCCAGGATCAGCCCAGCCAGCCACGGCGCCAACCCGACTGCCAGAGCCACCACAAGCGTCAACAGACCCAGGCCCAGCAGCACACCGGTGCGGGCGATCTCCGGCAGCCGCGTCGCCCGACCCGCGCCCATCGCGTGGGCGGCGAGGATGGTGGCGGTGATTCCGAGCGACATGGCCGGCAGCTGCACCCAGCTCATCAACTGGTTGACCGCACCATACGCGGCGGTCGCTTGGTAGCCATGGTTGTTGATCCAGCCCAGCAGCACGATCTCGGCAATGGCCAGACTGAGCATCTGCAGGGAAGATGGCGCACCAATGCGCAGCATCGAACGCACCAGCGCCCCATCGAAACGAATGGCACCGAGCAGCTCCCGGCCTGGAGCGAGCGGATGACCGACGCAATGCCAGCGCCACAGCAACCAGCCCAGCGCCAGCGCTGAGGCGAACACTGCCGACAAGGCCGCACTGGCGGCCCCCAGCTTCGGCAGGCCGGCCCAGCCCAGGATCAACAGCGGTGTGCACAACAGGCCGACCACGGTAGCCAGCAACAGGGCATGCAGCGGCGTCTTCGCATCTCCCACTGCACGACTGACGGCGGTGGCCAGCCACAGCAGGAAAAAGACCGGCGCACCCAACAGCACGATCCGCGCATAGACGATGGCCTCGACCAGGATCGGCGCTGGTGTTCCCAGTGCCACAAGCAGTTGGGGCGCGAAGATGCCACCCACCGCCATCACCAGCGCCGACAACATCACCACCAGGGCCACCGCGCTGCCAGCGACAGCCTGCGCCTGTTGCGGCCTGCCACTACCCCACGCCTGTCCGATCAGCACCATGGCCCCGGTCGCCAGGCCCATCACCAATGCCAGCAGCAGGAAGAAGACGGGGAAGAACGCGGCGGCGGCGGCTACCGCCTGCGTTCCCAGCAGATGGCCAAGGTAGATGTTGTCGAGCGTGCCTGCGGCCAGCTGCAACGCATTGGTCAGCAGCATCGGCAACAGCAGGGCCAGGTAGCTGCGCCACAGCGGTGGCGTCATCGCCGGGGACATCGGGTTGGAAGCAGAGTTCATGGGATTCCATGGGCAAGGCGCCGCCCTGCCCGGCATCTCCGCCAGCAAAGGAAGCACACAGGGGATGGTGCGCAGCCCGCGATCAGGACGACTGAATCACGCGCCGCGCGGTGATTCAGTCGTCGCCGTCCGCAGCGTCATCGAAGGCAAGGCACAGGGCGTGGCTGCGCACATCCGCTGGCCAGGACTGCAGCGCTGCCTCAAGCCCGGCGCGATCATGCGCGAACAGCACGCGGATGACCTCTTCGAAGCCCGGCAGGTCACCGGCGATGGCCTGCAGGAAGTGATAGGCGCGCTCGGTGTAGCGGCGCGTGCGGTCCTTGTCCGCACCGGCGCGGCTGGCCGCTTCCACCAGCCGGCGCAGCACCACCGAGGCACCGCCCGGCTGTTCGGCCAGCCATGCCCAGTGACGAGGCAGCAGAGTCACCTCGCGGGCGATCACACCCAGCTTGGGACGTCCGCGGCCACGCGGGACGACGGACGCGTCATCGACCAGGGGGCCCTCATCCACTTCGACTGGCGCTGGAAACGCCTTGGCAATACGCACCAGCAGCTGCGCATCACTGCCACGAGTATCGAAATCGTGGGTACGGCCGGTGGCGTTGTCGAATACCAGTAGTGGACCGGGCGCGTTGTCCGCGCGCAACTGCTTGAGTGCCATTGCGGCCGCTTCCGGCGTACCAGAGACGACCAGGCGATGGCCGTCGAAACAGCTGAAAGGGGCGAGTCGGGATGCTTGCATGACAATGGCATCAGTGAGGATGCGTAAATATTACCCGGGTAATTTAATGACGTCAAATATTGCCCGGGTATTAATTAACCATCACATCCATGAGCATGCCGGGCAAGGCCGGTGCTCAATCAAGCGATCAGGATCAGCCTTCAATCTGATCTGCTCACCGCGTCAAAGACGGCTGAAGGACCAGCTCTGCATGCGTCCATCCCGGTAAGGCATCACCCCGTGGAACGGGCGCGGATCGGCATCGAACACCAGCGGCAGGAAGTTGCGGTCGCCCTCCCACATGGGCAGCGTGTCCAGCTTGTCCACGTCCACCCACTCCAGGGTGCCTTCGTGGTTGCCGCCGTGCGGGGCACCCTCGAAGCTGTCGATGACGAACACGAAACCGAACCAGTCTTCGCCATGCTTGCCGAAACCCGGCCAGCTGATGGTGCCGCGCAGGCGCATGGCGGTGCAGTCGATGCCGGCTTCCTCTGCGATCTCACGGCGCATGCCGGCGGCCACGTCCTCGGTGGGCTCGACCTTGCCGCCCAGGCCGTTGTACTTGCCCAGGTGGTGGTCACCCGGCCGGGTATTGCGATGGATCATCAGCACCTGGCGACGATCGGGCGAGAGCACATAGCCCAGGGTGGCGACGATCGGGGTATACGGCATGTGCGAATCCGGCGGCGGGTCAGCCGTGGATTATGGCCGATCAACGCACCAGCGACAGGCGACGATCGCCGGCACCCACGGTGTTGCCGTCAGGGTCAAGGCGCAGGGTAGCCACGCCATGGCCGCGTTCGGCCAGGTATTCCAGCCATTTGCCGAGGAAGGTGTTCATCCGCATGCGATGGCTGATCAGTTCGGCCGGCGGCGGGTACAGGCCCATCGTGTCCTGCCAGCGGCGGCCGACGTAGCAGTGGGTGGTCTCGGCCTGGCGCGCGTCCCGGTACAGACGGACGAAGGCCGATGGGTCAGGTTCACCGGTCACCGGGTCGGCCAGGTCGTAGGTCAGGCGCAGCTCCACCGTGTAGCGGTGGCACTCGATCACATCCAGGCGCACGTCCAGGCCGTCACCTACCGAGGAGACGTAGCTTCCCGCCACCAGCTCGGCCGGCGCGAACAGGCGCACCAGGTGGCGGTAATTCTCCGCGTACAGCCCCATCAGCCAGCTCAGCCGGCTCAGGCGGGGAATGCGCTCGGTACGGGGCAATGCTCGGGCCATGGGTTGATCCTACACGTTGGCCCTTCAACGTGGGGACAGTTCAACCCGCAGCCAAGCCGCCAACGGCGATCACCCCTGTAGAGCCGAGCCCATGCTCGGCTGCTCTTCGGCCAGAACCCGGTGGCCCAGCCGAGCATAGGCTCGGCTCTACAGGGCGCAGTTGAAGCGCCCATTGGTAGTGCCGGCCGCTGGGCGGCAGCGCGGCGCGAGGGAAAGGATCAATACAGCTCGCGCTGCAATCCCAGCGTACCCAGCACCTTGCTGGAGATCTCCTCGATCGAGGTATGGGTGGTGCTGAGGGTCGGGATGCGTTCCATCTGGAACATGACCTCCGCTGCGGCCACCTCGCGCTTGCAGGTGTCCAGGTTGGCGTAGCGCGAATTGGGCCGGCGCTCCTGGCGGATCTGCTGCAGGCGGTCCGGGTCGATGGTCAGGCCGAACAGCTTGCGTCGGTAGTTGCGCAGCCGTGGCGGCAGGCGGTCGCTCTCCAGATCCTCGTCGGTCAACGGGTAGTTGGCCGCGCGCACCCCGTAATGCAGGGCCAGGTAGATGCAGGTGGGCGTCTTGCCCGCCCGCGACACCGCCACTAGGATCACGTCGGCGTCGTCGTAATTCACCGCGATGCCATCGTCATGGGTCAGCGCGAAGTTCATCGCGTTGATGCGCCGGTGGTAGGTGTCGAAGTCGACCATGCCGTGGGCCTGGCCGACCCGGTTCAGGCGCGAGCTGGACAGTTCGCGCTCCAGCGGCTCGATGAACGGGGCGAACACATCCAGCATCAGCGCCCCGCTTTCGGACAGGATCACGCTCAGGCTCTGGTCCACGCAGGAGTTCACCACGATCGGCCGGACCTGGTACCGCTCCCCCGCCGCCTGGATCCGGGCACACGCTTCCCGGGCTTTTTCGGGGTCATCGACAAATGACATCCGGTCGGTAATGAAGCTGAACCCGGAGAACTGGGTCAGCAGGCTATGCCCAATGGTTTCAGCGGTGATACCGGTTCCATCGGAAACGTAGAACACCGGACGGATGGTCGACATGCGCGCATTTACCCCCTACGAAGCCTAAAAGGGCCGTCAACACAAGCTTGTGCCGACGGTGGTCTGCCCGGCATCATATCGGCTTCTTCCTACGGACGCGGCCATCCAAGCCCGCCTCGGGCGATGGCCAAACGGAGCATCGCGCTTGAACGAGAACATCCTGTGGTTGCACGAACTGCGTCTGGCCGACCTGGCCCGCGTAGGCGGCAAGAATTCCTCGCTGGGCGAGATGATCGGCAACCTGGCCGGTCTGGGCGTCTCCGTTCCTGGAGGTTATGCGACCACGTCTGAAGCCTTCAAGGACTTCATCGCGCACAACGACCTGTCCAAGCGCATCTTCGACAAGCTGGCCACGCTGGACGTCGAGGACGTCACCGCGCTGACCGCGGCCGGCAAGGAAATCCGCAGCTGGGTGATCGATGCGCCGCTGCAGCCGCAGCTGGACCAGGACATCCGCAGCGCCTACGCCAAGCTGAGCGCCGACAACGGTGGCGGCGACGTGGCCGTAGCCGTGCGTTCTTCGGCCACCGCCGAAGATCTGCCCGATGCCTCCTTCGCCGGTCAGCAGGAAACCTTCCTCAACGTCACTGGTGCCGACGATGTCGTGCACAAGGTCAAGGAAGTGTTCGCCTCTCTGTACAACGACCGTGCCATCGCCTACCGCGTGCACCACGGCTTCAAGCACGAAGACGTGTTCCTGTCGGCGGGCGTGCAGCTGATGGTGCGTTCGGGCGTGGGTTCGTCCGGCGTGCTGTTCACCCTGGACACCGAATCCGGCTTCCGCGACGTGGTGTTCGTCACCTCCTCGTTCGGTCTGGGCGAAATGGTCGTGCAGGGCGCGGTCAACCCCGACGAGTTCTACGTCTACAAGCCCACCCTGCAGGCCGGCAAGCCGGCGATCCTGCGCCGTTCGCTCGGCAGCAAGGCGATCCGCATGGTGTATTCGGATGTCCCCGGCGAGCGCGTCAGGATCGAGGACACCCCGGCCGAACTGCGCACCACCTTCTCGATCAACGATGAAGACGTGGCCGAACTGTCGCGCCAGGCACTGACCATCGAAAAGCACTACGGCCGCCCGATGGATATCGAGTGGGCCAAGGACGGTGTCAGCGGCAAGCTGTTCATCGTGCAGGCGCGCCCGGAAACCGTGAAGTCGCGCAGCCATGCCACCCAGATCGAGCGTTTCGCGCTGACCGAAAAGGGTGGCAACGTTCTCGCCGAAGGCCGCGCCGTCGGCGCCAAGATCGGTGCTGGCGTGGCCCGCGTGGTGAAGACGCTGGAAGACATGAACCGCGTGCAGCCGGGCGACGTGCTGATCGCCGACATGACCGATCCCGATTGGGAGCCGGTGATGAAGCGCGCATCGGCGATCGTCACCAACCGCGGTGGCCGTACCTGCCACGCCGCGATCATCGCCCGCGAGCTGGGCGTGCCGGCCGTGGTCGGTTCGGGCAACGCGACCAAGGTCATTGAAGATGGCCAGCTGGTCACCGTCAGCTGCGCTGAAGGCGATACCGGCTTCATCTACGAAGGCAAGCTCGGTTTCGAGCGCACCACCACCGATCTGGGCAACATGCCGCCGGCACCGTTGAAGATCATGATGAACGTGGCCAACCCGGAACGTGCCTTCGACTTCGGCCAGCTGCCGAATGCCGGCATCGGCCTGGCTCGCCTGGAAATGATCATCGCCAGCCACATCGGCATCCACCCCAACGCGCTGCTGGAATACGACCGCCAGGACGCCGCGACGAAGAAGAAGATCGACGAGAAGATCGCCGGTTATTCCGATCCGGTCGGCTTCTACGTGGACCGTCTGGCCGAAGGCATCGCCACCCTCACTGCCTCGGTCGCACCGAATCCGGTGATCGTGCGCCTGTCGGACTTCAAGTCCAACGAGTACGCCAACCTGATCGGCGGCAGCGGCTACGAGCCGCACGAAGAGAACCCGATGATCGGCTTCCGCGGCGCCAGCCGTTACGTCGATCCGAGCTTCTCGGCTGCCTTCGCGCTGGAGTGCAAAGCCGTGCTGCGCGTGCGCAACGAGATGGGCCTGGACAACCTGTGGGTCATGATCCCGTTCGTGCGCACCCTGGAAGAAGGCCGCAAGGTCGTCGAGGTGCTCGAACAGAATGGCCTGAAGCAGGGCGAGAACGGCCTGAAGATCATCATGATGTGCGAAGTGCCGTCCAACGCACTGCTCGCCGATGAATTCCTGGAAATCTTCGACGGCTTCTCGATCGGCTCCAACGACCTGACCCAGCTGACCCTGGGCCTGGATCGCGACTCGTCGATCGTCGCGCACCTGTTCGATGAGCGGAACCCGGCGGTGAAGAAGCTGCTGTCGATGGCGATCAAGTCCGCACGTGCCAAGGGCAAGTACGTCGGCATCTGCGGCCAGGGCCCGTCCGATCATCCGGATCTGGCAGAGTGGTTGATGCAGGAAGGCATCGAGTCGGTGTCGCTGAACCCGGACACTGTGGTCGATACCTGGCTGCGTCTGGCCAAGTTGAAGGCCAAGGGTTGAGCCGTTGATGCTTGATGGCTGACGTCGCTTTCATCGACGTCGGCCCATACTGAAGTTGCACGCAAGCCCCGCCTTCGCGGGGCTTGCTGTTTCTGGCGTCCGCGCACGCCATGTTCCTGTCGTACATGTTCCCGTTGCAAAAGGAGTCCGCATGATCGCCGCTGCCCCACCCTCGCCCGCCACGACGTCCTGGTTCCATTCGCTCGACTGGGAGCGTCTGCTGGAAACCTACGGCGTGCCGTTGCTCGCTGCCATCGTCGTGTTTCTGGTCGGGATGTGGGTCGCACGCCGACTGTCCAATGCGATGCCGCGCGCGACCACGCGCATGGGCATGGACCCGATGCTGGGCAACTTCCTGCGCAACGTGGTGTACGCCACCTCGCTGGTGATCGTAGTGCTGCTGGCCATCGATACGCTCGGCGTAAGGATCACTCCGCTGCTGGCCGTGCTCGGCACCGCCGGTCTGGCCGTTGGCCTGGCACTGAAGGATTCGCTGTCGAACATTGCCTCGGGCGTGATGCTGGTGACCCTGCGCCCGTTCCGCGTGGGCGACGTGGTGACCATCGCCGGGCAGACCGGCACCGTGCGCGAAGTACGCATTTTCCAGACCGTGATCACCGGTGCCGACAACCAGCACACCACCATTCCGAACACGCTGATCACCGCCGCACCGATCATCAACCTTACGGCAGAGCCCACCCGCCGCGTCGAACTGGTGGTGGGCATCGGTTACGAAGACAACATCCAGCTGGCCCGCGATACCGCACTGGCGCTGATGAAGGCCGACCCGCGCGTGCTGCAGACGCCCGCACCGGACGTGGTGGTGTACGAGTTGGGTGCGCACGCGATCAACCTGGGCATCCGCTGCTACGTGAAATCGGCCGATCACTTCGGCACCAAGGTCACCCTGCTGGAGCAGATCAAGCTGGGCTACGACAAGGCCGGCATCAACATCCCGTATCCGCAGCAGGACATGCACCTGTACCTGCATGGCAAGGATGGCGGCGTGGTCGAGGCAGACGCGCTGGTGCGCGACAGGCCCTGATCCGTCCCCGGGATGCCGGCCAGCGGCCGGCACTACCAACGCCCGCACTCCGGTAGTGCCGGCCGCTGGCCGGCAACCTCCATGATGCGGATTTCCCTGAAATGCCGGCCAGCGGCCGGCACTACCGGCATCAGGCAAATGCCGCCTCTTCCAGCGTCGGATAATCGGTAAATCCGACCGCGCCACCGCCGAAGTACGTCGCGCGATCAGGAAGATTCAGCTCCGCGCCCACGCGCAGGCGCTCAGGCAGATCCGGGTTGGCGATGAACGGCCGGCCGAAGCCGATCAGGTCGGCCCAGCCTTCCGCCAGCGCCCGCCCGGCACGCTCGGCGGTGTACTTGCCGGCGTAGATCAGCGTGCCCGGATAGATCATCCGCAGTGCCTGCTTGAACGCCACCGGCATCAACGGCGCATCCTCCCAGTCGGCCTCGGCGATGTGCAGGTAGCCCACACCCAGCTCGCCCAGCAGGTGCGCGGCAGCCAGATAGGTCGCCTGCGGGGTGTCGTCCACCGCCCCCTGCAGCGTGGTCAACGGCGCCAGACGCACGCCGACACGCTCGCCGCCAGCGACATCGACCACCGCCTGCACCACCTCGCGCAGAAAGCGCAGGCGATTCTGCAGCGCGCCGCCGTAGCCATCGGTACGCTGATTGGCCTGCGAGTCGATGAACTGGTTGATCAGGTAGCCGTTGGCACCGTGCAACTCAACGCCATCAAAGCCAGCGGCCAGTGCATTGCGGGTCGCCTGCGCATAGTCGGCCACGATGCCCGGGATCTCGTCCTCACCCAGCGCGCGCGGCATCGAGTGCTGGATCATCTCGCCCACGCCGGATTCCGGACCGGCGCCGGTGGGGTCGACAAAGACCTTCACCCCTTCGGCCAGCAGTGCCGAGGAAGAGACCGGCGCCGCGCCGTCCGGCTGCAGAGCAACATGGGACACCCGGCCTACATGCCAGAGCTGGGCATAGATGCGACCACCGGCCGCGTGCACGGCATCGGTGACCCTGCGCCAGCCCTGCACCTGCGCTTCGCTGTGGATGCCAGGGGTCCAGGCATAGCCCTGGCCCTGCGGGCTGATCTGGGTGCCTTCGCTGACGATCAGGCCGGCACCGGCACGCTGGGCGTAGTACTCGGCCATCTCTGCGGTGGCGACATTGCCGGCAGCCGCACGCGAGCGGGTCATCGGCGGCATCACGATGCGGTTGGGCAGCGTCAGCGCGCCCAGGCGGTGGGGGGTGAACAACATGGCGGCATTCTCTTGCGGGGGATTGCCGGCAAGGATGGGGATGGCGCTGCGCGCGCAACAGGCGCGTTCGTGCAAAACAGTTGTGCCGCCGAGGCAACGATGCCGCCTCCACGCATGGCGTGGATTACAACGTCGGCTCGATCAACACCCCGCCGTGCGCGATGCGGTCATAGCAGGTGCGCACCACTTCCTCGCCGTACTTCAGCTCCAGCCGGCGCACGATGAAATGGCCACGGGCCATGTCCTGGTAGTAGTCGGTGAACATGGTATTGAGCGTGGCGCCGGCTGCCGCACCGACGATCGGCACCGCCTGCGCGGCAAACTTCTCGGTGATCACCACACCGAAGCGCGCGGCGACCTTTTCCACCAGCTTGGCCAGCAGCTTGCCGGCTTCCTTCGGCGCCACGCCCAGGGTCAGGTCGCGTCCCGTCACCACGCGCCCGGCCAGTTCGGCCGACAGGTGGCGCATCACATCGGTGGTGAAGCCACGGGCCAGGTAGTAGCCGGTCTCGCTGGCATCGTCGCGCGGCGAATTGCCGCCCAGTGCGAACACCTCCAGGCAGGCCTGGCGGGTACTGAACTGCGATAGATCGAAGCCTTCGCTGCGGGCCACATCGGCCACCGCGCGCATCATGATCGTGGTCGACACTGGCAACTCGATGAACAGCGCGGCAAAGCCGAACGCACCACCAACCGCGCCCGACGTCGCCGCCGCCAGCTTGTGCCAACGTGTCGAGGCTCCCTTGCCAGGAGTGTTGTCCATGCTCCACAGCGCGGCCTGCACGGATTTGGACAACGCCGCCTGCACCGCGCCGTGGATGCGGTTGGACACCGAGGTGGGAAGCGCCTTCACCGCGAACTCCAGCGGCGTCCCGACCAGGTTGGCCATGCGTGCGGTGATCGTGGGTGCCTCGAGCAAGGCAACCGCCCGCTGCAGGTCAGACCAGTCGCCGGCGTCGTGGGCGATATCACGGGGCAGCAGGATGGGGTCATTCATGCGGCCGATCATAGCGCCGCGGAGTTGAACGCAGCGTAGTGCCGGCCGTTGGCCGGCAGCACCTGATCCTCACCTGCGCCGCAGGGTTGCCGGCCAGCGGCCGGCACTACCCATCAAGGGGTCGGCAGGCCCGACAGTGCGCCCATGAACTGGCGGTAGTGGCGCAGTTCGTTGATCGAATCGTGCACATCGCTCAGCGCGGTGTGGTTGCTGTTCTTGCCCACGCCAGCGGCCACGGTCGGCGCCCAGCGCTTGGCCAGTTCCTTCACCGTGGACACGTCCAGGTTTCGGTAGTGGAAGTACTTCTCCAGCCGCGGCATCTGCCGGTGCAGGAAGCGGCGGTCCTGGCAGATGGAGTTGCCCGACATCGGCGACACGCCGGCCGGAATCCACTGCGCCAGGAAGGCGACTGTCTGCGCTTCGGCCTGGCCGAGCGTCGTGGTGCTGTCGATGACACGCTGCCACAGGCCCGAACGACGATGCTGGTTGCGGTTCCACTCGTCCATCGCTTCCAGTGTTTCCAGCGGATGGTGGATGGCGAACTCCGGGCCCTCGGCCAGCACGTTGAGCTGGGCATCGGTGACCACGGTGGCGATCTCGATGATCGAATCGTTGTCGGTATCCAACCCGGTCATTTCCAGGTCGATCCAGATCAGTCGCTCGTTGGCCGCGCCGTTCTCTGCCATCGTGTCGCCTCGTTGCTGGGCAGGCACGAGGCCGGCCGGTAAAGGAAAGTGGCGGCCATCATACCCTTTCGCCACTCAGCCCTCGCCAGCGTGGTCCTCCAGCAGCAGCGGCGGCTTGCCGCGCTTGGCCCGGAAATAGTTGGTCAGGCGGTTGCTCGCCTCCTTGGCCAGCACGCCGGCATGGACCTCGACCCGGTGATTGTGGCGGGCATCACCGACCAGATCGAACACGCTGCCACAGGCACCCGTCTTGGGATCGCTGGCACCGTAGACCAGGCGCGCCACACGGGCATGCACGATCGCCATCGCGCACATCGCGCACGGCTCCAGGGTGACATACAGGGTGCTGCCGATCAGGCGGTGATTGGCCAGCATCCGCCCGCCCTCGCGCATGGCCACGATCTCGGCATGCGCACTGGGATCGTGCGAGGCAATGTTGAGGTTCCAGCCCTCGCCCAGCAGCTGACCGTCTGCGCCCACCAGCACCGCGCCGACCGGGATCTCGTCGAACTCACGCTGTGCGCGTTCGGCCAATGCCAACGCGTGACGCATCCAGTGCTCGTCGGCGTCGTGCACGGGCACGCCCAGGGTGTCGGTCATGGCGGTTCTCGAATTCGAACAGTTCAGCGCGACCGCAGTGTAGCGCAGGCCTCTGTGACCAAGTCGACAGCGCCTCGCAGGCCGCCTCCAAACGGCATCTTCCCTCCAGTTCCGGCCGCTATACTTGCGTGCACTTGCGAAGCACCTTGGACATGCCCATGACCACCCTGCGCCCTTCCCGCGCTACCGATGGCGACGCTCTCGTCGACCTCTGGCGCCGGGCCGTCGACGCCACCCATGACTTCCTCAGTGCCGAAGACCGCCAGGCCATCGACGCCGAAGTCGCCGGCTTCCTGCCGCACGCCCCGCTGGTCGTGGCAGTCGACGACCAAGACCGGCCGCAGGGTTTCATGCTGATCGACGGCTCGCACATGGAAGCGTTGTTCATCGATCCCGACGTGCGCGGAACCGGCATCGGCCGCCAGTTGCTGCTGCATGCGGTGGCCCGGCACCCGCAACTGACCACCGACGTCAATGCGCAGAATGCACAGGCTGTGGGCTTCTATCAGCGCATGGGTTTCACTGAAACCGGCCGCTCGCCGGTGGATTCGCAGGGTCGTCCATATCCCCTCATTCACCTTCGCCATCAAGGCTGACCGGCGCCCGGAGCGCCGGCCGTCCGCCGATCAACCGACCGCGTCGAACGCCGGCGAGTAACGTACCTCGCCCTGCGCCATCGGCGGCTGCAGGCACAGCGTCTGGAAGTATTCCGCCGGCACGCCCGGCAGCACCAGATCCGGCACGGCACGAAAACCAAAACGCCCGTAATAGCCTGGCTCGCCCAACAGCACGCAGCCCCGCGCGCCCTGCACGCGCAACGCCTCGATCGCGGCCCGCATCAATGCCGTGCCCACGCCATGTCCCTGCTGCTCCGGCAGCACCGAAATCGGCCCGAGCCCGAACCAGCCCTGGCTGCCGTCCTGCACACTGACCGGGGAAATCGCGACATGACCGACCAGTCGGCCGGCATCCTCCGCCACCAGCGAGATGCTCAACTCGCCACGCTCACGCAATGCATCGACGATGTGGTGTTCGGTGTGGCTGCTGTGCGGTGCGTTGCGGAAGGCCGCCTCGGTCAGCGAGTGGATTCCAGCAGTGTCTGCGGGCAGTTCAGGGCGGATGGAAAGCATCGTCGGCATGTCTTCGGAACGGATTGAGTAACTTGATCATCCCGGATCACCCCGCATCGAGGAAGCAACAGTCAGCGCCTGACGCCCGCTCTACACATGTGAAATCCGGATACGAATCACAGTTCGCCGCATCCAATCCAAGTTGATAGCGTCAAAATTTCGACTATTTCACTTTTTTGCCGCGAGAATCGCGCAATCTACCCCTCCCGGGTTCGGGATCGTGGTCACCAAGGAAAGGAGACATGCCGTGATTGCCCGTCTTTCCTCGCCAGCGCGGTGCGCATCTCCGTCGCCCGCTGCGTGCCCCTTCGCGAACGCGTTCACTCCCCCGACCGGAGGCTGACCGTGCGCCGCACGTCCCTCCCGTGTCTTGTCTTGCTTCTACTGATCGCCTGCAGCCCGGAGACCGCCATGAACCAGGAACTTGCTTCCGCCGAGTCCGATGTCGCCCAGGGAGGACGTGGCCTGGCCAAGCTAAACCCTTCACCGCGCAAGGCCTATGAGTTGGTACTGCGCCTGCAGAACCCGCCGGGCAGCTTTGCCGTGGTCGAAGGCGTTGCCCAGTACGACGTCAGCAACGAAGCGCAGTGCGGCTACATCGAGCCGGCCACCGGCGCTCCGGCACGCATCACCAGCCAGGAGCCGGTGACGCTGCGCAGGGTCACCGACAACGAGTACCGCGGCACCATCTACCTGGACCGCATGCTCGACGAGGACTACTACGGCCGCGGTGTCTGCCATTGGGCTTTCAGTGGTGCCGGTGCGATGTTGAAGGCGACCGGCGCCGACGGCGAGACCCGCTTCCTGTCTTTCATCGAGGCCGATCCGTTCGTCAAGGGCCAGAGCGAGACGCGCCATTATCCGCAGGGCGATTACCCGCGAGTGGCGGACCTGCCCGACTACGGCGCTACCGGCCAGAAGGACGCCAGCCGCTTCCGCCCGGAACTGCAGGACACGCTGTTCTCTGCCACGTTGACGGCCGATGAGGTGCAGCCGTGACCCTCGACAGCCAGGACTACGCCGCGCTGTCCAACGATGCCTACCGCGACCTGAAAGTCGGTCGCCGCGCCCCCGGGCAGGAAGAGCATGTAGCGCTCAACGGGCATGACTACAAAGTGCTCGAGCATGTCAGCAATCGCTTCAATGGCTATCAAGGCACGATCTATCAGCGCGTGGACACGCAGGAGATCGTGGTCTCCCATCGCGGCACCGAGCAGATCGCGCGCGATGGCCTTCTTGCCGACGGCGGCATGGTGGTCACCCGCTACAACGTGCAGGCCGCAGACGCGCTTGCACTGACCCAACGCGCCCTCGCCTACGCTGCCAAAGAAGGGCGCGACCTCGGCCAGGCGCCGGAGGTGACCGTCACCGGCCATTCGCTGGGCGGGGCGCTGGCCCAGATCAGCGCACACCACTACAACCTGAAAGGCGAGACCTTCAACGCCTATGGTGCGGCCAGTCTTGGCTACCGCATCCCCGAAGGCGGCACCAGCGTGGTCAACCACGTCATGGCTGCCGACCCGGTCAGTGCTGCCTCGCCGCACTTCGGCCAGGTGCGTGTTTACGCCACGCCCCGGGAGATCGACACGCTGGGTGATTGGGGCTTCAGCAACAGCCGTCTGCGCATCCTGATTCCCGACAGCGCACTGGGCGCGGCCGCCAATTCCTTCGGTTCACACAAGCTGGTCAATTTCCTCGGCGACGACTCGGTGCTGGGCAGGCCAGAGACACAGGCGTTGGCGCGCGACAACGTCAAGATGATCGACGAATACCGGGACAAGATGGAGCTGCTGCGCAGTGGCGTCACCACCGGTACGCGCGGCCTGCCGGGCGGAGTGAAGGATCTCTTCGACCATCTGCGCGGCCCGCTGGAACCGGGCGAACCCGCACGCCGCGAAGCGGAACGGCAGGGGCTCCCCCTCGGCATGCTGCGCATCGACGACGCCGGTCACGCTGGCAACCCCTTGTTCAACGACGCCCTGCGCGGCGTGCACGCACAGGACGCCCGCGTCGGCCGCATGCCCGATGGCATGAGCGCGCAGCTGGCAGGCTCCCTGGCTGCAGAGATGCATGCCGCCGGAGGACAGCGTATCGACGAGGTGCTGATGAGTGCCGACGCGTCACGCAGCTTCGCCCTGCAGGGCCAGGGCGGCGACCCCGGCCATCTGCGCGTGTCGGTCGACACTACCCGTGCGATGAACACGCCGCTTGAGCAGAGCAGCCTGCGTATCGACCAGCAGGCTGCCAGCCAGGCCTTGGCGCGCGAGCAGCAGCTGGAACAGGCCCAGACGACCCAGCGCAGCCTGCACGCCTGACGATTGCTGGAATGAAAACGGGAGCCGGCACTGCTGGCTCCCGTTGTTTTCTGCGGTCGATCAGGGGCTGGAAACCGCCGAGTTCGCCGTTGGCCCTGCCAGCACGTACGCATCCGGGCCGGAGTCCGGGAAACCGCCACAGGCCTTGTCACCCGGCGCTACGGGATCGCACGGCCACTGAGCGCGCGTCACGGTATCGCGCAACTCGAAGCGGGTGCCGTTCCAGACCACGAAGGCCAGGTGCTCACGGTTCCAGTCGCTGAAGCTGTGCGGACCGGTCTTCTGCGGCGATTCCGGGTACTGCACGAACCAGCGCATGGCCGGCCCGTACTGCAACTTGCTGTGGTCGAGGCTGACCTTGCCTTCGCCGGCGCGGTGACGGGCACGATCGGCCTCGGCGATCGACGGTGCCGCCGGCATTACCTTCGCAGTGATGTCCTGCGGCACGCCGTCGCTGCCAACCAGGTAAACGCGCTGGCGGACGTAGGCCTGCCCGCAATTGCCGGCTGCGAGCCGGACCGGATCTGCAGTGTTCTCGTTTGACAGCGCGCCATCGGCACAGTCGAACGGCGCCGAGACCAGGTAGGTGGTCGTCGACGCATCCGCACCTTCAAACGAGCGCACCCAGATGTCGCCCAGGCGGGCGATGAAGTCCGGGCGCTGACCCATGCCAGCCACAGCCTTGAACCATGCCTTCTGGCGCACCTCACGCTCGCGCCAGCTGCGCGGCAGGTGGATGTCCTGCTCAGGCAATGCCACCAGCAGCGCCGCCAGATGCGGCGGCAGCGTGCCCTGGCAGGCACCGATCATCAGATCGCCCTGCGGTGCCAGGCGCCCGGCCAGATCGACCGGGCAGCGCGCACCGAGCTGGCGCTCGGCGGCCTGGTCCGGTGCCAGCGGGATGATGGGTGGTGCAACTTGGGCTGGCGGTGGGACGGGTGCCATGGCCAGTGCGGTGCCGGGCACCTGTGCAGCGGCGGCAACGGGGGCCGGCACCTGCGTGGGAGCCGGCGGGGCTGCGACAGGGGCTGTTGCGACAGGCGCAGCATTGGTGGAAGCAACGTCGGCCGCTGGTACTGCCGGTGCTGGCGCGGCAGGTTCGGCGGCGACGGCTTCCGGAGCGACACCCGTCGCCGGTTCCGCCTGCGGTGCAGGTGCGGGCGGCATGGACGGCGAAGGTGCAGCAACCACGGCCGGCATCAGCTCGGGCGCTGCGACGGGAGCCGGTGCAGGAACAGCATCCGTTGCAGTGACAGCGGGCGTCTGCGCGTCCGCTGCGGCCACGATCGGTGCCGGCACAGCCTCCTCGACGGCGGGAGCCGCCGGAGCGTCCGGTGCCTGTTGTGCGTGGGCCATGGCGGCAGCCAGTCCCAGCGGCAAGAGCAACAGTGCCGAAGCGCGACCACGCTGGGCCACGTTGGAACGCAGGAAAGTGTTTCGCATGTTGTGTCCTTACAAAGAGATCCATGTAGGCACCCGAGGGTGCTCGGTGTCGTGCGATGGGCCCGCCGGTCTCCGACCTGCAGGCGGTGCCCAGATTACAGCGATCGCGGGCGGTTCTGCTCCTGCTCGCGGGTAACCGAAGCGGCCTGTTCCTGGCGGGAAGAGGCTTCGGCCGCCAACTGCTGGCTGCTCTGCTCCAACGGCAGCTGGGCGGCGGCCTCACGCTCCACCATCGAGCGCTGCATCGCCGGGTCCCCCATGGCGCCCTGCACCGCAAACAGTGCCCTGCCATCGGTACCGGCCACCACGTGGTCGATGCGACTCATGCCGGCCTTCTGCGCGCTCAGCGCCAGGGCGCCGGCCGTATTGTCCAGCTCCTGCTGGCTGCGCAGGCCGCTCTGCGGCCCCATCTGCTGTAGATGGCCGCGAGCGTCGGTGAACAGCCGGTTGCCGGCATGGGCCGGATCGGACATATCGCGCGGGCGCTCAGGCAGCTGTGCGCGCTCACCCACTTCGCCGCGGGCAAGCCGGTCCATCACGTCAGGGGTCAGCTTCTGCTGCCACGCCTCGAAACGCTTGAGCCGATCCTCCACCCCGTTGACGGCGCCGTTGATGGCGTAGGTCGCCTCGCGCACGTCCTCGCGCGCCTGCTCCGGCACACGGTTCTGCCATTGCCACACGGCGATGCGTCCTGCATGTTCCGGCTGCGACGCCAGCTCGGGTTGATTGACCAGGTCCAGGTCCAGCGCAGTGCCGGCGCGCTGGTAGCTTTCCTTGCCGGTCAGCGGCAGATAACCGCGCCCGTGGTACTTCAGCGCATCACCAGGCGCATCGTTGCCCATCCGGCCGCCATACATCAGCTCGGCCAGGTCATCCGGACGCCCTCGCAGGGCTTCCTGGCGCGCGGACTCCAGCGCCTCGGTGCCATTGCGCCACGCCGCTTCCACCGGGATCTGCGAGATGCCCCGGGTGTAGTTGAAGCTCTCGTTGAGCCGGCTCAAGCCGCGCGACTCGTGCCCTGCCTGAGCCATGAAATTGGCCAGTTCAAGGGGGGAGTCGATGCCGGCGTTGGTCGCCTGCCGCAGCAGTTGCGACTCTCTATCGGTCGACACAGTGCAACTCCTGGATGTTCATCAGCGCGGATTCCTTTCCGCCGGTTGGAGCTTGGCTCATGGAAGCGACACCTCGGCGACACTGGACGGGTCGAAGTCCTCGAACCGCACCCTGCCCAGTTCCGCCACCGAGAAGTCCCGGATGTTGGTCGCTTCGGTCTCGATATCCACGACCTTGCGTCTCACCCCATCCACCCAGCAGGACTTGTCCGCCGATGCATAGCGGAACCGGTACGTGCTGCTCCAGCGCTCGCGGCTGCCGCCGTTGGTGATCACGCTGAAGGTGTCTTCCTCAACCATTGCATACGCAAAAGGGTCACCGGCCAGGCCACCGCGGGTAGAACACGGCACAAGCTTGTCGTTGCGCGCGGCCAGCTGCCAGCGCCCGCGCCCGTCACCGCGCAGCAACAGCAGCACCCGGTTCGGTCCGTGCTGGCCGGGCACCAGCCCTTCCGGCGTCGGCTGGTCGATGACCAGCAACTGGTACTCGATGCCATCGCCGTTGAGCTCGCCCCTGACGGCTTCGAGCAGGTTCGCACCGGATGGAACAAATGCCAGGGCATCGTCCATGTGTGCGCCAAACCTGTCTTCCATCCCCTCCCACTCCTTCAATGTCGTCTTGCCGATGCCCGCCTCCCTGGCCGGTCGGAACGCGGTGTCCCGGCTCGCCCGCGCCTGCGCAGATGCGGATCATAGCCCCGCGCACGGCGTGGCCGCGATAGTGGCAAGCGTCACCCGTCGGACGGGCGGACAGAGTCCTCATTGGACGGAAAAGCTCCTGCGTTCGGTGGCACTGGCGCGTCATTTTTATGACGCGCGGGGAGCTTACCGCGAGGAGCTTTGCCGCGTCGAAGGTCGGGAGAAGCGAAAAGCGGAATTGATCACATAAAAACTGGGCTTAACGTGAATGGTGCCCTACCTGATGAACAGATCCGCGGTGCAGGCCGTGTTGGCGATCCTGCATTGATCCTGTGGCATCTGCCGCCATGCAGCCTTCGCGCTGCATTGCTGCATCGCGACAATGACCGCACCCTGTTCGGACATGGCTGCGACGACGCTAGTGGTTTCAGTACCCAGCCCTGCGTGTGCGACCGCCACGCACTGCGCCTGGAACAGGGTCGCCAACGTGCATTCACCCTTGCCGAATTCCCTGCACTCCTTCATGGACGCGCGCTTGGCCTTGCCCCGCGAACGCATCGAGTTGCTGATGAACGTGTCGCCGCGGGCATCCATCGCCACGCCGCGCACGGTCTGCGCCCAGCTGGGGCGATTGCTGTACGGCGAGCCTGTGCTGCTCACGGGGATGGGCGCGCAACCCTGCACACCCTGGCCACCGATGGGATACATGCCCTGTGGGCAATTGCCTTCAGCCATTGCAGTAGAAGGCAGCGAGCCCGCAACCAGCAGCAGGCACGACAAGATAGCTTGGTGGATTCGCTTCATGGCTTCCCGGATTCCCGGCGGCTTGGCCTGTAGCCACGATCAGCGCAACTGCTGCGCGCACGTGGCCCCTTGAGTGGCGTAGTCACGGACGTAGCCGTCCATCGTCAGCACCGTGATATCGCAGCGGTTGTTCACGTCACTGACGACATGCCCGTATACGTTCAACCCCTGAACGCGTTCGCCACGATGCAGGTACAAGGTGCGCGAACCATCGGTCCCATTCTCCACACGGTCCGGCGTGCCCCATGTCCGCACGAACTCCTGCTCGGTCTTGCCGATCCACATGTCCATCAGATTGTTGCGGCCCACGCGGTTGGCTGCGCGAAGCGACTCATCCAGAACGCGGCTGGTCTCCTTCTGGCCACGCGCCAGATTCGCTTCCAGACTGCGCTCAGCCCGGTCCATTTCGGCGTCGGTCGGCCGATAGGTGAACGCTGGGCGCGTGCCATCCTTCCACAGATTGCCCCATATGAAATTCGCAGGTGACTGGCCGACGTCACCGATGGGCAGGAAGCCGCGCTTCATCATTTCCGCCGGCACTTTCGCCTTGGGGTCAGGCCCGACGAGGCAGGCAAAACGCACCAGTTGCACCTGCCAAGGCTCGACTGCCTCGCTGGTCGGATCGAATCTCTCCGGTGGGACATCCTCGATCGCACGGTCGCGCCATTGCACTAGACTCATCTTCATAGCCACGGTGTTACGCGCACAGTTCACCGAGTACTTCCTGATCAGCCGATTCGGCTTGATCGCGTTCTCGTAAACCGTATTGACCTGGATCTCGTACACCGGATCCGGGCCAGAGAGGGGCTCACCAGGCTTCGGCGGTTTCTTGCGGCGCAATTGCTTCAAGTACGCGTTCTGCTCTTCCGGCGTGGCAGCTGCAGAAAACCGACCAGGTCCGCGCGGCTGCTGAGCGTTTGTGCATCGACTACCCACGCTTCACGGTTGGGCATGTCGCCACCGGCGTAAATGACCCAGCTGTCGGCGGCGTGTGCTGACGAAGCCAGCGCCAGAGCGCCGACCAGCATCACTACACGAAAGGGATTCTGCATGATTCGTTCCTTCGAATGGCATGGAGACTTACGACCGCTCCGACAAGCGCAGCGCAAGCCCGCAACTTGTCCAAGCCACTACGATACCGTGCGTTGCATCAGCAACGTATCGGATTTTTCCTACGAATCACACTGATGCGTGGCCCATGTGTCGACGAAAAAATTCATCAACCAGCGTCTAGCAGGACACACCACTCAAATTATCTGCGACCGAAGACATCCCTCTCGCAGGCAAGAATGCACTTCATTTTTCGCGCAGATACGATGGCGCAGGCGCGTTCCGCTCCACGTGAATCAGAATGACTTGAAAAGGGGTTCGGTGCAGTCGGTATAACGAATTACACACGTCCCGCCGCCTCTGGAAGCGCAATACTTCAATACTTCAGCGGAAGCAACTTCCTTTGAAGGCCCAGCAGATATGGAAATGCGGCCATTGCTTCCCTTTTCTGGATCCGCGTAAGCAACACACTGGTTCTTGTATGTAATAGCTGTCGAGCAGTCAGTGGCGCCGTATGTTGCGCAGCGACCCCGCGCCTCCTTCTCCGCCTCTGACTTGGAGCGTTTTCCAACCGACGCGCCCATGCTGCCTGTAGCGTCCGACATGGAAATTGCCCCCCAAGTCTTGATCCATCGCCCATTAGGGCGCAAATCACCACCGCCGCTTCCAGCATTCGGAATCGGCGCGCAGCCCTGCACACCCTGTCCACCGATGGGATATTGACCAGCAGGACAGCCACCTTCAGCAAAGGCAGCATGCGAGGCACCGAGAAGAAACAAGGTAAATAGTGCCTTCGCCTTCATGTGACCCTCACCCATCAGACCGACAAGACAGGTCATTGATCTTGATCATCTAGATGCAGAATCCAGCATTCGGAGGAGCGACCCATACTGACTGCAAACCAACCAAGACCGACCAATTGATTCTGCAAGATGCTCGAGAGAAGTTCGGGCAAGCGCGCTGAGGATCATCGACAGCTTTGAGGCTCGCTTATTCAGGGAAACAATAATCCGAAATATTGACGACAAAGGGGGAGGCACAATCACCTCCATCCGACCATCCCTACAGCCTGGCGACGCATCGAAAACCATCAACCTACCCTTACCAAGGCATACTTCTCAATAAGAGTGAAAAAGTGGCTCCGTGCAATCGCTGTACAGAACTTCACACTGGTTTTCGTTACGAGCTGCGCAGAGCTTTAGCACTTCAGTCGAAGCAACTTCCTTTGTTGGCCCCCTCACGGCAGAAACTCGCCCCCCGCGCTGCTCTTTTTCGGATATGCATATGCAACACACTGATTCTTATAGGCGATCAAAGCCGTACAGTCGCTAGCGCCGTAGGTAGTACAGCGATCCTTTGCTTCCTTCTCTGCTTCTGCTTTGGTTCGCTTCCCAACAGATGCCCCCATGGCACCCGTAGCGTCAGACTGGTAGATCGCTCCCCAGGTCTTAATCCAACGACCGTTCGGTTGCAGATCACCACCACCACCTCCTCCCGGAATCGGGGCGCAGCCTTGAACACCCTGCCCTCCAACTGGATACTGCCCAGCCGGACACCCTCCCTCTGCGTAGGCTGCACAGGACAAAGCGAGAAGAGAGAGAGTAAGGAGTGCCTTCATCTTCTTCATACAATTTTCATCGTCAAGCAAATTAAGGCCGCGGAGGCCGGCTTCCTGAGAAGTGACCGGTCTGCGCGCACTGCTCGGCGAAGCGCGATCTTGCCAACACTCTCGCCGAATACGCCGGAAGATACGAATTGGGACTTAGCAGCCAGCTCAATAGCTATGAAATGTTGGCTCAGTACAATCAGAGTAAGACACTGCACACGCGTCGCTTGCGCCACCACCTTGTTTACAGGCTTGTGTCGCTCGCTCAACGGCAAGCTCTTTGGTCGCTGCGGTCGAATAATACACCCCTCCCCTTCTTCCCCCTGCAGGAGCGGCAGCAGCGACACACTGATTCTTGTATGAAAAATTCTCGCCGCAGTCTTTCGCGCCGTATGTGGAGCATCGCGCTTTCGCTTCCGCAAATGCTGCGGCCTTGGATTTTTGTCCTACCGAAGTTCCCACATCAAGAGTCGAAGGCGAAATTGAAATTGCGCCCCACGTCTTGGTCCAGCGGCCATTCGGGCGCAAATCGCCTCCGCCGCTCCCAGCACTTGGTATCGGCGCGCAGCCCTGAACACCTTGCCCACCGATCGGGTACTGCCCAGCTGGACAGCCCCCTTCTGCAAAGGCAACAGATCCGCCGGCAAAGAAGACAGCAAGAGTGAGTGTGAACTTGACCAATGCTTGCATGCTGCTCGACTCCATATTCCTATGCCTACAACCTTGATCACTGCCCGCCGGAGTAGGCTCCACGGAGGCCACTGTCCTGCTTGCTAGGGCCAGTTTGCTGGGGAGTGACAACCCTCCCCATACCGAGATTAGCGTTAGCATCTCGAGATCCACTGTCCGCCTCACCCTTAGACGGAGCCGACGGCGTATAGGTACCCGCCGGTCTACCATCCGAACTCGGCGCACCGGCGGCACCGCCGCCTATCTGCGAATATGCCATGAAGGTACCCAGTGTGCCCTGGAAGAACATCGCGGCCATTGGGGGCGCAGTCAGGATCAAGGTGGTGAGAATCAGCCCCATACCGCCCTGTTGCATGGCCTGGCTGGTCATGCCGTCGGCCAGTGCGCCGTCAAGCAGATACTTGTCCACCAACGCTGTCGCCCAGAACGAACCTGCAACGCGGATGACCATGTCCAGCGCGATCGACACCATCGCTGCCAGAACCGCCATCGAGAACATCGTTCCGATTCCGTAGAACAACCATCGCTGGAACAACTGCTTGGTCTGCTCGAACAGTAGGCAAAGAATGAACAGTGGTCCCAAGCCGATGAACAGTGCCATCGCGATCTGGTACAGCAGCAACATCGCGCCCGCGGTAATCGCTGGACCACCGGTACCCAATCCGATGAAGATCTGCGCCTGGGTTTTCTGACCCTGCAGGCTTTCGTCCTTCAGCACCTGGATCGCGTCGATGCTGGACAGGGCGACCTGCATCCAGGCAAGGGATTGGTCGATCTGCTTTTCCGGCGGGTCGTCCTTACCGGTCACCACGTGGGAGATCAGCCCCTTCACATCCTTGTTGAGGAAGTCCTGCACGTTCTGACCGAACATCGCCATGGTAGTGGCCACGCTGACGATCAGCGCGGCACGCGCCATATTGGTAACCAGCACCATCATTGAATCTCGGCTGCGCCCTGTGACGATGCGGAATCCCTGGATCAGCACCCACAGCGTCATGAGGGTGAGAGCCATGAAGCCAACCCACTTCATCATGTTGCCCAGCAGCTTGATGCCAAAGTCATTGATACGGTCCTGGAGGAACTCCAGGATCAGCCGGAAGAACATGAAGTCGCCGATTGATTGGATGCGTACGGCATATCCAAGCAACTCGTGCAGGCCTCCCGAGAAGTCAAAGCTGGCAATCAGCGCGATGTTCATTTCCACAATCCTTTGGCGATTCCACTTGCCTCCGACCGGACACCCTGCCCGGCCGGTGCTTCATAGGTCCAGCTGCGATCAATCAATGCTCAAGGCGGTCTTGAGCGCAGCCGTGCGCACCAGATCGCTCGCAAGCTTCTTCGTAGGATCTCCCTTCAGTGCGGCCTGAGCGACCACGTTCTGATTGGTTTCCATCACTGCGATGTAGGCGTCGTACGCCTGCATGCGCCCCACCCATTGTTGGGACAGTGCCTGAATCTGATTACCCAGGCGCTTGGCATCACTGTCGGCCGCCTGCACGTTGCCGCTCTGGTTGCTCTGCCTGCGCGCCATGAAGTTCGCGTACATGGCCTTCTCAATTTCTTCGGACGTAGTCGTCATGAAATCGATCGAATCATTGAACTTCCGGTTCTGCATCATGCGGATGTTCACGCAGATCTGCTTCTGCTGCTGTTTGATATCTGCGGTCGGCTTGAAGCCCACCGCATCGACAAGATTGGTCAGGCTAAGTCCCGTCGCATCCTGGCCACACGTCTCTGCCACCAGATAATTGTCCTTCACACGCTTCAGCTCCTGCGCCTTCGGCATGTTCATCATAAAACTCATAGCACTGAACAGCGAGCGCGCGTCATCAATCTGCTGTTTGACTTCATCCCAGCGTGTCTTTTCTTTGGCGTATTCATTAATCTGATCCAGCCAAGTGTATAAATCCTGCAAGATCGAGGTGTAGTCGATCACCGGCATGCCTGCGTTGGCATTTTGTGCGCTGACCAGCAGTGCACCAGAAAGGACAAATGCACCAAGACGCGAGCGGCGCGGACCGCGGCCAGTACCACGAGCCTTCTTCGGGTTATTCATTTCAATCTCCGTGTTCGAAACAGTCATCTTCGAATTCCCTGCTACCGCAATCACGCGGCGTCCGAGCGGGCAGCCTTGCCCGAGCCCTTTCGATTCTTGTAGAAATCTTCAAGCCACTGTTCCGGCGTCAATTCATCCACCGTCACCCGTGCGCGTACCGCAGCTGTCTGCAATACGCGGTGCATGATGTCGATGTTGTCGGTGGACGCCGAGATCACCGACAGAATGTCATCCATACCGCGCAGGTTGAGCTGACATACGCTGGAAGCGTGACCCTGCTTGACCAGGAAACAGCGCGAGCGCTCATCCAAGGCGGTGACCACCTTGAACTCGGCCTCGGTCAGCTTCAGGCCTTCCATGTAGTCGCTCTTGCTGGCATTGGGATTGGGCAGCAGAATCAGCGTTGCGGTCTGTTCGATCAGTGCCGCCGAGATGTCGCTCTTCAGCGCGTCTTCCGGGCTCTGCGTCGCGAAGATGCCCAGGCCATTCTGCTTACGGATGGTCTTCTGCTTGTTCTTGGCGAATTCCTTCAGGCCACCCTCGCCGTCCAGGATCTTCCAGAATTCGTCCATCACATAGATCAGCGGGCGACCGTCGATCAGCGACTCCAGGCGGTGCAGCAGGTAGTTGATGACCGGCACACGCACTTCGGGGTTGTCGATGATGTCGGTGTAATCGAAACCGATGATGTTGGCCTTGCTCAGGTCCACGGTATCCACCGGGTTATCGAACACCCAGCCCAGCGAATTGCCCGAGGTCCAGCGGCGCATGCGCGCGTACAAGCCGTCGTCACCCATGTTGGGCAGGCTCTTCTGGAAATTGGTCATGCTGCGCAGGTGCATTGGCGTGTCGAGCATGCTCTCGACCGCGCGATAGATATCCTCCTCTTCGCGGGAGCTGTACTCACGCTTGCCTGCCAGCACCTTGATCAGGTCTGCCAGAAACTGCACATTGCCTTCGTTGTTCTCACACTGGAACGGGTTGAAGCCGGTTGGCGCACCGTTCTCCAGCGCCAGATAGTTGCCGCCGCAGGCGCGCACGAAAATCTCCGCACCGCGGTCCTTGTCGAAGAAGAAGATCGTGGGCGACGGTTCGTACTTCTGCACCTGGCTGAGCAGGAAGTTGATCAGGGCGGTCTTACCGGTACCGGACTTGCCGATCACCATGGTGTTGGCGATCGCCTTTTCACCCAGCGAGTTTTCCGACGGGTGGGTGGCATGGAAGTTGAAGTAGTACGGCTGGCCGTTGGTCGTCTGCAGCGTAGTGACGCAGTCTCCCCAGGGGTTGTTGTGCTGCTTGCCGGTGGCGAAATTGTGCAGCGGCGACAAGCCGAGGAAATTCAGGGAGCTGACATTGGCAATTCGCGTACGGAAGCGCCAGTTGGCCGGGATCTGAGAGTAGAACGACGAGGTGACCGCAAGGTCTTCCTTGGTGGAGACGAAGCCGGCATTGGACAGTTCAGCGCGGGTCGTTGCCACGTTCTGCGACAGCTTTGCCTGACTGTCGCCGTAGACCGCCATGATGAAGTGGTACTCGCCCAGCACGAAGTTGCCAGAGGACAACTGATCCATCGCCTGATCGAGCTCGACGATCTGGCTGACGGCCTTGTCGCCGGAGGAGATCATCATGCCCTTGGTACGGTCCAGCACCTTCAGTGCATCTTGGCGCCCCATCGGGCTGAAAGAATGGGTAATGACGTACTCGTAATCCAGGTACTTCAGGCCGTTCAGGATGCCGGGGTAGGTCCCCTCGGCGTATTCCTTGATATTGAGGATTGCGCCGAAGTGATTGGCACCGTTGGGCGTGTTGATCACAAAATCGCCGGTCTTGGCCGAGAACATATGCCGGCTGACTGGCAGATAGTCCTTCACAGGCGCCGACAGCACCGGTACCGGCTCATCGATGCGGTTGATCAGGTAACCGAACAGCTCCAGCGTCTCAGAGAACACCACGCCATTCTTGGCCTCGTACATGCCCAGGCGGTAAGGCGCATAGTCGCGGATGACCGCCTCGACGTTGCCAGCCAGCTCCATCAATTTTTCGACCGCCTGCTCCTGCTCGGCGCGCAGCCTGTCCACATTCGCGGACTTTTCCACGAAGCGCTTACCGGCCACCACCGGACGATAGATCATCGTCAGGTAAAGCTCGTTCTGCATGATGCGCTGCGAGGACAACATGCCCATGTACTGATCGGACACATCCTGGTTGAAGCGCTGTTTGAATTGGCTCTTGCCCTTGAGCGTGCGGCGACGGCGGATGTCATGCACCCAGAAGGCGACATTGACGAAATCCGGCGCGCGCAGCGTCTGCAGCAGACGATTGAAAGTGTTGTGGCGATGCTCCAGCTCCCATTCCTCGCGACCGACGAACGGCAGCCCTTCCAGATGCCAGGTCAGCAGGTAGTCGCCGCCCGTGGTCTTCACCACGTTCGGGGCTACATGCGATGACAGGGGAACAAATTCGCTGATGGAGGTATCTGGGCTGAACATGCGACTGCTTCCAATGGGGTACTGCCGACAAAAATTCGGAGTGGCTGCGGCGGGCAACTGCTTCCCGCCGCGGCCGTTCCGGCCCTCAATCCATTCGGGCCGGCTTGTTGCGGTACTGATTCGGGTTGAACACCCACATGCCATCGTGTTCCTGGACGTTGCGGACCCTCAGCTTGAACATCAGGCGCAGGCCCAACAGACGGAAGATCATCTCGTCACGCCTGGCCATCTGCCGCATGATGAAGATGGCAACCGGAATGGTCAGCAGGAACCAGAAGTTCGTGTACATGCTGAGCAGCAACAACCCACCTGCCACCATGAAGAAGGGCAGGTAGGGAACGCCCAGGAACATCGCTGGGCGCGTGCAACCCCGGAACAGAACGTTCTTATGCACTGTAGTAGAGGATGGCGTTCTGGATGTGCAGTGCCATGCCGCCGCCAGTCGTGCCACCACCACCACACTTGCCATCGCTGCCGTCACCCAGCAGCATGCGGGCGATCTGACCGGCGGCGCCGATCAGCACGCCACCGATCAGGATCGGGGCAACATCGGCAATGCGCTTGTGCGCGAAAGCAATCTGGTAGCCGGCGAAGATGACCGCGATGGTCACCACGGCGATCGAGGCGATGTTCAACAGCCCATTGATGTTGTTGAAGAAGCCACAGACTTTCTTGTCGGTACCACCGAAGTCGGTGGCGCCGCCGGCAAACACCTGCGGGGCGAACACGGCGCCCACGAAGAGGGTAGCCATCAGCAGGGTCTTCAGCGTGCGCTGGGCCTGGACGAGGTCGATATTGATACGCTTCATGGATTGATTTCCTTGTTGATGGACTAACACAACTGAATCGACCAGCCGGGGGACTGGCCGTACCACGACTTCGTCAGAACACGAAGGCCGCATCCCCTGCGGGAATCTGTTGCGCCGGCATGGACTGCGCCGGCGCGTTATACATGTTGCCTGGAGGTGCCGAGGCGCCCTGCTGCCCCCAGGGCTGCAGCATCACTGGGCTTTCGCCGCCGCCTGCCGTCGCGCCTGGCAGCTGCTGCGGCATCATCGGCGGCTGACCCGCCCGCCCTGCAGCAGCCTGCTGCGGATAGCCCTGCTGCTGCGGGTAGCCGCTCTCCGGCTGCGCCTGCGGCTGCATCATCCGGTCGACTGAGCCCAGCACGACCCGCGACAATGCCTGATCGGCAAGATTGACCAGGCTCCCGCGCGCCATAGCGCTGGTAGACGGATAAACGGTATAGGCACGCGCAGGGTCGTTGGACGGCACATAGACCGGACCATTGGCCTGGGCGACGATCCGCGCCTGCGCCGGGGAGGCGAGCTGCGGATGATGTTCGACCTTGACGGTACGGCGCTCTCCGCGGGCTACGACGTCGATGGGCGCCACGCCATTGGACGCAACCTGCTGCCCACGACGAATCGAGTCATAAACCTTCTGCACATAGCCGTGACGGAAACCGGTCTCGAAATTGCCCGAGTAGTAGCAGCTGAACGACTTGCCCCAATCCTTGCCGGAGCGCTTGTAGCACTCGGCAAGAATGCGCGAGCCCGCCTGCAGATTCGGGCACTGCTGAAACGCTTTTTCATAGGAGTCCAAGCCATATTTGGCCAGGTTGTAGCGGTTGACCTGGGCAAGGCCGATGGAGAAGTTGTAACCCTTCTCCTCCAGCATGCGCACAGTGGCGAGCGCCTCGTCCAGCGCCTTGGGCTGGCGCGCCAGTGCACCACCAACCACGCCGATGGCGTAGGGGTTGCTCGAGGATTCCACATTGATGACGTGCTGCATCACGTCCATCGAGACGGCCATTTCCGGGCACGCCATCATTTCAAGTCCTGGCAACATCGTTCAGCCCTCCTGCCCCTGGGCGCGCCCAGGATTGAAGTCGATACCGGTGATATAGCGCGAGCCCGCGTGCGCCTTGATATGCACGACGATATCGATGGTCATCATCAACAGACGCTTGATGACGTTGAATTCAAGACCAGAGCCCTCGGTCGACGCTTTCACCATCAGCGCCAGCTGGTCCCAGGTCTGCTCGGGACTGCCCGCATGACAGCTGGTGATCGAGCCGGGATGGCCCGAGGCGCAATTACGGATGAAGTAGAAAGCCTCATCACCACGCAGCTCGGCGAGGATGATGCGCTCGGGCTTCATACGCAGGCAGGCTTCCATGCAGCTCTTGGCCGTCACGTTGCTGGCGCTTTGCCCACCCTTGGAATACAGCAGATGCACGACGTTGGGCTGGGTCAGAAACAGTTCGCGCGCGTCTTCGATGGTGACCAAGCGCTCGCTGTCCGGAATATGGTTGACCAGCGCCTTCATGAAGGTGGTCTTGCCGCTGCCGGTGGCGCCGGACACAACGATATTTTTGCGGTACATCACCGCGCGCCGGAAAAATTCGGCGTACTCACGCTGCTGTCGCAACTCAAGCAACTCGCGGTCCTGCTCACTCAGGCTGCCATCCTGCTCAAGGATCTGGTTGAAGAAACCATCCTCGTGATACTGGGTAAGCGACTTGGTGTGCTTGGAAGGCAGTCGGATCGTGATCGACACTTTGCCCGCATCGCAGGCAGGCGGGATCACGAACTGCGCACGCTGCCCGGTCGGGAAGGTCAACGACACCACCGGATCCGCATCGGTGATGCGCTGGCCGGTGTTGCTTTCGTTGACCACCGCGGTACAGAACTGTCGTGCGCGTTCGAACGTCAGGCCTGGCACATGCACGTGCTGCCACCCTGCCCGCGTCTCCAGGTACAGTTCGCCCGGACGGTTGATGCAGATTTCCGTCACTTCGGGTGAAGTCATGTACTCCGCGATGCCCAGCACTTCGTACTGATAGCGCAGGAAATCACTGGAGACGAGGGCAATGGGTGACACTTCGGCGTCCATGGTCGTTCTGCAGGTTACCGGCGGGTGCGAAGCACATCGCTGAAGTCAACGTCCTTTGCGACGTAGACGTTCACGACCGTGCCCTGGTTGATGGTGACCGTCGGCGGACGGCGCTGGCTCATGGCATCGTTGGCCAAACGCTCCATTGAACGTGCCGTGGCACTTTCATAGGGCGACTGCACCGCCATGCCGCTATTGGTGATGGTGGTGGTCTCCGGGCCATGCTCGGCCGCAGCGTATTTGAAGGCATCCGCGATCAGGCTGATCATCAACGCCTGGGCGATACGACTGCCCCAATGCGCGCTGTATTGACCTGGATGCCCGGCACCGCCAAGGCCATCAACACCGGGACTGGACATGGCCACGTCGATGCCATTGGGCGTGGTGATGCGATCCCAGATCACCTCAACGCGCTTGCCCACTGGACCACCACCATAAGCGCCGTAAATCTTCGAGCCCTTCGGCAGCAGCAGCGTACGGCCATTGATCGAATAGACAGGTTCGGTCAGAAGGCACGAAGTGTAGCCAGCCAGATCGGTGATGATGCGGGTTTCCAGCACGCAGCGTAGATAGGTACCGCGTACCAGCAGTGCATCGGGACTGTGGATGAAGCTGGCATTGGAGATGTCCTCCACATCCGGACCACGGCGAGTTTTCGTGGCGACCGGCTGCGGATTGCCTGCCTGCATCGCGGCAATCATTGCCTTGCTGTACTGGTCGGCGGGGCTCTGCGCACCATCTGCCCCATCGCCCGCCCCCACTCCGCTTCCAGCACCGATACGACGATCGAGCAGGCTCGGACCACGCTCCGGCTCACGCTCGCGATCACGATCGGGCAACTGATAAACCGAGCGACCGGTCTGCCCCGAATCCTCCGGCAACTGCGGCAGCATGGGAATGGGCTCGGCCGGGCCCGTGGGCACCGACGGAGCCTGCTCTACGCTCGGCAGCTGCGGCGTGGCAACGCGGGCGGTGTCAGGCAGTTTGGCTGGTGCATCGCTATCGCCCTTGCTGTTGCGGAAAACCAGCAGGCCCATCGCCACCAGGAGCACCACGATGCCGCCAAGGAACAGCAACGCCTTGCGGTTGAGCCGCTGCTCTTCGGCCGAGCGCAACTGCGGCGCACCCGCATCCAGGTCCGGTGCGGCCTCAGTTTGGGTGTTACCGAAATAGGGATTGGACGGAGCCTGTGGGCTCTGGTCCGGCCCGTTACCGTACGGGCCCGGATCCTCTCGCCCGTTGTTCGGATCGTTTCCAGGAGTGTTCTGCTGGCTCATTTCTTCACGTTCCTTCGCAGACCAACGACGTAGTCGCCGTGGCGGATGACCAGGTACGGGTAGGTCCCGTGGACGATCAAAGTATTCCCTTCGACGGTGGTATTCACCACGAAGTCCTCGCCGTACTCTTTCTCGCGACCGAACACGGCTGGGAAGATGCCCGTCTTGTACTCAGGCGAATTGGGCAGTTTCAGGTAGGTGAAACGACCATCGTCATAGGCATTGACCGGAATCAGCCAGCCCATCTTCTTCGCCTTGCTGGTCGAATAGGAGTAGTTGAAGTTGTACTGGCGATCCTTGGCCAGTTCGGTGCTCAGCAGCGGCTGCGCCTCTTCCTCGACCGCTTCCTGCGCCAAACCAAATTCGGTATCGCTCGGATAGGTGAAGGCAATCTTGTACTGCACGCCAGCACGACGTGCCTGCTCAAGCTGGCGCCAGTCGGTCGCCACCACCTTCAATTCGAAGATGTACGAATGGGTCTCGGTGCGCACCATCATGTTGGTGTCGACGTCAACGTTCTTCGGCTTGATATAGAACACGTTCTCGCGACGGGTCAGCTCCCAGCCGTTGCTGAAACCGGTGCTGTAGTCGAGGATCTTCTCATTCGGACTCAGTTCGATCTGGGTGGTCAGGCCCAAACCGGTGCGTACCGGATAGATGCGATCCTTCTCGTACTCGTAATGGTCCACCGCCTGTGCCATCGCCGCGGTGGAGAACACCAGCGACAGCAACGACAGCAGCGCCAATGCGCTTCCCCTGACTTTTCGACTACTCATCGGTTGCTTGCTCCATCAGCATTTCCGGTGGAATTGTTCGGTACCGGCCTCATGACCGGCTGACCAGGCATGGCCTGCCCTGGCATCTGTTGTCCCTGCACCGGCTGGCCCTGGATAGGCTGCCCCTGCATCGGTGGCACCTGGCCACCAACCGGTGCTGCCACGGGTTGCCCGGTTGCCGGATCGATCATGGTGGCTGCGGCAGGGTTGTTGGGGTCATAGATGCCCTGCGCCTGCTGCGCGGCCTGCTGGGCCTGCGCCTGGATCGCATTGTCGTCCGGAACGGGCACACCACGCGCGTAATCGTTGTCTACGCGGTACTCGGTGACTTGGAAGGCCAGCGGATTGAGCACACGATCCTGCTCGGACAGCGCGAGGTTCTGGTTGTACTCGAAGCGCATTGTCACCAGTTGGTTGTCCAGGAAGTTGCTAACTCCCGAACGCTTGTCCAGCAGGCTGCGCTGGATGCGCACCGACGCGCCGCGGAAGCTGCCATTCGGTTCCGCACCCAATGGGGTGATGCTGAGGATCTTTACCCGGATCGCCTTCTCGCGGCCATACATCACGAAGGGATTCTGCGGATTATTGCCCGCGTAACGGGCGCGCATGGTCTGCGACACAGGATCCGTCGACATGACGAATACCAGTTCCCAGTCGCGCAGCCCCATCACGGCTGAGTCATACGACTCGCGCGCCATCACATACTGGGCGACGTTGCTGCGGTTGATGGCTTCATTGGCCGTGATCGTCTCGCCACGGAAGGTGCCACTAAGGCGGGCGACCGTTGCATTGCCCGTATAGGCATCAGCCATCACCAGGAAAGGCACTTTCTCCTTCAGTGGCAGCATGTAGTAGTAGCCACCGGCCAGCGCCAGCGACATCAGCAACGAACCGGTGGCGACCCACCAGGCACGACGCTCGCTGCGCCGGGCCATGTCGGCCACGGTGATCTCGTAGCTGACCGCCTTGGCGACCGACTGCTCGACCTTGGGGCTGTTGCCTGCATCCTTCTTGCGGAACATGGGTTCTTCCGTACTGCTGAAACATCAATGGGCGCGACGCCCCTGCGCCAGGCGCGGGGTGCGGCACGTTCGATGATTTCGACGCGGTCTCAGCTGCCGCTGCTGGCTTCAGGATCCTGGGCCGACGCGGTTGGCGTCGATCCAGCGTTCTGCACGACGATCTGGTTGCCGACGATGGAGACGGAAACGCCCTGCGCCGCATAGGCCGCCGTGAGATCGATCACGGCCTGCTGTGCGTTGGTGGTGTCGATCTCCGACACCGCGCCATACAGGGTGAAATCCGAACTGAGGCGATAGTCCAGCGTGCGGCCGGAATCCTTGGCCCAGCGCTCGAGCATGGCCTTCAGCGTGCGATCCATAGGCGACGCCTGATAGACGTAGCTGGAGTACAGCGGAATCTCGGTCGGAGCCGTCGCGAAACGGTTGACCGGCTTCCAGCGCCCTCCGAAGTCGGGTGCGGGCTTGGTAGCACAACCTGCCACCATCAACGCCGCCACTGCGGCGATGGACATTTTTGCAATAAACGCCTGATTCATACGGGCTTCACTTTGACGTACGAAAAAGCAGTCCCGATGTTGGTCCCCTGGTCGTCCGGCACTGCGCGATGCACGCCGGAAACGTAACGAATGCACTGCTTAACAGCACATGGGCACGGTTCCCCTGCAGCTCGAAAGCTGCCAACCAAGTCGCGTGAAGCAACCTCATCCGAGGCCCCTTTCACGCACCCTCACCAACGTCGGAACCATCCCTGTTCCCATGGCTGAAACTCCTGGCCACTCTGAAAGCATGACGAATCACACAGATTCGCAAGCCACGCATAGAGTCGCACAACTACGCGTCAATTCGATGTCAGACAAATCTGAATTTTGACCAACGTATGGCGTTTCTTTGACGCGCCTCACTAATTCACCTCAATGAATGCGTGCATCCGTCACACTTTCATGTCTGCAACTTAGACATCAAGCATCGGCACGTCAACCTTTGGCAGTAGTCGTGACGTGAAATAGCGGTCCTTGTAGTAGCGAATCTTGTCGCATTTGACGGGATGCGGAATGCCTTCGTACAGGAAGACCTCCTTGTCCGGCCCCATCGCCTTGAGCTCCTGCGGCAGCATCAGCGCGCGGCGCTCCTCGGTGAAGCTATGGGTCTTCTCACGCGCGTGGGTGACGTTCTTCTTGCGGATGGTGGTGTAGCCCAGCATGTCCGAATAGTCGTTGGCATCCTGCTGTTCGCGCGGGGCGTACAGGATCTGCAGCGCATGGTTGGTAATGATCGTGCGTGAGACTTCTCGGCCATAGGTGGCATCGAGCTGCGACATGCTCTGGATGATCGGTAGCAGGCGCACGTTGTAACCGGCCATGTAGGACACCGCCGAGGCGATGATTTCCACCTTGCCGATCGAGGTGAATTCGTCCATCAACAGCAGGCACTGGTATTTCAGGTCCGGATTGGACTTGGGCAGTTCCTTGGTATTGAGGTTGATCAGCTGGCTGAAGAACAGGTTGATGATCAATCGGCTTTCGGCCAGCTTGTTGGGCTGGATGCCGATGTAGATGGTCATCTTCTTCTTGCGCACGTCGGTGAGCAGGAAGTCGTTGGTGCTGGTGGCCTTGTCCAGTACCGGGTTGATCCAGGGATTCAACGGTTCCTTGAAGGTGCCCAGGATCGAGGCGAAGGTCTCGTCGGCCTGGGACAGCATGTTGGCGAACGCCGAGCGCGCGTTGCTGCTCAGGAATGGACGCTCGGACAGGCTCTTCAGGAACTTCTTCAGGTCGCTGCCATCACCGGAGGACAGGCGGTAGACCGCGCCCAGGGTCGGCGTGCCCTGCCCGCCCGGGAAGCCGCTGCTGCGCTCGTCATCCCAGTTCTCGAACAGATACAGGGTGAAGGCGATGAAGGCATTGCGCGCCTGGCTGATCCAGAACTTCTGGTCTTCCGAGCCATCGGGATAGAGCATCGCACCGATGCTCATCAGGTCCGAGACGCGGAACGCCGGGTCGTCGGAGACGTAGCTGAGCGGGTTCCAGCGATGGGTGCGGCGATCTTCGGCGAACGGATTGAACAGGTAGATCTCCTGCCCTTGGCTGGCGCGCCAACCGCTGGTCAGGTCGAAGTTCTCCTGCTTGATGTCCAGCACCACCAGCGATTCGCCGTACTCCAGCAGGTTCGGGATGACCACGCCGACGCCCTTGCCCGAACGGGTCGGGGCGGCCAGGATCACGAACTGCTGACCGTCCAGCCGCACCAGCTTGCCACCATGGCTGCCGACCACGATGCTCTGCCCGCTCTTCTTGAACATGCCATGCTTGGCCAGATCGGCGCTGGTGGCAAAGCGCGCGTCACCATGCAGCGAGCGCTTGTCCTTCTTCAACAGCACGACCAGGCCGACGATGGCCAGCACCAGCAGCGGCAGGCCAAAGCCGAGGTAACCGGCCCATTTGATCTTGCCCACGAACGGGGCAACCTGCGGCTGGCCGAGGGCGTGGAAATACTGGTAATAGGTATTCCAGGTGAGCAGCTTGGTATCCAGACCAAGCAGCAGCAGCGTCAGGTAACCGGAAAGCACGAACCCGAGCAGCAGGGTCGCCAGCGTGATGACGGCGATGAGCAGATACTTCTTACTGGACAACACCCGAATCCTCCATGATGCGCCTCAATGGGCGCGACGGCTTAGCGGCGGCGTCGCTGCGACGCCTTCTTCCGCAGGTTGACTTCATTCTCCAGCCCGGGCTCCACGCCCTCTTCCCGCACCAGTTCCTCAAGGTACCGGCGCGCATCGGCCAACGACATCAGGTCGGTCAGACGCTCCCCATCGTCGACGATGACCGCATGGCCGACCACATCGCCGGGAGCGTACACCGGCTCGTGGGTCACCGCTACCAGACGGAAGCGGCCGCGTAGTTCCAGCTGATGGGTGTATTCCTGCATGTCTCATCTCCCTGATGGAATCCAGATGCCATTCCTGCAGCGTCCGATGATGCCTGCACGGCCGTGGTGGCGGCATGTAGACGACCCGTACGACAATACACGCTAAGGACGGGGAGATCGCGATGGACTGGGTGGCACGCGCACGCACGCTGGCAATGGAGGCCCATACCGGCCAGGTCGACAAGGCAGGACAGCCCTACATACGCCACGTCGGCCGGGTGGCCGCTGCCGTGCGTGGCGATGATGACGCGGAGGTGGTGGCCTGGCTGCATGATGTGCTTGAGGACTGCCCTGCCTTCGCTGAGCGGGTGCAGGCCTTCCCAGACCTGTTGCAGCACGCGGTGCGGTTGCTCAGCAGGACGTCTGCGACGGATGCCGCCACGTACTACACGCGGATAGCTGCGGATCCGCTGGCGCTGAAGGTCAAGCTGGCCGATATCGCCGACAACGCCGATGAAACGCGGCTGGCGTCACTGGATGCCGCCACCGCCGAGCGCCTGCGTAACAAATACCGACAGGCCCTGGCGGCGCTTGGCCAGCAGGCAGCACGGGCAGCACCACCCATCGAACACTGATTTACCCCCAGCCTGGCTGATGCCTGCTGCAATGCAGCAGTACAATGTGGCGCTTCCCCGCCCCTTTGCGCCCCCGCATGAGCCCCAATTCCCCTCTGGCCGCTCGGCTGACGCCGCGCCAGCGCACCCTGATCATCCTCGCCCTGTCGTTGGGCGGCTTCGCCATCGGCACCAGTGAATTCGCCAGCATGGGCCTGATGCTGGAGATCAGCCGCGGCCTTTCGATCAGCGAAACACAGGTCGGACACCTGATCAGCGCTTACGCTATCGGCGTGGTGGTCGGTGCACCGATCCTGGCCTTCGTCGGCGCCAGCTTCCCGCGCCGCAAGCTGCTGCTGGCGCTGATGGGCTTCTATGCCGTCGGCAATCTGGCCAGCGCGTTGGCGCCGAACTACGGCACGATGCTGGTGGCGCGCTTCGTCGCTGGCCTGCCGCATGGCGCCTACTTCGGCGTGGCGATGCTGGTGGCGGCCGCAATCAGCCCGGCCGGCCAGCGCGGCCAAGCGATGTCGCGCGTGCTGCTCGGGCTGTCCGTGGCCATCCTCATCGGCAATCCGCTGACCACCTGGTTGGGCCAGCAACTGAGCTGGCGCACCGCCTTCGCCCTGGTCAGCGTGCTGGCCATCGCCACGGTGGCGATGATCGCGCGCTTTCTGCTACCCGACCCGGATGAGGTGCGGACCTCGCCGATGCGCGAACTGCGCGCATTCAACACCACCCAGGTATGGCTGGCGCTGTCGATCGGCGCGGTGGGCTTTGCCGGCATGTTCTGCGTGTTCACCTATCTGGCACCGACTCTGGTGCAGGTGACCGGCGTGGCCGAATCGTGGATGCCGCTGGCGGTGGGCGTGTTCGGCATCGGCGCGATCATCGGCAACATCGCCGGCGGCTGGCTGGTCGACAAGTTCCACTTCAAGGCCGCTGCGGTGGTGCTGGTGTGGTCGATCGTGATGCTGCTGCTGTACCCGCTGGCCGCCGAGTCGGTGTGGACCATCGGCCCGATGATCATCACCGTGGGTACGATGGGCGCCCTGGCTGCGGTGCTGCAGACCCGCCTGATGGACGTGGCCGGCGAAGCGCAGACCCTGGCCGCCGCCTCCAACCATGCGGCGTTCAACACCGCCAATGCACTCGGCCCATGGCTGGGCGGCATGGCGATCAGCGCCGGCTTCAGCCCGGCCACCACCGGTTATGTAGGCGCAGCGACTGCGGTCGGGGGCCTGCTGTTGTGGTGCGTATCGGTGATGCTGGAGAAGAACCGCAAGGCCGCTGTCGCCGGCAGCCGCTGAACCCCGCGACGGGTCGTCTGCTGTCGCCGGAGCGACGGCGACGATCCGGTCGCAGCACTCTCCAGCTTCTCATCGCGTCGGTGATGCCGCACCATCTGCGCAGATCGGCCGCAACCGGCGGCCGAGGACCATGCTCAAGGATGCTACGTGGCAGTCACTCCCCATAGACGCGAGAAGCTGCTCGATGACCTGCTTTCGTTGGGCCGCAACTGGGCGTTGGCCATCGCCATCGCCGGTGCCGGCGCGGCGGTGCACTACAGCGAATCGGTCTACGAGGCTGGGCTCTGGCGCGGGCTGCTGCCCACACTCTGCTTCCTCGTCAGCGTGGTCTGGATCGTGCTGAGCATCATCCGCTTCGACCTGACGCTGCAACAGCATTTCGAACGCAAGCGCTCGCGCTGGCTCAGCCGCCTGCTGTATGTGGTGCTGCTGGGGGCTGGCATCGCGGCGGTGTTCTTCGTGATGGAGCTGGCCGGGAACAACCATATCGCCAAGATGTGCGACTCCGTAGCGAACGAGCCTGGCAGCCGCATCCATCGGTCGGAGGAGTGCCAGCGGCTGTACAAGCACCGGGCCGAGTACCGGCGTCGCCTGGAAGCGGCGGACGGCGAGTTCGACTGATGCGACCGCGATTCGCGTGCGGTAACCACACTGCAGGTTGACGAACACGCGGCGTAGATCCGCCTTGCTGCAGAGTTGCGCACGCCAGCTCCCCTAGCGCGACACAGCCCTCATGCACCGCCAGATATCCCCCACCTGCCACGATGCAATTGCCCTGCGGGCCGGCGCGCTGGGCAGCGTGCTGGGCGTGGCGCTGTTCAAGGCCTTTGCGCTGTCCGCCGCAGCGGCCGGCTCGATGATGACGGCCGGACTGTGGTTGCTGGGATGTGTGCTGCTGGCGGCCTGGGCGTTGGCGGCCTGCCTGACCTGCCTGGCCTTGAGTCGGCGCGTGTTCGTGTTGATGCTCGCGCTGTCGACGGTGTTCCTGATCTGCATTGCCTGATCGGCTGCAGGCAGCTTCCGAGTATTCCCACAATTGTTATTCAATAACAAGTGCTGCCAGTCGGATTGCGCGTGTGCCAGGTCACGGATTGAATTCGATGGCCAGACCGGCCCCTTCCCGAGACCCCCATGCGCCTCCTGCAGCCCTTGTTCCGCTCCGCCCTCGGTGTTCTTGCACTCGCGTCGATCAGCGCCTGTGCCACCTATGATGATTCGGCCATGCATGCCGCCTGCCAGGAGTCGCCGCATGTGAAGGACCTGCCGCCCGAGGTTGCCGCCCGCGAAAGCCGCTGCAGCAAGAGCGTTGAGGTCTGGTCGAGCGAGCGCAAAGGCAGCGACCAGCCGCTGGACCTGAGCGGGAAGAAGAAGGACCTCTGAAAGAGGGCGGCGCAGCCCTGTGCGGGCTGCGCCGGAACTCAGGCAATCGCATCGCTGCCAATCGGGCTCATCCATTCCCGTACGGCCTGCGCCAGTCCTGCCGTATCGGCGCCTTCACTGGCCCAGGCGACAACGCCATCCGGACGAACCAGCAGCGCGGACAGGCCCAGCGAATCGACAGCCGGCTGCGCGATGGACAGGATACGGGCTCGTTCGACATCAACCGCCTCGCACGACGAGGCAGCAGCATCGAACACGAGCAGCAACGCCTTCCCTACGCGCAGCAGTTCACCCATGCGGCGACCATCGACCAGCAGGAAATCCGGCGTGCTGCGGCCCACCAGCGGATGGGCCTGACCCAGATCCAGCTGCTGGCCCACACCCCACACGCGCTCGGCGAGATACGTAGCGCCATCACGCGTTTCTGCCAGATCGGCCACGATCGCAGCCAATGCACGTGAACCCGCACTTGGGCGCATCAATGCGACCTGCGCGCGCGACCACTCCAGCACTCGGGCGCCGATAGGGTGGCGTTCGGCCTGATAGGTATCCAACAGCGCTTCATCTGCGTCGCCGCGCACGACGGCGGCGAGCTTCCAGCCCAGATTCATCGCATCCCCCAGGCCCAGGTTCAGCCCCTGCCCGCCCAGCGGTGAATGCACATGCGCGGCATCGCCCGCCAACAGCACGCGGCCACGGCGATAGGCGGTGGCCTGCCGTGCGCCATCGGTCCAGGTGGTGGCCAGCTGCAGCGTGGTGATCGTTGCTTCACGGCCGGAGATACGCCGCAGCAGCGCCTGTGCCGTATCGCGGTCGAGCGGCTGGCGATGGCCGGCGCCGCCGTCGAAATCAGCCAGGGCGATCGTGCCCGGCGGATTGAAATTGCACATGCCCTGCGCGGTGGTGTGACGCCCCGGGCTGAGCACCGTCGGATCCTCGAGCTCGACGCTGAGCGAGTGCCCGGTGAACTCCGGATCGGTACCGGCGAAGCTGAAACCGCACTGCTTGCGCACGGTGCCGCGGCCACCATCGCAGCCGACCAGCCAGCGCCCGCGGAAGGTCTGCCCGCCCGCCTCGACCTGGGCCTCGTCGGAACCCAACCGCACGTCCTGCACGCCCGCACCACGCAGTATCACCACGCCCAGCGCCTGCGCGCGCTCGGCCAGTACGGCCTCCAGCGCCTGCAGTTCCACCGCCATCTGCGTGCCGACCGGGCTGGGCAGCCGCCAGGGCCAGCGATCGCTGTCGACGTTGTCCAGCGCGAACGGGATACCCGCGAAGTGCCCGCCCAGCCTGCGCGGCTGCGACAACCAATGCGCGGTGCCCGGCGGCGGCGGGCCTTTCTCCGGTTTCAGCACCTGGCCGGCAGCCACGGCGTCCAGCAGACCGCGCCGGTCGAGCGCCTCCAGCGTGGGGGCATTCAAGCCGCGCAGCCCGAACGGCAGGCGCTTCAACGGCGAATCCGGCGAGGCCGCCTGCTCCAGCACCAGCACCGAGCATCCCGCCTGGCCCAGTTCGCAGGCCAGGAACAGCCCAACCGGGCCAGCCCCGGCAATGACGACGTCGTACAGCATTGGAAATCCTCGTGAGCCCCGGGTCGGCGCTCTGGCTGCGACAATGTTACACTCGGTGTACGTTTCCACAAGTAAACCGCCCATGAGCCCGCCACCCGGCCGTCGCGAGCAGCGCAAAGCCGAGACCCGCCAGGCGATTTCCGACGTCGCCACCCGGTTGATCATCGAGCGCGGCTTCGAGGCCGTGTCGATGAGCGAGATCGCCGACGCCGCCGGGGTGTCGCGCAAGACGGTGTTCAACTACTTCGCCAGCAAGGAACAGCTGGTGTTCGACCGTGATGAGGAAGCGCGGCAGCTGCTGCGCGAGGGTATGGGCTCGCGCACGTCCATGACACCGCTGGCCGCCTTCCAGGCGCTGGTGCGGGAACTGCTGGACAACGGCCATCCATTGCTGCGGATCAACGCCGGCGCAGCGTCGTTCTGGAAAACCGTGGCCCAGAGCGCGGTGCTGGTGGCCCATGCGCGGCAGCTGCAGGCGCTGCTGACCGATGACCTGGCACAGTTGATGGCTGAGTCTGCGGGCCGACCTATCGGTGACGCCGACGCGCGCCTGGCCGCGTCGATGCTGATGGCGTCGATGGTGGCCGCCTACGAACACGGGCTGCGCGAGCTGTCCTGTGGCGGCGACCCGCGGCAGTCGATGGTGCCGTTGATCGTGCGCGGCGCGACAGGGACCTTGGTGGCATTGGCCGGTACGCCGTATACCGACCCGGCGCAGCGCCTGCCCAGCGCTCTGCGGATCGGGGCGCTGGACGAGGCCCCGGCAACTACCGCCCGGGGCCCGTGATGGCAGACGTTTTACTGGACGTTGATCACCACATCGTCCGGGGCCAGGAAATTGCCGCTATTGCTGCGTGATGCCGAGATCACGTAGGTCCCGGGTGCAGTGATCGTGCCATTGCAATGCCGTACGGGCGTGGTGTTTCCACCATCCAGATTGCCGCTGGTCTCGCACAGCATCTTGCCGTTGGCGAACACGTAGAAATTGCTGGTGCCATCCACCCTCCCGCCACCGGTGATGTAGATTTCCGACGGCGATCCGGCTACGCGTGGCAACGTTCCAACTTCGAATCGTGCCTTCACCGGGTGCGGCAACAAGCTGGGACAGGTCATCACGAAACCGTCCCGCGAAAAGCAGACTTCAGCATGGGCTACTGCGGGAGCGGCCATCAGGGCCACGAGCAATACAGACGTTCTGAACTCCATTCCAGCGTCTCCAAATGATCCCAGCGGAATCGCTGGGACCACCGTGGTAGCGATGGTCGTGTTACAGGGGCATGAAGCAAGGGCAAAGCGCGACGCCGCCGGCGGATGGCCGCGCCGCTGAAAACCGCTGGCAGCGAGCATCTGCAGGAAAATGGCGCGACGTGCACCGATGCGTGCGGGATGTCCATGCATCCCTGCCAGATGATCGGCGCTGCGATCGTCAGCCCGAGCAGGACACCAGCATCGAGCGGGTGGCCATCTGGGTGGAGGTAAAGCCGTTCTTGTTGCCCACCGCGATGGCATTGCCCTCATCGCCATCCTTGCTGAAGACCACGTAGCCGCCCGGGCACATCTGCCCGGCTTTCTCGTAGCAACCGCTCCAGGAACTGGAGCCGCTGCAGTCGATGGAAACGCCACGGCGGCCGTCGGGAGTGACGGTCATCTTGGCGGTGGTGCAGCCGGTCAGCGTGGCGAGGAACAGCAGCGGAACGAACAACTTCATGGTGACTCCAGGGATGGGAACTGCGAAGGGCGCCAAGGCTGGAGCGCCTGGATTGCGTGAACCTTGCGCCGGCCCCTCGGTTTCATCGTCTCCCGCCATGGCCTTCCGGCAGATGCGGAGGCACGCCATGTTCACGCAATGTTCCTGTAATACGGTGCCGGCGCGTGCCGAACCGCCCTTCTACGGCCCCCTCCTGCCCAAGCCCTGCTGATGCACATCCTGTTGATCGAAGACGAAGCCGAACTGGCCACCGCCCTCAAGTCTGCCCTGCAGCGCGAGCGCTATGTGGTGGACCTGGCCAATACCCTGGCACTGGCCCGGGAGGCGGCGCTGTGCGGCCTGCACGATCTGGTGCTGCTGGACCGCACCCTGCCCGATGGCGATGGCCTGGCGTTGATTTCCCTGCTGCGCGAGCGCAACCCCGGGGTGCCGATCATCGTGCTGAGCGCGCTGGGCCAGTTGCCGGACCGGATTGCCGGCCTGGATGAAGGCGCCGATGACTACCTGGCCAAACCCTTCGCGCTGGAGGAACTGTTCGCACGGATCCGTGCTGCGGGCCGTCGCCCAAGCGGATTGCAGGTGGAGTCCATCAGCATCGGCCGATTGGTGTTCGACCCCGCCTCTGGCGAGGCCAGTGTGGGCGGCCAGCGGCTGGAGCTGCCGCGGCGCGAGATCCGGGTGCTGGCCGCCCTCGCCCGACGCCTGGGCCGCACTGTGCTGCGCGAATCCATCGAGATGGCGGTGTATGGCTTCGACGACGGCATCCATTCCAACACGCTGGATTCACACGTCTCACGCCTGCGCCGAAAACTGGCTGACGCCGATGCCGGCGTGGAGATCCATGCCATTCGCGGGGTTGGCTATCTGATGCGGGAAAGCAAGTGATGGCGCGTCGCCCGTCGTTGAAGCGCCCACTGATCGTCAAGACGCTGATCTACCAGTTGCTGGCCCTGCTGGTGGCGTTCTTCGCCCTGCTGATGGTGCTCGTTCGTGCCGACAGCGGTGGCTACTACACCATCCAGACCTTCGCACCGGTGGCCGCCGAGGCAGTGCACCGCGACCGCAATGGTGAACTGTACGTGCAGCACACGCCGGAGCTGGCCGAACTGCTGAAGATCGTCCCCGGTGCGTGGTTCATCGCCGAGGACGAGCATGGGCACCACGTCACCTTCGGCCATGTGCCACCGGCCTATGCCTCGCTGGTCGGCGCCCTCGATGGCATCCCCTATGGCGACCTGCGCGGGCGTGATCGCAGCGATGGCCTGGCGGTGGTGGTACGCCAGCACAGTGGGCCGGCCGGCAAGCTGACCATCATGGCGCATGGCGAAACCGATTCGCTGACCATGCAGATGGCGTTGGCCGCGCACATCATCACGCTGCCGATCTTCCTGCTGCTGGGCCTGGCCACCATCATCCTCACGCCGATCATCGTGCGACGGGCACTGGCCGGTGTCGAGCGCATCGCGCAGGAAGCCCGCAATATTTCGGCCAGCCGTCGCGGCATCCGTCTGACCGAGACCGCCGTGCCGGTGGAGATCGCGCCGCTGGTGACCGCCGTCAACGATGCCTTGGGTCGCCTGGATGAAGGGCACGAGCGGCAACGCCGTTTCATCGCCGCAGCGGCGCATGAGCTGCGCACGCCGATCGCCATCCTGCGGGTGAAGATCGACGCCGCAGATGATTCGACCTCGCGCAGCCTGGCCGTGGAAGTCGCGCGTCTGGCGACGCTGGCCGAGCAACTGCTGGACCTGCACCGCATGGAAGAGGACGGCCCGAAGGAAACCCTCAACCTGGCCCGGGTGGCCAAACGGGTGGCGGCCGACCTGGCACCGCTGCTGATCCAGTCGGACAAGACCGTGGCAGTCGCGGTGGAACCGCACTTCCCGGTGCTGGGAGAAGCTGGTGCGGTGGAACGGGTGATCTCCAACCTGGTGCTGAATGCCGCCGAGCATGGTGGCCGCCATATCATCGTGCGGGTGCAGGGCAGCTGCCTGGAGGTGGAAGACGATGGCCCCGGCATTCCGGTCGACCAGCGCGAACGCGTGTTCGAGCCGTTCCAGCGACTGCGTCCCCGTCAGACCGGCGCGGGCCTGGGACTGAACCTGGTGCGGCAGGTGATCGACCGTCACGGTGGCCACGTCACGATTCTGGATGCCCCCGGTGGTGGCGCGCTGATCCGCGTCGAGTTTCCGCTGCATCCGGGCGTCACCTCGGCACCGCCGGTAGAGCACTGAAGGCGCCCACACATCCGTGACTGCCGCCTGTCCATGCGCAGCAGACAGCGGCGCTAGGCAAGGTTGCGGCAATGTTCGCTGCGCAGCATCGGACCGATGGCATCTGTGATGCCATCGCGTTCCGTCCTGACAGGAAGCCTGCACGTGACCGAAGGAGTTCCTCCCTCCTCCTCTTCTGCCCGATTCCGCGCGACGCCGGCCACATCCGGCTTGACCGCGGCTGCGTGGAATCGACGCTCGCGTGCCGATCGTACGCGCGCGCTGCCGCATTGGCCGCGCTGGCTGCGCGTGATACCCGCAGCGAATCGCCCGGACGTGCTGATGCGTGTGTTTGCCGTGCTGTTCCTGCTGCTGCCGGGCGTTGCGCTGGTGATCTCGACGCAACGCCATGCCCATGCAGCCATGGCCAGCGCCGTGCTGTTCTTCGTCGTCGCGCATGCCGCGCTGCATGCGCTGTCGGCATGGCGATCAACCACATCGCGGCTGCTCCCCGTACCTCTGCGCTACATCGACAGGCACGCGGCCTGGACGATGCTGGGCAGCGCGTGGGTACCCTTGGCGATACAAGGCGTGCACACGCAGCCGACCAGTACGCTTTCCATCGTGGGGCTGGTGATCGGCGCGCTGTGTCAGCTCTGCAGCGTACGTGTGGCTGCCGACCGCCTGCGTAACGTGCTGCTGGTGCTGGGCAGCGCCTTACAGTTCATCGCAGTAGCGCTTCTCAGCAGCATGGCCGCGGGCTGACAACCACAGCACCGCCGCAAGGTTCACGCAATCCAGCACCTCGAGACTCGACGGCCATCCACGCCCGGCACCCGGCGCGTGCATCCCTACTGCCGCGAGGACCACCGATGACCTATCCCCTCTGGATGCCGTGCCGATGAGCACCGCACCGCGCAAGCACCGCCGACTGCTTATCATCGCTGGTGCCGTACTGTGCACTTCCATTGCCGCTTGGCTCTGGCTGCGACCAGCGCCGCCGCCACCGCTGCAGCTCGCGCCCGTGGTACGTGGAAACATCGAACAGGTGGTGGAAGCCACCGGCACCCTGAAGCCATCGCGACTGGTGAGCGTGGGTGCGCAGGTCTCCGGTCGCATCGAAACACTGCACGTGAAGCTGGGCGACAAGGTAAAGGCAGGCGATCCGATTGCTGACATCGATTCGCGTACCCAACGCAATGCACTGCTGAGTGCGCAGGCGGCACAGCGCACCGCACGCGCCAATCGCGATGCATTGGCCACCGATCTGCGCCAGTACGAACTGACCCTGCAGCGGCAGCAGCAACTGGTGGCATCGCAGCTGGTGGCACGTGCCGACTTCGATGCTGCAAAGGCCAAGGTGGACGCGACCCGCGAGCAGATCACCGCGCTGGACGGTGAGATCGTGCAGCGGCAGACCGACGTGGACATCGCGCAGACCAACCTGGAGTACACCCGCATCACCGCCCCCACGGACGGCACAGTGCTGGCGGTCGTCGCCCGCCAGGGTCAGACGGTGAATGCAGTACAGAGCGCACCGACCATCGTCATGCTGGGCAACCAGGACGTGATGACCGTCTATGCCGAGATCTCCGAGGCCGATGTTGTGCACACCACGGTCGGCCAGGAGGCTTTCTTCACCATCCTGGGCGATGCGGGCCGCCGCTACAGCAGCACCCTGCGCGACATCGCGCCAGCGCCCGAATCGATCACCAACGAAGATACGTCCAGCCTCGCGTCGCCAGCGCTTTCCGGTGGCAGTCGTACAGCCATGTACTACAACGGCCAGTTCGACGTGGACAACACCGACGGCCGCCTGCGCAGCTACATGACCGCGCAGGTACGCATCGTACTCGGCCGTGCCCACAACGTGCTGACCATTCCCTCCGCTGCCTTGGGTGCGCGGGCTGGTGACGGCAGCTACACCGTGCAGGTGCGTGGCGCAGATGGGCGCGCCGTGGCGCGGCGTATCACCATCGGACTGGATGACCAGATCCAGGTGGAAGTGCGCGGCGGCTTGAAGGAAAGCGATCAGGTGGTGCTAACGCAGGCCAGCGACGAAGCCGCCACCGCTCCCACGCAGCCCCGATGAACGCAGCCATGAGCGAGCCATTGCTGAGCGTGCGTGGGGTGCGCCGTGAACTCGCCGCCGGTGACCAGACCCTGGTGGTACTGGACGGCGTGGACCTGGACATCCGCGCCGGTGAACTGGTGGCCATCGTCGGCCAGTCGGGCTCGGGCAAGTCCACGCTGATGAACATTCTCGGCTGCCTTGATCGGCCCTCTGCGGGCACGTACCAGATTGCCGGCCGGGAAACCGCGCAGATGTCGCCCGATGAGCTGGCCGAACTTCGCCGCGAACATTTCGGCTTCATCTTCCAGCGCTACCACCTGCTGACCGACCTGACCGCGTTGAGCAATGTGGAAGTGCCAGCGATCTACGCCGGTATGCCCGCCGCTGAGCGCCACGCACGGGCGGCCGAACTGCTGGCGCGGCTGGGCCTGGGCGAACGCATGCAGCATCTGCCCGGCGAGCTGTCGGGTGGCCAGCAGCAGCGCGTGTCGATTGCGCGCGCGCTGATGAATGGGGGTGCGGTGATCTTTGCCGACGAACCCACCGGCGCCCTGGATACACAGTCGGGCAAGGAAGTGATGAAGATCCTCGGCGAACTGCATGCCGAAGGCCACACGGTGGTGCTGGTGACCCATGACATGGCCGTGGCCGAACACGCTCAGCGCATCATCGAGATCCGCGATGGGCGGATTGTCGAAGATCGTGCCACGGCTACCGCGTCGGCAGCGGCCGTGGCGCCGACCGCTCTGCCGCAACGCGGCGATGGCAGCGGCTGGCAGGCCATGCGCGATCGCTTCGCCGAAGCCTTCCGCATGGCCTTGCGCGCCATGAATGCACATCGCATGCGCACCTTCCTGACCATGCTCGGCATCATCATCGGCATCGCCTCGGTGGTGTCGGTGGTCGCGCTGGGTACGGGCGCGCGTCAGGCCATCCTGTCCAACATCTCTTCGCTGGGCACCAGCACCATCGAGATCTATCCCGGCTCCGGCTTTGGCGATCTGCAAGCGGCACGGGTGGAGACCCTCACTCCTGGCGACAGCGCGGCCCTGGCCGGGCAACCGTTCGTGGACAGCGCCACTCCCGGCGTGGCCACCACGGGCACCGCCCTGCGCGGCAACCGTTCGGCCAGCGTGCAGGTGCAGGGCGTCAGCGAACAGTACTTCCGCGTACATGGATTGAAGCTGGGGGAAGGCGCCTTCTTTGGCACACCCGGTGTGGCTGGCTACCAGCAGGTGGCGATCATTGATGCCAACACGCGTGCGCACTTCTTCGCCGCAGCCGAGAACCCCATCGGGCAGACCCTGCTGCTGGGCAACGTGCCGGTGCGCGTGGTGGGTGTGGTGAAGAAGGATGCTGGCGCGGCCGGCGACACCTCGCTGCTACGGGTATGGATGCCCTACACCACGGCCATGGCGCGGATGCTGGGCCAGAGCCATGTGTCCAGCATCACCGTGCGCGTATCCGATGCGATCAGCATGGAAGCGGCCGAGCAGGCCATTGCGCGCTTGCTCACGCGCCGCCATGGCAGCACCGACTTCTACATGAGCAACAACGCGCAGATCCGCCAGTCGATCGAACAAACCACCGGCATCCTCACCATGATGATCAGCTCCATTGCCGCCATCGCACTGGTGGTGGGCGGTATAGGAGTGATGAACATCATGCTGGTGTCGGTGACCGAGCGCACTCGCGAGATCGGCGTACGCATGGCCGTGGGCGCGCGCCGCAGCGACATCCTGCAGCAGTTCCTGATCGAGTCGGTGCTGGTGTGCCTGCTTGGTGGTGTGCTGGGCATTGGTGTGGCGTTGCTGCTGGGCGCGGTGCTGGCACTGGCCGACGTAGGCTTCAGCCTGGTGTTCTCGGCGAGTTCGATCATTGCGGCATTCGCGTGTTCCAGCCTGATCGGTATCGGCTTTGGTTTCCTGCCTGCACGTCGTGCGGCGCAGCTGGACCCGGTGGAAGCGCTGGTCCGGTAGTCGCTGCAATTGCCTGCGGTGACGGCAGGTTCGCGCAATGTCTGCGGTGTGTACTGCAGCTACCGACGATGTCCGCACAGGAGCTGGACGATGTTTCTGAAAACAGGAAGGACGGCGCTGCTGCTTGCAGCAGCCGCACAACTGCTGGTGCTGATGCCGTATTCCGGCGATGCCCATGCCCAGCGTGGCGACCGCTACAACCCGCAGTGGAACCAGGACTACCGGGAACGGGATCGCGATGACTGGCAGCGCCGCGAACGCGAGCGGGAGCGGGAGCGGGAGCGCCGACACGACGCCAAGACCACAGGCGTGGTGGTGGGCGTAGTGGGTGCGGCCGTGGTGGCTGGCGTGATCGCGGCGGCGGCAAAGCGCGAACGCGAGACCCGTGAGCGCGCCGACTACTGCATGAACCGCTACGGCAACTACGACCGTCGCACTGACAGCTATCGCGACCGCGATGGCTACACCTATCCCTGCCGCTGATCTCCCCTCATTCAAGGACTACACGCAATGCGTACGAACAAGACCGCCCTGCTGATCGCGCTGTGCGCTGCCCCGCTGCTTGCACACGCCGCGCCCGCCAACCCGAAACAAGCCTATATCGATTCCACGTTCACCGCGATGGACAGCAACAAGGACGGTCGCGTCGACAAGACCGAATTCACCGCGTACCAGCACGCGCGCTTCAGCAAGCAGGCTGACTCGATCGATGCTGCGTTCGCTGCGATGGACAAGAACAAGGACGGGAAGATCAGCAAGGAAGAAGCGACCGTGGTGCCGGAAATTGCGAAGTACTTCACGGGCCTGGACACCGATGGTGATGGCTATCTGTCACTGAAGGAAATGCAACAGGCGATGGTGGCTGCGCAGACGGCGGATGCGCCGACAAAGTAAGTCCCTGGTGTGGCGCTGACGTGATAGGTGCCCACCTGGGTGGTCACCTATCAACGCAATGAAACGCCGCCCGCTCAGGCGGTCATCTTCAAGAAGGTCGGCACTACCCGGTTCCAGTCGAGGTACTCAAGGAGGGCCATCAACGGCTGGCAACGATACCAGGCTGCAGCCCGCCCCGATTCAGGTATCCTTGCGCACAGTCAGCCACGCCTTTCTGCGACCGTTGCGGTGCAGCATCGACGTTGCGGACGAACACACGATTCACCATGGATGTTTCAACGTAGTCACAGGGGAAAATGGATGAAGAAGTTCCTGTTCGCGGCGATCATCGCTGCGTCGCTGGTGGGTTGCACCACCAATCCGCCGCTCAATTTCTCGGTCCCGAACGTCGGGGTCAGCAGCAAGAAGATTGATGGCGAGCTGAAATCGTTGACGGTCACGCTCGCACGTCCGGATGAAGCCAAGGGCAAGATTCCCGCACAGGCCCAGCACGAAGTCCCGCAGATGTGGCAGAACGCGCTGACCGAAGCACTGAACAAGATGGCTGTGTTCCGCGACGACGCGCCGGTGAAGTTGAGCCTGTCGGTGAAGATCCTGGCCATCGACATTCCCAGCTTCGGTGCCTCGATGACCACCAAGACGATCGCCCGCTACGAGCTGATCGATCGCGCAACCGGCAGCATCGTCTACACCCAGGATGTCAGCGCATCCGGCGAAGTTCCGTTCAACTATGCATTCGCAGGCGTGATCCGTGCCCGCGAGTCGATCAGTCGATCGGCACAGAACAACATTGCCCAGTTCCTGCAGGCTCTGGAAACGGTGGACATCTCCAAGCCGATGTTCCCGAACAAGCAGGAAGCACCGTGAAGCGCCTGCTGCTGACCGCATCCGCTGCCGTGATGCTGACTGCGTGCGCACCGAACGTGCGCACCGACAGCTATTCCATCGGCTCGGTGGGACAGGTCAACCGCACCGTCAGCGGCACGGTCATCAGCGTTCGTGCAGTCAGTATTGACGGTTCGCAGGGCGGTGGCGCCGTTGCCGGTGCTGCCGCTGGCGGCGTAGCCGGCTCCACCATCGGCGGCAGCGACCAGGCGGCGGCCATCGGCGCCATTGGTGGCCTTGTGGTGGGTGCGATTGCCGGTGCGGCTTCCGAGCGCGCACTTTCGCAGGCCAAGGGCCTTGAGTACGTGGTGCAGACGGAGAACGGCAACCTGATGACCGTCGTGCAGGGCCCCGATCCGGTATTCAGTGCCGGCATGCGGGTACTCGTATTGTATGGGTCGCCGTCGCGGATCATTGCCGATCCGCGTCAACCGAAGGCAACCCCGTAGAACCCAACGACGCCCCTTGCTCAGGGGCGTCGTCATTTTCCAGGCACGTTTGAAGCTGCGAAAGGTTTCGTCAGCGATCAGTCTTGCCAGCGGATCCGGCCCGGTACCAGCGCCAGGCGCCTTATCTCCCCTGGAGCAATGACGGTGCCATCCTCCATCTCGACGTGCATCCCGGAGACGTCACCCTCGTATCCCTGCATGGCAGCGGTAACCAGAATCCTCAATGCACCCGTCCGGACATCGTAGCCGCCGGCGGTGTGCTTCAAGGTTCCCACGCTGTTCCAGTCAATTTCCATGACCAACCTTTGGATCCACACGCTTCATGCTGGCATACGCCATGTTACGGGGCGAAGCTGCGGCATGCAGTATGCGGGCACGCTACCCGCCTTTGGGTAATAGGCTACAAGCGACGTCAAGTCCCCTTATCATGAGGGATTGAGGGCCCAAGAGGCCCAATTGACGCTTGCAAGGCAGTATCTGGATGTCTATGGAATGGCGCCCCTCGGGCTGGGGCCGACGTGTGACTCGTTCGCCCCACTGGTGGCTGCGGCTCGATGGCGAACACGTCGAGCTGAATATCTCCGGCCAGCGGTACCGGCAGCGTGTGGATGACGATCATCGCGTGCAGGTCATTCCAGGCCTGTTCTGGTCACGGGTCGAACTGCAGACCGGGAATGCAGCTGGGCAGTCAGTAGACGGGCTGCCCAACCGGCAAGCATCCCGGCTTGCAGCTGCCCTGCAGCAGATGCGCTTTGCGCGTACCACGCGTGGGCGCAGGGCCCTGTTCGACACGATTCTGGAGCAGATCCAGTCGTGGTTGAGCGCAGCAGATGACCTCATCGACCGAGGCAATGCAGGCCGCCTCTGGATCACCCACGAGCAGCAGCAGGCGCTGCTGACCGAGCGCTCCACCCTGCCCCTGCAGCCCCGGGAGCTGGAGCAGCTGTTCCTCGATGAAGACGTGCATGAAGATCTGCAAGCGCATGACCATCGCGTCGCGCTGGACGCGCTGCGCGACTGGAACCTGGATTGGCCCGCCGCCTGGACCGAAGCCAATGAGGCCATGACCCGGCGCGAACTGGTGTTGGCCAAGAACTTCCTGGACCGGGTCGAGAGCAGGCCGCTGACCGAGGAACAGGCACGCGCTGTCATCTGCTTCGACAACCGGGTGCAGGTGGTGGCCGCAGCCGGTTCCGGCAAGACCTCCACCCTGGTCGCCAAGGCGGCGTATGCCATTGACCGCGGCCTTGTCCAGCCGGAGCGCATCGTGATGCTGGCCTTCAACAAGGATGCCGCCAAAGAGCTGGAAGATCGGGCACAGCGATCCTTCGAGCGGCTGGGCATGGGCGATACCGTGGTGGAGGCGCGCACTTTCCATGCACTTGGCCTGTCCATCATCGCCAAGGCGACGGGACGCAAGCCTGATATTCCCGAATGGGCCATCGATGCAACGCTGGGCTTCAACAAGCTGGCCGAGCTGGTGGACGACCTGAAGGACCGCTCGACCCACTTCCGCACCCAGTGGGACATGTTCCGGCTGGTATTCGGGCGCGATCTGCCGCCGCTGGGCACGCAGATGCTGGCCGATGGCTACGACCGCGACGGCACCCCCTACATCCGCACCCTGCAGGGTGAACGGGTGAAGAGCCTGGAAGAGTGCGTGATTGCCGATTGGCTGTTCTACAACGGCGTGGTCTACGACTACGAGCGGCGCTACGAGTTCGACACCGCCACGGATACCCATCGCCAGTATCGCCCGGACTTCTTTTACCCGGACGCCGAGCTGTACCACGAGCACTTCGCGCTGGATGCCGACGGCCAGCCGCCGCAGCAGTTTGCCAACTACGCCGATGGCGTGCGCTGGAAACGCGAGCAGCATGCCGCACGCGGTACTGCGCTGGTCGAGACCACCTCGTTCGGGCTGCGCAGTGGCGAGGCCCTGCACCACCTGTCGGAACGGCTGGGCGAATCACGCATCGAGCTGGACCCCAACCCGGACCGCGAGCTGCCCGATGCCGGCGCCAAGCCCATGCCCGATGCGGACCTGATCGGGCTGATGCGCACCTTCATTGCCCATGCCAAGAGCAACTGCCTGAGCCTGGAAGACATGGCCGAGCGTCTGCGGCAGATGCCCGAGGACCAGTTCAAGGAACGCTACCGGCGCTTCCTGGAAATCGCCGGCCCCGTGTTCCAGGCGTGGGACGACGCGCTGGCGGACGAACGCAGCATCGACTTCGAAGACATGTTGAACATGGCCGCCGGGCTGCTGGAACAGGGCCACTATGAATCGCCCTACGAGCTGGTGATGGCCGACGAATTCCAGGACGCCTCGCGCGCCCGCGCCCGCCTGTGCCGCGCTCTGGTCAACCGCCCGGGCCGCTATCTGTTTGCCGTAGGCGACGACTGGCAGTCGATCAACCGCTTCGCCGGCGCCGATGTTTCAGTGATGACCGGTTTCCGCGAATGGATGGGGCACGGCCAGGTGCTCAAACTGGAGCAGACGTTCCGCTGCCCACAGGCACTGTGCGATACCTCCAGCCGCTTCATCAGCCGCAATCCGGCGCAGATTGCCAAGACGGTTCGTTCTGCTGCGCCGGCAATGGGCCCGGTGCTGCAGGCGTTCCAGATGAACCGGCGTGAGGAGGTGCAGGATGGTGTTCGCCAGTACCTGTCCACGCTGCATCAGCAACTGCTGTCCGGCGCGGTTCCGAAGGGCCGCAACGGGCGCGTCTCTGTCTTCATCCTGGGGCGCTACCGCGCGGATCGCAGCGCGCTGCCTTCGGAGTGGAAGACGGCCTTCGGCAGCACGATGGAGGTCGAGTTCCTGACGGCGCACCGTTCAAAGGGGCGCGAGGCGGATTATGTGATCCTGCCTGGGATGGTGAATCGAGGCTTCCCGAGCCTGCGATCGGATGACCCGGTGCTCTCTTTGGCGATGCCAGATGGCGACACCTACCCGTTGAGCGAAGAACGGCGGTTGTTCTATGTGGCACTGACGCGTGCACGGCGCTCGGTTGTGATGTTCACCTTGCAGGGGAAGCACTCGCCGTTCCTGGATGAGCTGGTGAACGAAGGTGCCGTGGAGGTCACCGGGATTTCAGGGACGGCTATCAAAGAAGAGCGCTGCCCGGTATGCAAGGTGGGCGTGTTTGTCGACAGAACGGGGCCGCATGGGCCTTTCAGGTCGTGCTCCAGTTACCCGTTGTGCCATAGCAAGCCGAAAGGTGGTTTTCGTGGGTAAGCGCATCCGGCCTCATCCACGCATGCCTGCACATCTCAGGGGCGCATGCTGATCTGACGGTTCGATGACGCGCAACTGCAGCGACAACGAAAAAGCCCCTGTTTCCAAGGGCTCTTTAAGACAACTGGCGGAGAGAGTGGGATTCGAACCCACGGAAGGTTTAACCCTTCGCCGGTTTTCAAGACCGGTGCCTTAAACCGCTCGGCCATCTCTCCGTATCGGCCCAGCCTGCTGGCCGGGCACGCATTCTCGCACGGCCGGGCGATTTGCCCAAGACCGTCGTTCCGTTGGGCTTGTTCCTCAGCCCGCGTCCACCGCCAACGCACCCAGCGCACTGGCCTTGATGCGCTCCTTGGCCTTCTCGCAGGCGCCACCGCAATCCAGGCGCGAGGCCTCCAGCTGCGGCGGCAGGTGCTCGGCCAGGAAGTCGATGAACACCCGCACCGCCGGCAGCAGGCCGCGGCGCGAGGCGAACACGGCATGGCACACGCCCTGCGGCAGCGACCAGTCCGGCAGCACCACTTCCAGCTCACCATTGCGCACGGCGTCGGCGCAGACGGTTTCCGGCAGCATGGTGATGCCGAAGCCGTCCTTCACCATGCTCTGCAGCAGCGGGAAGTCGAAACCGGCCACGCGCGGCTGTAGGTCCACCCGGCGCACCGCGCCTTCCGGTCCGTGCAGTTCCCAGCGCTGGCGTGCCTCGTCCTCGCTGATGCTCAAGGTGACGTGGTTCGCCAGCTCTTCCGGGTCCTTCGGGCGGCCGGCGCGGTCCAGGTACTTCGGGCTGGCCACCAGCAGTTCCTGCACTTGGCCAAAGCTGCGCATCACCAGGCTGCCGTCGTCGTCCAGGCGCGAACGCACGCGCAGGGCCACGTCGTAGCCTTCGTTGATGATGTCCACGCGACGGTTGCTGATATTCAGCTGCAGCCGCACCTTCGGGTACTGCTCGAGGAACTTGGGCAGCAGCTTGGGCAGCTGCATCTGCGCCAGCGATACCGGCACGCTGGCGCGTACCAGGCCACGCGGCTCGGCGCTGAGGCGGTCCACCACCTCGCGCGCGGCCTGCGCCTCGGCCAGCATGGTCTGGGCATGGCGGTGCACGCTGGTGCCGACGTCAGTGACGGCAAAGCGGCGCGTGGAGCGCTGCAGCAGGCGCACGCCCAGGTCGGTTTCCAGCTGGCTGATACGGCGGCTCAGGCGCGACTTGGGGATACCCAGTGCGCGCTCGGCGGCGGCGAAACCGCCGTGGTCGACCACCATCGCGAAGTAGTACAGATCATTCAGGTCATGCATACCCGAGTTCCATTAGTAGAACAATACGTGGCATTCAACCACCTTTATCCCGCCCTTGCAACAACCTATTGTTCTCTCCGTCGGCGGCAAGCCCGCCACCTCTCCCGAACATAGGTACTGCCATGAAGCTTCTGCACATCGACGCCAGCGTGCTTGGCGACAACTCCGTCTCCCGCCACCTGACCGCCGCCGTGGTGGCCCAGTTCAAGCAGCAGATCGACGGCCTGCAGGTTGATTATCGCGATCTTGACGCCAATCCGGTACCGCATCTGCGCAGCGGTTCGCTGGCCAAGACCGATCCGGCTGAGGCCGCCGATGCTGAACAGGTGCTCGAGCAGTTCCTGGCTTCCGACATCGTGGTGATCGGCGCGCCGATGTACAACTTCAGCGTGCCCTCCACCCTGAAGGCCTGGATCGACCGCGTGGCGGTGGCCGGGCGCACCTTCAAGTACACCGAGAACGGCCCGGTGGGCCTGGCCGGTGGCAAGCGGGTGATCGTGGTCAGCAGCCGTGGCGGCATCTACACCGACTCGCCGGCGGACTTCCAGGAGCCCTTCCTGCGCCAGACGTTCGCCTTCTGGGGCATCAACGACATCGAGTTCGTGCGTGCCGAGGGCATCGCCTACTCGCCGCAGCACCGCGAAGACGCGATTGCCGGTGCACTGGCAGCACTGCCGTCGCATGAGGCGGTGGAAGTGGCAGCGGCGTAACCCGTTCCAGCGTTCGGCGCCTCTCTCCCTCGTCTGGGCGCTGAACGCGGGCCGGGATTCCCTCCCCCATCCCGGCCCACCCTACCCTGGCGGCCCTGCTTTTGCGGGGCCGCTTTTTTTTGCCACCATGGCGCGATGAACTACATCGTGACGGCTGCGCACCGCAGTGAATTTCCGCACCCGATAGCCCTGCACTGTGGGCAGGCACTGGTGGTGGGCGAGCGTTATGAGGGGCCCGAGGGTTGGGAGGACTGGTTTCTGTGCGAGGCCGAGGGGCAGCAGCCGGGGTTCGTGCCGGCGCCGGTGATCGGTCGCGATGCGCAGGGCGGCGCGTTTGCCACGGAGGACTACTGCGCGCGGGAGCTGGATGTGGACCCGGGGCAGCAGCTGCGGGGTGTGCGCACGCTCAATGGTTGGGCGTGGTGTGTGCCGGAGGCGGGCGAAGCGGGTTGGGTACCGCTGGAGAAGCTGCGCTTGGCGGGTTGATGGATTGCGCTATCCACGCATGGCGTGGATCTACTGCAAAGCCTCAGGCCCCCAGCGCATGGATGCCGCACCGCCTCAGTAGATCCACGCCATGCGTGGATGCCACACCGCCCAGTAGATCCACGCCATGCGTGGATGCCGCACCGCGCCAGTAGATCCACGCCATGCGTGGATGAGGTGCCGACATGGCCGGCCCCCATCAGAACGCCGCCGGGCATGGCCCGGCGCTACCGGTTGATCAACCGATGGTGTCGATACCGCCCATGTACGGGCGCAGGGCTTCAGGCACGGTGATGCTGCCGTCGGCGTTCTGGTAGTTCTCCATCACCGCGATCATCGCGCGACCCACGGCCACGCCCGAGCCGTTCAGCGTATGTGCCAGCTCCGGCTTGCCGGTGGCCGGGTTGCGCCAGCGGGCCTGCATGCGGCGGGCCTGGAAGTCGCCACAGTTCGAGCACGAGGAAATCTCGCGGTAGGTCTCCTGCGACGGCAGCCAGACTTCCAGGTCGTAGGTCTTGATGGCCGAGAAGCCCATGTCGCCGGTGCACAGCAGCACCTTGCGGTACGGCAGCCCCAGCTTTTCCAGCACCACTTCGGCACAGCGGGTCATGCGCTGGTGCTCGGCGTCGCTGTCTTCCGGGCGGCAGATCGAGACCAGCTCGACCTTCTCGAACTGGTGCTGGCGGATCATGCCGCGCACGTCGCGGCCGCCGCTGCCGGCTTCGGAACGGAAGCACAGCGAGTGGGCGGTCATGCGCAGCGGCAGGCACTCGGCGTCGAGGATCTCGTCGCGGGCGATGTTGGTCAGCGAGATTTCCGAGGTCGAGATCAGGTAACGCTTCTGCTCACCCAGCTGGGTGATGAACATGTCCTCTTCGAACTTGGGCAGCTGGCCGGTGCCGTACAGGCTGTCGGCGTTGACGATCACCGGCACGTTGGTTTCCTGGTACTCGTGCTCGCCGCTGTGCAGGTCGAGCATGAACTGGGCCAGGGCACGGTGCAGGCGCGCGATCGGGCCACGCAGCACGGTGAAGCGCGAGCCGGACAGCTTGGCCGCGGTCTCGCCGTCCAGCCACTTGTTGCGCGCGCCCAGTTCGACGTGGTCGAGCACCTTGAAATCGAACTGGCGCGGGGTACCCCAGCGCGACTGCTCGACGTTCTCGCTCTCGTCGGCGCCGGCCGGTACGTCATCGGCAGGAAGGTTCGGGGTGCCCATCGAGATCGTGTCGATCTTCTCGCGCAGCTCATCCAGGGCCACTTCCGAGGCCTTCAGTTCATCGGCGAAGGCGGCAACCTCGGCCATGATGGCCGAAACGTCCTCGCCCTTGGCCTTGGCCTGGCCGATGGCCTTGGAGCGGCTGTTGCGAAGGCTCTGCAGCTCCTGGGTACGCACTTGGATGCGCTTGCGATCCGCCTCCAGTGACTCCAGGGCAGACACGTCGAGCTCGAAGCCGCGGCTGGTGCGCAGGCGTTCGGCGAGGTCGGCGGGCTGGTGGCGGAGCAGGGCTGGATCAAGCATGGCAGGCGTCGTGGTGGGTAACAGGAACGGGATTATCGCCTGTTATACGGAATTCTGCCGCCCGGTTCATTCCGGCCGTGGCAGAATCGAGGCATTCCGTACTGGTCTGGTCCATGTCTGCTCCCCGTCCGTCGCCTGCCAAGTCGTTCACCGTGCATATCCCGCGCAACGCCCTGAAGATCGCCGGCATCGCCTTCGGCGTGGGCATCCTGCTGTTCGTGCTGGTCTGGCTGACCGGACGCGACAAGCAGTTCTTCCGCGCCGACCCGGCCGCGCAGACGCCGCAGGAAACCGCCCAGGTGGAACCGCTGCCCGAGCCGCTGGCCGCAGCGGCAGGCTCCAGCGACATGCCCGACGCCAAGCCGGCCCCGGTGCCGGACGAAGAAGATGCGCCGAAGTTAGTGGAAACCGCCCCGCCGCCGCCGCCGGCCACGGTTGAACCAACCCCGGCGGCGCCGGGCACTGCGGCACCGGCAACCGCCAATGCGCAACCGATGCCGATTGCCGGCCAGTCGCCGCCGCCGGCCTACCCGGCCGCCGCCCTGCGACGCGGTGAAGCGGGCAGCGTGGTGGTGCGGGTGGAAGTGGACGCCACCGGCTACCCGAACAACGTGACGGTGATCCAGCGCAGCGGTTCGCGTGAACTGGACCGCGCGGCAACGGACGCGGTGCGTCGCTGGCGCTTCAGCCCGGCAGTGAGCAATGGCCAGCCGGTGCCCGGCAGCATTGAAGTGCCGTTCGATTTCAAGCCGCAATAACTGAACGTTTCCCCGCAGAAAAGCTGAACCTTGCAGGACGCGTTGACGCAACACTGACACGCTGCGACGCCGCCTCGGGCAACACTCTGGGCGTCGTTACTGACGCGAGGAGTTTGCGATGACTGCCACCACCCACGAAAACCTTCATTCCCCGCAGCTGCAGCAGGATGGCTCGCTTGAGCCCCGCTCGGCCTCTCCTTGGCTGTGGCTGGCACTGATCGTGGCAATGTTCGCCGCGGCGCTGGTCTGGCTGCGCTTCGCCAACCATGACGACGTTGCGCCTGCGCCGGTGAGCGAGCGCATGCTGCCGGCCACTGAAACACCGGTTGCCATCGCACCGGCGCCGGCTACGCGCCAGGCCGCGCCTGCGCAGAGCCAGCGCAAGGCGGCCGCGGCCGTACGCAACCGTGAGGCGCGCCCGCTGGCCAGCAACAGCAAGCCCAGCTATCCGGCCGCCGCGTTGCGTAGTGGCGTGCAGGGCAGCGTGGTTGCAAGCTTGAACGTGGATACCCGTGGCAACGTGACCGATGCGGCGATCGTGTCGCGCAGCGGTGAACGCAGCCGCGACCTGGACCGCGCCGTGTTGAACACCGTGCAGCGCTGGAAGTTCGAGCCGGCCGTGCAGCAGGGCCGTGCCGTGGCCAGCGTGGTGCGGGTTCCGGTGGATTTCCGCACCCAGCGCTGATCGTCGGTAACGCCTGAAATGAAAACGGAGGCTTCGGCCTCCGTTTTTTTTGCGCAGAAGCATGCCAACCAAGGTTGGCACCTACCAGGCCATGTGATCCGCCAGGCCACGCCCGGCGGATGCGGTGCCGGTCAGGACAGGTTGAAGCCGGCGCTGCGGGCCAGGCCGTCGAAGTCCGGGAAGGACGTTGCGACGTTGGCGATGTCGTTGATGCGCACTTCGCCATGACTGATCTGGCCGGCAATGGCGAAGGCCATCGCGATCCGATGATCGCCGTGGCTTTCAATGGTGCCACTGCCCAGCGATACGCCGCCGTGCAGGGTGGCGCCATCTTCGGTTTCGTCCACCTGCATGCCCAGCGCGCGCAGGCCGGTCGCCATCGCCGCCAGACGATCGGATTCCTTCACCCGCAGTTCGGCGGCGCCGGTCACCACGGTCTGCCCTTCAGCGGCGGCAGCAGCCACGAACAGTGCCGGGAACTCGTCGATCATGTCCGGCACCAGTTCCTCCGGAATACGCGCGCCCTTCAGCGGCGCGTAGCGCACCACCAGATCGGCCACCGGTTCGCCGCCCTGCTCTGCTGGGTTCTCTTCGGTGATGTCCGCGCCCATCAGGCGCAGCGCGTGCAGCAGGCCGGTACGGCGCGGATTGAGGCCGACCTGCTTCAGGCGCAGCTCGGAGCCGGGAATGATGCTGGCGGCGACCAGGAAGAATGCGGCCGAGGAGAAGTCGGCCGGCACCACGATGTCGGTCGCTCGCAGGCGCTGGCCACCACGCAGGCGGGCCTTGCCCGGCGAGAATGCGATGTCCACGCCGAACGCGGACAACATGCGTTCGGTGTAGTCGCGGGTCGGGTGCGGTTCGGTCACGCTGGTCTCGCCATGCGCGTACAGGCCCGCCAGCAGCACGGCGGACTTGATCTGCGCGCTGGCCACCGGCGAGGCAAAGTCGATGCCGTGTAGGGTCTGCCCGCCATGCACGTGCAGCGGCGGCGTGCCGTCTGCCTCGGTGTCGATCTTCGCGCCCATCTGCGACAGCGGGCCGGTGACGCGGCGCATCGGACGGCCGGACAGCGATTCGTCGCCGACCAGCGTGCAGTCGAATGCCTGACCGGCCAGCAGGCCGGCCAGCAGACGCATGCCGGTGCCGGCATTGCCGCAGTCCAGCGGCGCGCTGGGTGCCTGCAGGCCATCGATGCCGACCCCGTGCACGATCCGCTGCGACGCACTCGGAGTTTCGATGCGCACGCCCAACTGGCTGAAGATGCGCGCGGTGGCGCGGGTGTCTTCGCCTTCCAGGAAGCCTTCGATATGCGAGGTGCCGTCGGCCAGCGCGGCGAACATCACCGAGCGGTGCGAGACCGACTTGTCGCCGGGAATGGTCAGGCTGCCCTGCAGGGGCTGGCCCTTGCGGGCGATCCAGTGCTGCGCGTTGCTCATCGTTGAATTGTTCCGTAAACGCCGGGTCGCCGGCGGTGCATCAGGGGCGGCGGCCGCAGCCGCCGCAGCAGGGATCAGGGCACGGCCACCGGATAGGAGCCAAGCACCTTGATCTGCGCCGAGTGCGCTTCCAGTTCCGCCAGTGCGGCCTGCATCGGTGCGTCGTCGATGTGGCCGGCCAGGTCGATGAAGAAGCCGTATTCCCACTTGCCATGGTGCGAGGGCCGCGACTCGATGCGGTTCATGCTGATGCCATGGCGCGCGAACGGGCTGAGCACATCGAACAGCGCACCCGGCTTGTCATGGATGAACACCAGCACCGAGGTACGGTCGTGGCCGGAGGTCGGGAAGATGTTGCGGCCCACCACCAGGAAACGGGTGGTGTTGTCGGCATCGTTCTGGATCGGCTTGGTGACGACCTTCTTCAGGCCGTACACGTGGCCGGCGCTCTCGCCGCCGATGGCCGCGGCGTCGTCAGCATTGCGCGCACGGCGCGCACCTTCGGCGTTGCTGGCCACCGGGATCTTCTCGGCCTTGGGCAGGTTGGCGCGCATCCATGCCGAGGTCTGCATGAACGACTGCGGATGGCCGTAGACGCGTTCGATGTCTTCGATGCGGCCGCTGCGCGACATCAGGTACTGCTGCACGCGCAGTTCCACTTCGCCGCAAATTTTCAGGTTGGAGGTGAGGAACATGTCCAGGGTGATCTGGATGGTGCCCTGCCCCGAGTTCTCCACCGGCACCACGCCGAAATCGGCGTTGCCCGCTTCCACTTCCTGGAACACTTCTTCGATGCTGGCCATCGGCAGGCCCAGCGCCGAGCGGCCGAAGTGCTTGAGCACGGCCTGCTGGCTGAAGGTGCCTTCCGGGCCGAGGTAGCCGATCTTCAACGGCTCCTGCTGGGCCAGGCAGGCCGACATGATTTCGCGGTAGACGTGCACCAGCAGCTCATCGCTGAGCGGGCCTTCGTTGCGGTCCACCACCATGCGCAGCACCTGCGCTTCGCGTTCGGGGCGGTAGTAATCGACGGCGGCGGCGAGCTTGCCCTTGGCCTTGCCGACCTGGTGGGCGAACTGTGCGCGCTCGGCGATCAGGCTCTGGATGTCACGGTCGATCTGGTCGATCTTCGAACGCACATCAGCCAGCGCCAGTGGCGCCAGTGTCGGCACCGCGGTTGCCTTCGACTTGCCCTTGGGCTTGGAGGTGGCGCTGTCCTTGACCGGTTCGGCCTTCTTCGACGCCTTCTTGCTGGGTTTGCTTGCCATCGGAATTCCTTGTTGCGGGGCGCGCACCCGACGATGCGCGCCGTTCATTGCTCAGCCGTGACGCTGCTGGAAATCGGCCATGAAGGCGACCAGCGCCTCGGCCCCGGCCAGCGGCATGGCGTTGTAGAGCGACGCACGGATGCCACCGACCACCTTGTGGCCCTTCAGCGCCAGCAGGCCGGCGGCCTTGGCATCGGCGACGAAACGGGCATCGAGATCGGTGTTGGGCAGGAAGAACGGGATGTTCATCCGCGAGCGCGCCGAATGCGCGACCTCGTTGCGATAGAAACCGCCGGAGGCATCGATGGCGCCGTACACCAGCGCGGCCTTGGCGGCGTTGCGCTTGGCGAACTCGACCACGCCGCCTTCGGCGAGCATCCACTTGAACACCAGGCCGGCCAGATACCAGTTCCAGGTCGGCGGCGTATTGAGCATGGAATCGCGGGCGACGTGCGATCGGTAATCGAAGATGTCCGCGCGCGGCTGGCCACTGCGCTCCAGCAGGTCGCGACGGATGATCATCACCGCGATGCCGACGGGGCCAAGGTTCTTCTGCGCACCGGCATAGATGACGCCGTAGCGGCGTACATCCAGCGGCTCGCTGGCGATGGACGAGCTGAAATCTGCCACCAGCGGCACGTTGCCGTTCTCGGGCACATCACGGAACTCGACACCGTGGATGGTCTCGTTGGCAGTGATGTGCACGTAGGCAGCATCGGGTGAAAGCTGCCAGCCGGCGCGCTCGGGCAGCTGGCGATAGCCTTCGGCCTCGCTGCTGGCGGCGATGTTGACGTCTACATAGGGGCTGGCCTGCTTGACTGCGGTCTTGCCCCAGTGGCCGGTGACCACGTAGTCGGCACGTTGGCCGGGGCTGGCGAAGTTGAGCGGAATCAATGCCTGCTGGGTGGTGGCACCACCGGGCAGGAACAGCACCGCATAGTCTTCGGGGATGTCGAGCAGGCGACGCAGGTCGGCCTCGGCCTCGGCGGCCACCGACATGAATTCCGGTCCGCGATGGCTCATTTCCACGATGGAGGCACCGCTACCGTGCCAGTCCAGCATTTCCGCCTGCGCCTGGCGCAGGACCGATTCCGGCAACGTTGCAGGGCCGGCACTGAAGTTGAACGCGCGCGTCATGGCACACCTGTGGGGCAAGACCCCTAGTATGCCGCACTGCACCAGCCTTGCGGCCTAGTGGCGCAAGGGAAATTTGGTTGCATCCGTATCCATTGGCCGCGCGCGGTGCGGGGCCGTGCATGGTCTTGGTAGCCGCCAACCTTGGTTGGCGTACGCCGGCAGGCGTCATGGGTGCGGAGGGAACGTGCCAACCAAGGTTGGCATCTACCAGAGCGAAGGCCGGTAGCGCCGGGCCATGCCCGGCGGATGCGGTTCAGCGCGCGCCGAACCAGAGCAGCAGGCTGAGCACCGCCGCCAGCAGCAACGCACTGCCCAGCAGCCACGGCCAGCGGCGCACCCGACGTGGGGCCGCAGGCACCACGGGCACCTGTTCGGCTTCGTCGCTGCCTTCGTCGTCGGCCAGCGGTGGGCGTCGGCGCGGGTCGTGCGGCACTTCCAGCACGAACCGGTGCTGGCCATCGAACACCACCTGGTCGCCAGCCTGCAGCCAGCAGTGGCGGACGGCAACACCGTTGACCCGGGTGCCATCGGCACTGCCCAGGTCACGCAGCAATACCCGCTCGCCGTGTACTTCCACCCGCGCGTGCTGTTCGGCGAAGGCAGGCTCATCGATCTCGATGTCGACATCGCTGCCACGGCCGATCACCCGCGTGCGCGACAGGGGGTAGCTGCGGCCGTGATGCAGGCCACCGACACCGCGCAGCAGGCGCTGCTCGTCACCGTTGCCTTCAACGCTGGCGGCCGGCGCCGGTGCCTGCAGCAGGGTGTCGACCTCGCCCTGCAGGACCATTTCCACGCCGTCTACGTACACGGCGTCGCCGGCCCGCAGCAGGGCCATGCGCCGTACCGGACGGCCGTTCACATGGATGCCGCGGATACCGTTACCGACCTGCAGCCAGAGGCCGCGGTCGTCCATGCAGAACTGCGCGAGCAGCAGTGCGCCGTTGCCGGCATCACCGAGGCGCACGCTGCCGTTTGCCTGGCGCACGATGCGCTGCACCCCGGGCCGTAGCGGCTGGTCGGGCTGTTGTTGTTGACTGAAGTGAACTAGCAGGTTCTGCACGCGGCGCAGACTAGCAGGTTGGCCGCCCACGAAGAAGAACCTGCGATGAGCGCTTGGCGTGGGCGCTGTCGATGCGCACAATGCTCGCCCTCTCACTGATCCCCGCCCTGCGCCAGGAGCCCGCATGTCCACCATCGATGTCCGCCACGCCCATACCCTGCCCGACACCCAGGCGCGCGAGGCGATCGAACAGGTTGCCGCCAAGCTGGGCGAACGCTTCGGCCTGAAGTCGTCGTGGGCCGCCGACGTGTTGAACTTCTCCGGCAGCGGCGTGGACGGTGCGATCGAACTGCAGCCGGGCGCGGTGCGGGTGACGGCCAAGCTGGGCTTCCTGCTGTCGGCGATGAAGGGCATGGTGGAAAGCGAGATCCAGCGTGTGTTGAAGGAAAAGCTGGGCTGAACCTGCGCTGCGGCCATCACGGCCCAGCAACGTCGGCGCGCGCTACTCTCGGGGGTAGGCCCAACTCCCCCGGGAAGTGCGATGAACCGTTACGAGAATGACGACCGCCGCGACGACGATGCCGGCTTCGGCGACCAGGCAGAACGCTTTTCGCGCAAGCTGAGCGATTCGGCACAGCAGGTCTGGCTGGCCGGACTTGGCGCCTTGGGGCGCGCGCAGGCAGAAGGAGGCCGCTTCTTCGATGGCCTGGTGAAGGAAGGCGAAGCCTGGGAAGCCCGCCGCCGCGAGCGTAGCGGCGAGCAGGAACCGGGCTGGCGTGACAACGTCGAGCACTCGCTGGACGAAGCCCGCGAGAAGGCCTCTGGAACCTGGGACAAGGTCAACAAGGCGTTCGATGACCAGGTACAGGGCGTGCTCAAGCGCCTGCACGTGCCGACCGCCGATCAGGTGACCGCGCTGGAAGCACGCATCGATGCGCTGACCGCGCGCTTGGCCAAGCTGGAACACCGCGCCTCCGCCGACGTCGATGCACCCTCGCCGGGCAGCCACCAGTCACCGGGCAGCACGCCCTGAACCGCCTTTGTTGCAACGCAATAAATTTTCGTTGACAATCGCGTAGAACCCGCCAATCGCTTCGGCTGCCGTTTGTTCCCTCCCCTCACGGCTTCAGGATTGGCGGGTTTTCCGTGTCTGGCGCGTGCGGATCTGCGGGCTGCATCACGCTTGCTGTCGGGGTCACCCTGACGCAATCAACCGGTCGGCCCTTTACACTGTGGGCTTCCGTTTTCGCCCCTTCCGTCGTCGCCCTGCATGCTTCCCTGGATTCTGGCCCTGCTGTCGGCCTTGCTTACCTGCACCCTGGCCACCGTCTATCTCTGGTGGTTCAAGCGCCGACGTACCGAAATGCAACTGGGCCTGCAGGCCCTGGCTGGCATGCACTGGCGCGAGTTTTCCACCCTGATCAAGCGCATGCTGCGCGAGCAGCGCGGCCTGCGTGAACTGCAGGACCCGAGCGAGGAAAGCCGTGAGCCGAGCAGCGATTTCCTGCTCAGCGATGGCCCGAACACCTGGCGGGTGTCGTGCAAGCACGGCCTGGCCTATCGCATCGGCACCGCTGCGGTGAACGAACTGGGCGCTGCCGCCCGACTGGCGGGCGCCAAGGGCGGCATGCTGATCACCGAAGGCCGGGTTGAGCGCGATGGTCTGACCGCCGCAGAGAAGCAGGCGGTGGAAGTGATCGACGGTCCGCGTCTGTGGCCGTTGCTGCAGCCCTACCTGCCGACCGATGTTGACACCCGCGTGCGCGCGATCGCCCGCCATGAAGCGCTGCGCCGCATCGCCATCGCTGCACTGGCTTCAGTGACGCTGGGCCTGCTGGTCGGGCTTGGCCTGCAAGGCCTGCGCACCGAACAGGCGGATCCAACTCCCGCACCCGCCGTCGCGTCTGTCGGGCCCCCGGCCGCACAGCCGTTGCCGACGCCCGCCGAGCCGGACAAGGTTGCGGATGCACCTGCTCAGGCGGCTGCCGCACCCGCATCCGTGCCGCAGAAAACCGACGACGCGCGCAGCAATCCCAACCCCGACGCTGTCACGCTGGACCGCTACCAGGCTGAACTGGCCCGCGCCCTGGCCGGGCAATCCGGCATCGCCAGCGGCGTCTGGCTGACCCGGCAGACGCTGGCGATCAACCGCACTGGAGAACTGGAAGCGGTGTGGCCACGCGTGTGCCAGGAAGTGCTTCGCTACCCCGCCCTGCGCAACGTGCGCGTGCAGCTCAACGCCCGGCCCGGCGTCGATGAGCCGGTGCGCTGGCGGCAGTGCGCGACGTATTGATCAGGCAGCATCCACGCATGGCGTGGATCTACCCGGGGTTCTCGCGCACCGCGTAATCCAAACCGGGATTCAGTAGATCCACGCCGTGCGTGGATACGACCCTATCGCGCCCCGGGCGAGAAGCGGGCGACCAGATCCCAGGCATCCCCCAGGAACATTTGACGCACGCGGGTGATCGGCTGTTCGCCGCGCCAGGTCAGGCGCTCGATCACCAGGCAGGCGGTACCGGGTTTCACGTCCAGCAGCTTGGCGGTGGGCGCGTCGGCGCCCCAGGCGCTGATGCGATGCTGGGCGCGCGTCCACGACACGTTCTGCAGCAGCCAGCTGCCCGGCGCGGTGGTGCTGAAGTCCACCTCCAGCACCTCGGGCACGCCGACTGGGCTGATCAGGCGATGCTCCAGCGCCAGCGGCCGGCCATCGGCCAGATGCAGGCAGCGCATCGCCAGCAGCTGTTCACTGCCCGCCAGTTCAACTTCACCGGCATTTGCTGCCTCGGCCAGGCGCAGTTCGCGCTGCAGCAGGCGGTAGCCGTACTGATGCCCGCGCGAGCCGACCTCCATCGCGATGTCCGGGATCTCCAGCGCCACCTGTTCCAGGTGCGGCGGCTGCCGGGCCACGAACGAACCCGCTCGGCGGCGGCGCTCGATCATGCCGCTCTCCGCCAGCGCCGTCAGCACCTTGTTGACCGTCATCCGCGAGCAACCGTACTGCTCCATCAGCTCGTGCTCGTACGGAATACGGAAGCCCGGCGCCCACTCCCCGCTGAGGATGCGGCTTTCCAGGTCGCTGCGGATGCGCTGGTTGAGCGTGGCGGACTTGCTGGCCTTCACGTAGTGGGGTCTCGATGGTGGGAGGCGATCAGCCCAGCACGCCACGCAGGGCAGCGGCGAAGGCGGTGGTGATGGCCTCGCGCTGCAGGTGGCGGCCCTCGGCCACGCACTGGCGGCCATGGCGCCAGACCGATCGCAGCGCGCCATTACGTGCGGCGAACACCCAGCTGTCAAGCCATGCGTCACCGTGTCGCGCCTGCAGCGCGGGATGCGCGGCATCCAGTTCAACCATGTCTGCACTGGCACCCACCTGCAGGCCGGCGGCCACGCCAAGCGCCTGTGCACCGCCCTGCAGCGCCCCTTCAAACAGGAAGCGCCCGGTGCTGCGGCCAGCATCCGGAGCCAACACGTTGCGGCCCCGCAGCGTCAGGCGCTGGCCGTATTCCAGCAGGCGCAGCTCTTCTGCGGCATCGATCAGCACGTTGGAATCGGAGCCGACGCCGAAGCGCCCGCCCTCGCGCGCGAAGGCCTGCATCGGGAACAGGCCGTCACCCAGGTTGGCTTCGGTAATCGGACACAGGCCGGCCACGGCCTTGCTGGCGACCATCTGCGCACGCTCGTCGTCGGTGATGTGGGTGGCGTGCACCAGGCACCAACGCGCATCGACCGGGGCATGTTCGTACAGCCACTGCACCGGGCGCATGCCGCTCCATGCCAGGCAGGCTTCGACCTCGCGCACCTGCTCGGCGATATGGATGTGAACCGGCCCGTCGGTCAGCGGCAGCAGCGCGCTCAGCTCGTCGCCGGTCACCGCGCGCAGGCTGTGCGGTGCGATGCCGAGCACCGCATCGGGCAACGTGGCCAGCGCGGTGCGGGCACCATCGAGCAGCTGTGCGAATCCGTCTACGTCATGGATGAGGCGGCGCTGTGCCGGGTTCGGCGGCGCCCCACCGAAATCGGCGTGGGCGTAGAAGACCGGCAGCAGGGTCAGGCCGATGCCGGTCTGCTCGGCCGCAGCGGCAATCCGCACGCTCATCTCGGCGCGGTTGGCGTAGGGGCGACCATCGGCATCGTGGTGCAGGTAGTGGAATTCGCCGACGCGGGTGAAGCCGCTTTCCAGCATCTCCATGTACGCCTGGGCGGCGATGGCCTGCACTGCGTCCGGGCGCAGATGGGCCAGGAAGCGGTACATCAGTTCGCGCCAGCTCCAGAAGCTGTCGCCGTCGCCGCCGCCGATCTCGGTGAGCCCAGCCATGCCGCGCTGGAAGGCGTGGCTGTGCAGGTTCGGCAGGCCCGGCACCAGGATGCCCACGCAGGTATCACCGTCCTGCGCTGCCTGCCCGCGCGTGACCGCCGCGATGCGCCCGTCCTGCACCTGCAGGCGGACATCGGCGGCCCAGCCGTCGGCCAGCAGGGCGTGGGCGGCATGGAAGGAGTGCGGGGAACGCGAATCGGACATGGCTGGACAACCCGAATTGGACGCCTATATTGTATAGACATATAAGCACAGCCGCGTTGTGGATGCCATGCTCGTCGATACCCTCTGGTCCAACGTCCACCTGATGACCCTCGATGGCGAGGGGTTGGGTGTCATTCGCGATGCAGTACTGGCCGCCACCGATGGCCGCATCGTGCATGTCGGCCCCGCCGGCAGCGATGCCCATCTGCAGCCGACCACCCGCATCGACGGCGAAGGCCGCTGGGTGTCGCCCGGGCTGATCGACTGCCACACCCACCTGGTCTACGCCGGCAACCGCGCCAACGAATTCGAGCAGCGCCTGCAGGGCGTGAGCTATGCCGAGATCGCCCGTGCCGGTGGCGGCATTGTCTCCACCGTGCGCGCCACCCGCGCGGCCTCACCAGAGCAGCTGGCGCGCGAAAGCCGACCGCGCCTGCTGGCGATGCGCGCCGAAGGCGTGACCACCATCGAAATCAAATCCGGCTATGGCCTGACCCTGCAGGATGAGCGCAAGCAGCTGCAGGTGGCCCGCGCGCTGGGCGAAGAATGCCGGGTGAACGTGGTGCCGACCTTCCTGGGTGCGCACGCGGTGCCGCCCGGACGCGAGGCGCAGGAATACACCGACGAGGTGTGCGAGGTGATGATCCCCGCCATCGCTGCCGAAGGCCTGGCCGAAGCCGTGGACATCTTCTGCGAGAACATCGCGTTCTCGCCGGCACAGGCACGCCAGGTCTTCGAAACCGCGCGCGCGCACGGGCTGGCCATCAAGATCCATGCCGAACAGCTGAGCAACCAGCATGGCGCCGAACTGGCGGCCGGTTTCGGTGCGCTGTCGGCCGACCATATCGAACACCTGGACGACGCCGGCATTGCCGCGATGGCCGCCGCCGGTACCGTCGCCGTGCTGCTGCCCGGCGCGTTCTATTTCACTCGCGATACCACCCTGCCGCCGATCGCTGCGCTGCGCGCGGCCGGCGTACCGCTGGCGCTGGCCACCGACAGCAACCCGGGCACCTCGCCGCTGACCAGCCCGCTGCTGGCGATGAACATGGGCGCCACCCTGTTCCGCCTGACCGTGGACGAATGCATCGCCGGCTTCACCCGGGAAGCGGCGCGCGCGTTGGGCCATGGCGAGCGCATCGGCCGCCTGGCCGTCGGCATGGACTGCGACCTGGCGATCTGGGACATCGACGCGCCCGCCGACCTGGTCTATCGCATTGGATTCAACCCGCTGCACGCGCGCGTGATGCGCGGACAGCCCGACCTGCCTGCCTCCTGGAGCAACACATGAGCAACACCCTGGTTCTTCGCCCCGGCCATGTCACCCTCGCCCAGTGGCGGCAGGCGTATCGCGGTGCGCCGCTGTCGCTTGACCCGGCCGCGTTGCCGGCGGTGCGCGCCAGCGCTGCGACGGTGGCTGCCATCGTCGCCAAGGGCGCACCGGTGTATGGCATCAACACCGGTTTCGGCAAGCTGGCCAGCGTGCGCATCGAACGCGAGGACCTGGCCACCCTGCAGCGGAACATCGTGCTTTCGCATGCCGCGGGCGTGGGCGAGCCGATGCCGGCGAATGTGGTGCGGCTGATGATGGCGTTGAAGCTGGTCAGCCTGGCCCAGGGTGCTTCCGGCGTGCGCGAGGAAACGCTGCTGCTGCTGGAAGCCATGCTGGTGAAGGGCGTGCTGCCGGTGGTGCCGGCGCAGGGCTCGGTCGGTGCCTCGGGCGACCTGGCACCGCTCTCGCACCTGGCCAGCGTGATGATCGGCGTCGGCGAGGCCTTCGTCGGCAATGAGCGCCTGCCCGCCGTGGACGCACTGGCACGCGCCGGCCTGCAGCCGGTGGAACTGGGCGCGAAGGAAGGCCTGGCCCTGCTCAACGGCACCCAGTTCTCCACCGCGTACGCACTGGCCGGCTTGTTTGAAATCGAAACCGTGTTCCAGGCCGCGCTGGTCACCGGCGCGCTGTCGGTGGAAGCGGCCAAGGGCTCGGACACGCCGTTCGATCCGCGCATCCATGCGCTGCGTGGCCAACGTGGGCAGATCGCCACCGCTGCCACCCTGCGTACGCTGATGCAGGACTCGGGTATCCGCGAATCGCACCGCGACAACGACGTGCGCGTGCAGGATCCGTACTGCCTGCGCTGCCAGCCGCAGGTGATGGGCGCGGCGCTGGACATCCTGCGCCAGGCTGCGACCACGCTGGAAATCGAAGCCAATGGCGTGTCCGACAACCCACTGGTGTTCACCGAAACCGGTGAGGCGCTGTCCGGCGGCAACTTCCATGCCGAGCCGGTGGCCTTTGCCGCCGACATGCTGGCGATGGCGGTGTGCGAGATCGGCTCGATCAGCGAGCGCCGCTTGGCGATGCTGGTCGACCCGGCGCTGTCCGGCCTGCCGGCCTTCCTGACCCCGCGCCCGGGTCTGAATTCCGGCTTCATGATTCCGCAGGTGACCGCCGCTGCGCTGGTCTCGGAAAACAAGCAGCGCGCCTACCCGGCCAGCGTCGATTCGATCCCGACGTCGGCCAACCAGGAAGACCATGTGTCGATGGCCGCGCACGGCGCACGCCGACTGATGCAGATGGCCGAGAACGCGGCCAACGTGATCGGCATCGAGCTGCTGGCTGCCGCGCAGGGCTGCGACTTCCATGCGCCGCTGCGCTCCAGCAACGCACTGGAAAACGTGCGCGCCACGCTGCGTGCACAGGTGCCGATGCTGGAAGAAGACCGCTACTTCCACCCGGACATGGTGATCGCGACCGATCTGGTTCGCAGCGGCGCACTGGCCAAGGGTCTGGGCGAGCTGCTGCCGACCGTGGAACCGCAGGCATGAATGCCCACCCCGAATGGCTGACCGTGCACGAGGGTGATGCCCCGCTGATCGTCAGCTTCCCGCACACCGGCAGCGAACTGCCGCATGACCTGATCGGCGATTACCACTCGCCGTGGCTGGCGCGGCGCGATGCTGACTGGTGGGTGCATGAGCTGTACGACTTCGCACGCGGCATGGGCGCGACCACCGTGCGCTCGGCCATCTCGCGCTCGGTGATCGATCTCAACCGCGATCCCAGCGGCGTGTCGCTGTACCCGGGCCAGAACACCACCGGCCTGTGCCCGCTGACCACCTTCGACAACCAGCCGCTGTACCACGCGGGTCGCGAGCCGGACGACGCAGAAATCGCCCGGCGCCGCGACACCTATTTCGCGCCGTACCACGACGCGCTGGCCAAGCAGATCGCACGCCTGCGTGCACGCCACGGCACCGTGGTGGTGTACGACGCGCATTCGATCCGCTCGCACATCCCACACCTGTTCGATGGCGAGCTGCCGCAGTTCAACCTCGGCACTGCTGGGCCCTCCGGCGCACCGGATACCTCCTGCGACAACGCGCTGAGCGATGTGGTCGAAAACCTGCTGAAGATCAGCGGCATGAGCCACGTGCGCAACGGCCGCTTCAAGGGCGGCTGGATCACCCGCCACTACAGCAGCATTGCCGGTGGCGTGCACAGCCTGCAGATGGAACTGGCCTGCCGCGGTTACATGCACGAGCCCCTGCCCGACCAGGTGGACGAGCACAGCTGGCCCACCCCGCTCGACCCCGACCACGCCGCACCGCTGCGCCACACCCTGGCGCAGGTGCTCAACGCCTGCCTTGAATTCGCTACGAACCGGAGCGCCGCATGACCCGCAACGACCCGTCCCGCACCATCGCCGCCCCGACCGGCAGCACGCTCAACGCCAAGAGCTGGCTGACCGAAGCGCCGCTGCGCATGCTGATGAACAACCTGCACCCCGACGTGGCCGAGCGCCCGCAGGAACTGGTGGTGTACGGCGGCATCGGCCGTGCCGCACGCGACTGGGAGAGCTTCGATGCCATCGTCGAAACGCTCAAGCGCCTGGACGATGACCAGACCCTGCTGGTGCAGTCGGGCAAGCCGGTGGGCGTGTTCCGCACCCATGCCGATGCACCCCGCGTGCTCATCGCCAATTCCAACCTGGTGCCGCGCTGGGCCAACTGGGACCATTTCAACGAACTGGATAAGAAAGGCCTGGCGATGTATGGCCAGATGACCGCCGGCAGCTGGATCTACATCGGCGCGCAGGGCATCGTGCAGGGCACCTACGAAACCTTCGTGGAAATGGGCCGCCAGCACTACAACGGCAGCCTGGCCGGCAAGTGGCTGTTCACCGGCGGACTGGGTGGCATGGGCGGCGCGCAGCCGCTGGCCGCCGTGATGGCCGGCGCCTCGTGCCTGGCGGTGGAGTGCCGCAAGAGCAGCATCGAAATGCGCCTGCGCACCGGCTACCTGGATACCTGGACCGACAACCTGGATGAGGCCCTGCGCCTGATCGAAGAATCGTGCACCGCCAAGAAGCCGCTGTCGGTCGGCCTGCTCGGCAATGTGGCCGACGTGCTGGACGAACTGCTGATCCGCGGCGTGAAGCCGGACCTGCTGACCGACCAGACCTCCGCACACGACCCGGTCAACGGCTACCTGCCGCAGGACTGGACGGTGGAAGAATGGGATGCCAAGCGCGTAACCGCGCCGAAGGAAGTGGAGAAGGCCGCGCGCGCGTCGATGGCCAACCACATCCGCGCCATGCTCGGCTTCCACTCACTGGGCGTGCCGACCGTGGACTACGGCAACAACCTGCGGCAGATGGCGCTGGAAGAAGGTGTCGAGGACGCGTTCGATTTCCCGGGCTTCGTGCCGGCCTACATCCGCCCGCTGTTCTGCCGGGGCATCGGCCCGTTCCGCTGGGCCGCACTGAGTGGCGACCCGGAAGACATCGCCAAGACCGACGCCAAGGTGAAGGAGCTGATTCCGGACAACCCGCACCTGCATCGCTGGCTGGACATGGCCGCCGAGAAGATCAAGTTCCAGGGCCTGCCGGCGCGCATCTGCTGGGTCGGCCTGGGGGATCGCGATCGCCTGGGACTGGCCTTCAACGAGATGGTTGCCAATGGTGAGCTGAAGGCGCCGGTGGTGATCGGCCGCGACCATCTGGACAGCGGCAGCGTGGCCTCGCCGAACCGCGAAACCGAAGCGATGGCCGACGGTTCCGATGCAGTGTCCGACTGGCCGCTGCTGAACGCCCTGCTCAACACCGCCAGCGGTGCGACCTGGGTGTCGCTGCACCATGGCGGCGGCGTCGGCATGGGCTTCTCGCAGCACGCCGGCATGGTGATCGTCTGCGATGGCACCGAAGCGGCGGCCAAGCGGATTGCACGCGTGCTGTGGAACGACCCGGCGACGGGCGTGATGCGCCATGCCGATGCAGGGTATGAGATCGCCATTGAATGCGCGAAGGAGAAGGGGCTGGATCTGCCGGGAATCCTCGGCTGATCGAGCGTCGCCGGGCACGGCCCGGCGCTACCGGAAACGTGTGGTAGTGCCGGCCGCTGGCCGGCTCTCCCTGATGCGGGAATCGGTGCTCTTGACCCGCTCTCCCGCCGTGACCAAGATGCGCCATCGCCGCTGACGGAACACCGCGATGTACCGCGTGCTTGCCGCTGCACTCTTCTGCGCCCTGGCAGTCACCTTGCCCGCTTCGGCACGTGATGTTCCCGATGATCTTTTGGCTCGTCTGGACGCCCAACTGCAGGTCAACCGCGAGCGCTACGGCATCGCCGGCCAAGCCGTGCTGGTCGCCCACAACGGCCAGGTGCTCTACCAGGGCGCCAGCGGCGAACGCGACCCGGCTACCCACGCGCCCGCCACCATCGATTCCATATTCGCCGCGCAGTCTGTAGCGAAACTGCTCACCAGCACGCTGGTGATGCAGTTGGTGGACCAGGGCAATGTGGATCTGGATGCTCCGGCCAGTCGCTATGTGCTGGACCTGCCGCCCGCATGGCAGAAGATCCATGTGCGCGACTTTCTCAATCACAGCTCGGGCATCACCGAGTACTACGACCGGGTCGACAACCGCTGGATAAGCAAGGGCTACACCGGCATAGCGCCCGACCTAGCCGCCGCACTGAAGGTCGCGGGTTCGGCGCCGATGCAGTTCGCCCCCGGCAACCGCGTGCAGTACACCCAGGCCAACTACCTGGTGCTCACCGCGTTGCTGGAAACCCATTACGGCAAGCCCTATCCGGCCATCGCGCGCGAACGCATCCTGCAACCGCTGAAGATGCGCAGTACCTCGTGGGGCACGGCCAGCGTGCCGGCGCAGCGCGCGGCCGTGCCTTACATCGGCAAGGATGGCCAACTGCAGCCGGCCAATGAAGATCCCTGGCCGGACTACGGTTGGGGCCACGCCGACCTGCAGACCACCGTCGGCGACATGAACCGCTTTCTGCAGGCGCTCGCCACCGGCAAGCTGCTGCGCACGTCCACACTGGAAAGACTCTGGCAGCCGCAGAAACTGAGCGGTGGCGGCAGCAATTTCTTCTCCACCGGCTGGGATACCACCCGCAGCGACGGCTACACCCAGGTCGGCCACGACGGCGGCACGCGCGTACGTGCGCGGCTGGCCTACAAGGGCACGCTGGCCGGCGGCTACTGGGTGTTCGTGTACCTGACCAACGGCAGCGCCCGCAATGTGTGGTCGAGCACGCTGGTGGAAAGCACGATGGCGGTGGCCGCGCCGCAGGAGTTTCCGCATGCAGTGCTTTCCGAGCGGCTGATCGGCTACGCGCTGGATGAAAGCACCGATGCGACACAGGCGATGCGTAGCTGGCTGCGCGACAGCAATGGGGTTCCCACGGGCGAACTGGAGCGTGCGATCAATGCCGATGGTTACGCTATCCGCGAGAGCCTCGGGGCACGCAAGGCATTGAAGGTGTTCACGCTCAACACCGAGCTGTATCCGGGGTCGGCCAACGCGTGGGACAGCCTGGCCGAGTGCCATGCCGCGCTGGGGGAGAAAGAAACCGCTGATCGGCTGTATGCGCAGTCGAAGGCGCTGGCGAAGCCTTCGCCGTAAACCCTGTAGAGCCGAGCCCATGCTCGGCTGCTTTTCGTTGCGATTGGAGAAAGCCCGCGCTGCGCGCGATAGCCGAGCGTGGGCTCGGCTCTACAGCGACACTGCGGGCGGCCATACGCGGGTGGAGGGTGACGTGGGGCCATCGACCTGTTAACTTGCGCGCCACTTTCGTGGTTTACAGCATTTCCGCATGCCGCTCTCGCCGTACCGCCCCACCCCGTCGCTGTTGTTCCTGGCCGTAACCCTCGGCCTCGCCACCACCGCCCAAGCCTCCCCGCAGGCAACCACCCTCGATGCCGTGCAGGTCACTGCCGCCGATGCCAGCGCCCAAGCGCGCGAAGCGCTGAAGCGCGTGCCGGGCGCCAGCAACGTGATCGACGTGGCCAAGGCGGACAGCCGCCTGGCCAGCAGTGCCGATGTGCTGGCCTACCAGCCGGGCATCAGCGCGCAATCACCGGGCAACGAAGGCACCAAGGTGTCCATCCGTGGCTCGGGCATCAACCGCGGCCCGGGCGCACATGCCTCGGGCATTGCGGTGTCGATCGATGGCTTGCCGCTGACCGGCCCTGGCGGCACGCCCTACGAGCTGCTGGAACCGCTGTGGCTTTCACGCGTGGAAGTGCTGCGCGGGGCCAACGGTTTCGAACGCGGCGCGCTGGCGCTGGGCGGTGCCGTCGACTACATCAGCCGCAGTGGCCGCGATTCGGCCGGCGTGCAGCTGCACTACGAAGCCGGCAGCCGTGGCTACCAGAAACGCGGCCTCAGCTGGGGCGGCGTCAGCGGTGACGTCGACTACTTCCTGGCCTATACCGATACCGAATTCGATGGTTACCAGCGCCATGCGTCCGGCGATGGCAAGGGCGCGATGGCCAACATCGGCTGGCAGATCACCCCCGATCTGCAGACCCGCTTCTTCGTGCGCTACCGCGAAACCAACCACGAAACACCGGGGCGCCTGACCCGCGAACAGATTCGCAACGATCCGCGCGCGGCGAACGCGGCCAACCTGGCCATCGATGCGCGCCGTCCGCAGCCGGGCAGCACCTGGGTGGGCAATGTCACCACGCTGCAGATCGACGAGGATTCCTCGCTGCAGGCCGGGCTGGTCTATCACAAGTATCCGATGGACTTGAACGAAAGCCTGTACCGCCAGCAGCTGGACTACGCCAACCTCAACGCCACGCTGGACTACCGCCGCCGCCATTCGCTGTTTGGCCTGGACAGCGAGACCACCATCGGCCTGCGCGTTACCCATGACCTGGATGCCGATGTGCGCGAGTCGCTGCGCTTTGCTAACAACGGTTATGCCGCCGGCACCCGCACGCGCGACTTCCGCCACCATGGCACCGACAGCACGCTGCATATCGGCAACAACCTGGCGGTGAATGAGCGCCTGCGCGTACAGACCGGGTTTGCGCTGATCAACACCCGCCGCGATGTGCAGGTCACCTGGCCGAGCAGTGGTGGCCGCCTGCGCGAACACGACTGGGATTACGCGCCGCGGCTGGGCTTCACCTGGCAGCAGACGCCGCAGACGCAGTGGTTCGGCAACCTCAGCCGTTCGGTGGAAGCGCCACATCCGTGGTCGATGATCTGGGGCTCGAACCAGTACTTCGGCGCGGGCAATGGTCCGTCCACCGGCCGCCAGCGCGCGCCGGTGCCGATGCAGAACCAGACCGCCACCACGCTGGAACTGGGTGCACGCGGCGACGCCGCGCTGGGCCGCTGGGAACTGACCGGTTACTACGCGCACGTGAACCACGAACTGCTGAGTGTGGAACTGCAGCCGGTACCGAACCTGTTCATCGCCGAGAACAACGCCAGCCCCACCGTGCACCGTGGCATCGAGGCCGGACTGGACAGCACCTTGTGGCAGGCCGCACCGGGCCGTTTGTCGCTGCGCCAGGCCTATACCTTCAGCGATTTCCGCTATCGGCATGACACGCGCTTCGGCAGCAACCGCCTGCCGGGCCTGCCGCGCCATGCCTACCAGGCCGAACTTCGCTTCGACCACGCCTCGGGCCTGTATGCCGCACTGAACACCGAGTATTCCTCGCGCATCGCAGTGGACTATGCCAACAGCTACTGGGCCGACAGCCACGTCATCTTCGGCAGCCGCATCGGTTACGAAGCACCGGGCGGCCGCTGGCAGCTGTGGGCGGAGATGCGCAACATCGGTGACCGCCATTACGCCGCCACCGTCACCCCCGGTTACAACGATGCCGGCAAGGACGTGGCACGCTCGACGCCCGGCGAAGGCCGTGGCGTGTATGCGGGCGTGCGCTGGCGCTTCGACTGATGCGTAACGGAGCGCCGGGCATTGCCCGGCGCTCCCGAGATCACGCAATGCGCCAGGACGGCAGGCGCTCACTGCGCCGCCAGACCGTGGGCGCGAAGCCCATCATCAACAGCCCCGCCAGCCACTTCGGCGACGTACTGAGCAGCGTCGACGTCAACGCTGCATCCAGCGGAGCGGCCTCCTCCTGCCAGGGGTTGTAGCCGAGGTAGATGATGCTGCCTACCCACCACAGCAGCGCCAACCCCATCCCCGCCAGCAGCAGCGCCATCGTGCGACAGGTCCAGCGCTGTGAGGTCGTGCCCCACTCGCGGGAAATGGCGACCAGCAGGGCAACCACCATCAACGACACCAGCGCCACCAGGCCGATATCCACTTTGTGCCCGATGCGTTCATAGGTGCAGGCGCGGCATTGGGCTTCTTCTGCGGCCGCCTCCGTTGTGGGCGGGGCCGCTGTGGGTCCCGACTGGGCCATCACCGCGAAGGGCATCAACAGGGCGAGCATCGCCACCATCAACCAACGAACGAACTTCCTGTTACTGCGTGCAGCGACATCCATGCGCTTCTCCTTGCGTGTGATTGAAATTCAACGTGGTGGCAGATCCTGCTACAACGCCTTGAACACCTGCATCAGACTGACCGCATCCGGCGCCAGCTCCTGCGAAAGCCAGCCCAGCGCGGCGAAGAACACCAGCAGGCCCAGCAGCGGCCAGATCGTATGGGACAGGCACAGCCGCCACCAGCCCTGCTCCTGCATCCCCTGCATACGCTTGTACAGACCGCCGGCGATGGCCGCATCCACCAGCAGTTCGGCCATCAGCACCGGCGCCGACCAGACCACCCAGACACTGGCCAGGAGCACCGTAGCCACCAGCGCGATGATGCCGAGAACGGCCAGCAGCGGCAGGCCTGCCTCGCCGTCGGCTACGTCCAGCAACGACGCGCTGTCGGCGCTCGTGCTGGAAGACGCTGCGGCTTCGCCCCAAGAAGCGGACGCGCCACCACCGCCGGAATGCCCGCCGCTGCCGCTCCACGGCGATCCCGGGCGGCCACCGCCTCCGGGCCCGGAACCCAATCCGTCGGCCACCGCATCCCAGCGCCAACGGATCCAGAGCCACATCAGCAGCAGAAACACGCCATAGGCCACCAGCACGGCCAATGGATAGCGCAGCAGCATCGCGTCCATGCCCGCCAGGCGCAGCACGTGCGAGGCGAGGAATCCCGCAGCACCCGTCAGCACCACGATCAGGGCCATCTGCAACCGTGGCCAGCCACGATGCTGCAGCTGCCGGCGTGCGTGCATCGCTTCAGTGCTGCGGCTGCTCGGCATGGAAACGGGCGGGCGTCCGTTGCTCATATCGCCGCCTTGGTCACCGCCTCGATGCGATGGCCGTCAGGATCGATCACGAACGCGGCGTAGTAACGGTCGCCGTAATCCGGGCGCTGGCCCGCAGGTCCGTTGTCTTGGCCTCCGGTTGCCAACGCAGCACGATGGAAGGCGTCAACAGCCGCGCGCGTGGTTGCCGCCAACGCCAGATGGAAGCCGGGTCCCGGCGCCGCCGCATCGTCGCGCAGCTTCAGGCAGAGCAGGTCTTCATCGTCGACAAGGCCATAGCCGATCGCGGTGTCGTCTTCGAAGACGCGGCGATAGCCAAGCGCTGCGAGCACTGCATCATAGAAGCGGCCTGCAGCGTGCAGATCGCGAACCCCGAAAGAAAGATGGTGCAGCATGCGGACATCCTTGCCTGGCACGCGGGTGATGGTTGGCGGATTGTAACCACGAATCGCGGCCGCTGCCTGCCAACTCACATGCGAGCCGGATGCTGCAATGCAGGACGACGATGGAGGCGGCGACATTGCAACCGGCCCATCGTGGCAACCAGCCAGGCCTCGCGATGCGTCTCCCGGCGCGGATGATTCAAACGGGTGATGCAGCCGCCTTCAACAACTGCGCCGCCACCTGGTCGAACGGGGCGATGTCCTGCACTGCGCGGCTCATCGCCACCGCCCCTTCCACGCTGGCAATCACCAGGCTGGCCAGCCCGTTCGCTGCAGCAGGTTCGTGGCCATCGGCAATGAAGGCAGCAGCCAAGTGCCCCTGCCAGCGCACGAACACTTCGGCGGCCGCCGCACGCGGCTGGCTCGGCGTAGCCTCCACCGGCTCCTCGACAGCCGCCGCCAGCACAGGGCAGCCGGCACGAAAACCGGTGCGCAGCAGGCGCTCGCGCCACAGTGCCAGGAACTGCTGCAACCCCTGCACTGCACCGCCCTTCAACAGCTCGATCAGCAGCGCCTCCACCTTGTCGCCGGCCATGGTGGTGGCCCGCGCCAGCAGCTCCTGCTTGCCGCCCGGGAAGTGGTGATACGTGGACCCCAGCGGCGCTTCGGCCAGCTTGGTCACTTCGCGGATGCTGGTGGCATTGAGGCCCACCCGCGCGAGCATCTGCGCTGCAGCATCGATCACGCGCTGGGGGGCATCGGACGATCGCGGGCTCACGGCAGGCTCCTTGCTAAGACAGTCGTCATAGACTAGCGTATCGACCGTTCTATAACAGTCGTAATAACCATGAATCTCTGGTTCCGCCTGCTCCACCTGCTGCTGTGCAGCCTGTTCCGGCCCAAGCTGGACGCGCCATTCGGGGTCTCGCGCCTTTCGTTCCGGGTGCTGCCCAACGACCTGGACAGCAACCTGCACATGACCAACGGCCGTTACTGGAACATCTTCGACCTGGGCCGGCTGGACCTGATCCTGCGCATGGGGCTGGGCAAGGTGGCGCTGCGTGAGAAGTGGGCGCCGATCGTTGGCGCCGGCACCATCCAGTTCCGCCGCGAGCTGAAGCCGTTCCAGCGTTTCACCCTGGAAACGCGGCTGGTCGGCTGGGTCGGCACACGCGGCATCATGGAGCAGCGCGTACTGATCGGCCCGGAACAGAAAACCGCCACGCGTGCGCTGCTGATCACCGGCATCTACGATCGCCGCGCGCGACAGTTCGTCGGCATGCCGCAGATGATGGAATCGATCGGCGTGGTTGCTCCGTCTTCGCCGGCCCTGAGTGCGGCAGCCAAGGCACTGCTGGCTGCCGATGCTGCATTGAAGCTGGAAGATGCCTGAGCCGCGTTACCCGACCCGCGGCATGTTCTTGGTCACGCAATGGATGCCGCCGCCACCGCCGGCGATCGCATCGATATCCACCTGCTCGATGGTGCGGCCGGGATACAGGTCTTCCAGCAGTTCACGGCAGTAACCATCCGCCTTCGCGTCACCAAACTGCGGCGCGATCACCGCACCGTTGATCGGCAGGTAATTGATGTAGCCCCGGGCCAGATCGTCATTGTCGCGGGTGTGCACATTGTCGCGTCCGCCCAGCGGCGGCGGCAGCGTGTGCACCTGCAGCCTGCGGCCGTCGGCATCGGTGGCGCCGCGCAGGATGTCCAGATGCTCGCGGGTCAGATCGTAATCGTACGACTCCGGGTCGTTGTCCAGGTTGGCGATCACCACGGCCGGGCGCACGAAGCGTGCGTAGAAATCCACGTGCGCATCGGTGATGTCTTCGCCAGCGATGCCGGGCAACCAGATCACCTTGCGCAGGCCCAGGTGGTGCTTCAACTCCGCTTCGATATCCGCGCGTGACCAGCCCGGATTGCGGTTGCGGTTCACCCAGCAGCTTTCGGTCAGGATCGCGGTGCCGTGGCCATCGACTTCGATGCCACCGCCCTCGCCCACCAGATCGCTTTCCAGCAGCGTCGCGCCGGTCATCTGCGCCAGCCACGGTGCTACTGCGCCATCGTTGCGTGCACTCTGCTTGCCGCCCCAGCCATTGAAGTTGAAATCGACCAGGCCGAGCCCACCCTTGCCATCGGTAACGAAACAGCCGCCGTAGTCGCGCACCCAGATATCGTCCAGCGCCACGTCGAGGAACTCGATGTTGTCGTTGCCGCAGCGCTCCTGCGCCTGCCGGCGCTGCGCAGGACGGCACAGCACGCTGACCGGCTGATGGCGGGCGATGGTGCGCGCCAGCCGGGCGACAGCACTGTTCACTGCATCGGCCTGCGCGCCCCATACCCGCGGCTGTGCAGCGAAGGCCAGGAAGACCCGCTCCTGCGGACCGTGCTCATCGGGCATCTGCCACCCGGCCGGTGCAGCGGCACGGGCGCGGGCGGGCAGTCCGGTCAGACCCAGCGCGGCCAGGCCGCCCAAGCCAGCGGTTGCGGCGAGTTGGGTGATGAAATGGCGTCGGGTAGACATGACAGGCTCCAGAGGCGGACCGTGAAGTCCGGCTGATCGATTCAGGCGCACCGGCTGATGCGCGACAGATCCATGTTGCCCTTGCGGATGGACGAGAACAAACGATAGATTCAGCGGGAATACGATCAGCCAGGCTTATCAATCATGCTCAAGCATTGGCCCCCGTTGAACGCCCTGCGCGGCTTCGAGGCCGCCGCCCGGCTCGGCAGCTTTCATCGTGCGGCCGAAGAACTGCACCTGAGCCAGTCTGCCATCAGCCAGCAGATCCGCGGGCTGGAAGACTCCCTGGAACAGCCGCTGTTCTTCCGCCAGGGACGCAGCGTGACCCTCACCGATGCCGGCATCGACCTGCTGGAAACCACGCAGTCACTGCTGCGGCAGCTGGCCAGCGGCATCCGCCGGCTCGATCAGTATCGCAAGCCGAATCAACTGATCGTCAACACCAGCCCCGCTTTCGCGCGCCACTGGCTGGTACCGCGGCTGGGCGATTTCCGCCGCCAGCATCCGCAGGCCGACCTGTGGCTGTTGACCAGCGAAGAGGCGCCGGACATGACCGCACAGACGCTGGATATCAGCGTTCGCGATGATCTGCAGGCACAGGCGCATTGCGAGCATCGCGTGCTGCTGCAGGACCGGCTGTATCCGGCCTGCCACCCCAGCGTGCTGGCGCTCCCAGTTGCCGAGCGCAGCACCCTGCACGGCGAGCGCGAAATGGACTGGAGCCAGTGGCAGGTGCAGGGCGGCGTGGATGTCGGCCAGCGGCGCGAAGGCCTGAATTTCTCCGAGCCAGGACAACTGCTGGATGCCGCGTGCCAGGGCCTGGGCATCGCACTGGTCAGCGAACTGCTGGCCGCACGGGCGCGCGCGCAGGGCCTGCTGCAGCCACTGGATGAAGCCTATGTGCGCGGACCGCGCTGGAGCTGGTTACTGCACGAGGACAGCACCCGCGATCCGCTGGTGATGCGGTTCTGTGAGTGGCTGCTGGCCGAGCTTCCGATAGCGTAGTGGGGGGGGGGGGGGGGGGGGGGGGGGGGGGGGGGGGGGGGGGGGGGG